>CAZECO010000005.1:0-51471 GCA_964510455.1 uncultured Actinomycetes bacterium
ACACCATCAACCCCACGCCACGGCCATAACGGCGTGTTATTTACTCGCAAGCCCTTAGCGAGTCGAGGTCGGCGGCGGTGACGCACACGAACCCGGCGTAGCGCAGGTCGCCGTGGCCGGCCACGAGGTCCCGCTCGCGCTGGGCGACGTCGGCCCATTCCTGTTCGGCTGCGAAGTCGGCGAGCTGGCCGATCCGGGCGCGGTGGGCGGCATCGGTCTGGTACTCGACGCGCTCCTTGCGGATGGCCCGCATGGCTTCGGCGGTGGTCAGCGGCTGGGCGACGAGGCTGGTGGCCCGACGCACCCCGGGGGCCAGGATCAGGGCGGACAGGAACGTCGGGAAGACCTCGCTGCGGGGCCATTCGGAGATCCAGTACACGGCGTGGTGCCCGGAATCGGTGACCAGGTGGTCCCAGTGCTCGACCACGGCGGTCGGGCCCGCGGTCGCGGGGTCGCGCCAGATGGAGCGCTTCGGCGCCAGGCCCGGGTCGTATGCGGCGCGCAGCAGCAGGGCGAGGTCGTCGGGCCCCACCCAGCCCTCCACGGCGACGTCCGCCGCGCGAAGCGCAGCCACGATGGTGACCAGCTCCCTGCGCAGCACCGCGGCCGCGCCGTGCATCCCGGAGCCCTCTGCGCGCACGGCCCGCTTCGCCCGCGCGAGGTCGAGGCTGATGCTGATCGTGGTCTCGTGCCGCTCGGTGGTCGGCCCGGCGGCGTCGATGAGCTGCTGGTACTGGTCGGCCGCCCAGCCGCTGCGGGGGCGGGCGTTGGCCCGCCAGTGCCGCCGCACCCCCTGCCCCGAGTCGGGCAGGGTGCGCTCCAGGATCTGCACCCTGGCGATCCGCCCGGAAGCGCAGGCGGTGGCGTACACGCGGGCCAGCCCCGCCACCCGGCGCTCCTGCTCGGCCGGGGACAGCAGGATGAACGACGGGTGCCGCAGCCGGGCGACCGCGGTGAGGGTGTTGCCGTGCGGGTCGTGGACCATCGCCGCCCCGGTCTCGGTGTCGAGGTGCATCCGCAGCGACGCGGCGTCGCCGGGCAGGGCCAGGGTCCCCGCGGGGCGCGGCGCCAGGACGCGCACCCCGTACACGTCCTGGTGCAGGGCGCGCCGCAGCAGCCAGTGCCCGTACACGGGCACCCACTCGACGGCCCGGCGACCGCCGATCGTGACGAACGCCGACGCGGTGGCGGCGCCCCAGACGGGCGAGGTCAGCAGCACGCCGGTCATCCCCGCCAGGTACACCGCGGGGACGAGCACGCAGACCGCGGCCCCGATCGCGGCCAGCCGGGCGGTGCTCAGGCCCAGGATCACGCCGCGGGATGATCGGCGGCCGAACCGGACGGTGCGCACCTGGGCGGGCGGGTTGGTGGTGCGGGTGGTTGTGGACGTCATGCGGATCCCTCCGGGTCAGGTTCGGGTCGAGGTCAGGCGCTGTGTCGAAGCCGGCTGGCTGGGCTGATCGGCGGCGTCCGCCGCTGCTGGCCCGGGTTCGCGGGGCCCTCCCGATCCGGCGCCGGCCATGGCTGGGACGGCAGCGAGAACGCCCGATGCGGTCCCGGCCCTCGGCGATGCGGCGCCGGTGCCGGCGAACGCTCGGGACGCACCGCCTGCAGCGCCGGATCCAGCCGCACCAGCCCCGGCCGCGGCCCCAGCACCCGCAGCGGCGGCTCCGCCGGCCGGCCCACCGACGATCGGGGCGACGGTGCGCATCATCGACTGGGCGGTCATGCGGCCCTGGTTGGCCGCGGCGATGGTCGAGCCGTTCGTGGCGCGATGCCACTCCCCGGCCACAGCGGTGCCCGCGAACTCGAGGAACTTGAAGCACGCCCACGGGGCCAGGCACGCCAGCAGCAGCAGGATCAGCCCGGACAGCAGGGCGCCCAGGCCGGTGGCGTTGCCGAGCATCCCGACCGCGACGACGAACACCAGCACTATGGCCAGCTTCGACAGGATCAGGGCGAGGGTGACCTGCACCCAGCGGCGCGCCCACCCCGATGTGATCCGCGCGGTGCCGCCGGCGAACGCCAGCGGCGCGACGACGACCGCGACCACGATCAGGGCCTGGCGGACCAGCAGCGTCCCGAGGGTCAGCGTCGCGCCGAGGATGAACAGCAGCCCGAACAGGATCATCAGGGCCGCTCCGCCGCCGCCGGCCGGCGCCAGCTGCAGCAGCAGGGACACGTCGAGCAGCCGGCTGGCGGCGTCCTCGATGCTGGTGCCCGCCAGCTGGGCGATGGCCTCACACACTTCGTCCACCGCGATCAGCAGCGACTGGGTGACCCCTGCCGCCACAGCGGTGCCCAGGACCGCGACGCCCGCGCCGACGACTGCGCGGGACAGCCCCCGAGGCTCTTGGCGGATCGCGGCGCTGACGACCTGGACGACGAACAGCCCGACCACGATGACCAGCGCCACCGAGGCCATGGCAGCGGCGTTGCGGGTCACGTAGCTGGCTCCGAGGTCGACCCGGGTAGCGTTCCCGATCGCTTCGAAAACAGCATCCAGGACGGCCTCGGCGCCCTTGGCGAACGTCTGCCCGATGCCGCCGAGGATCCCGTCGGCGGCGGTGCCGGCCACTGCGCCGGCTGCCCCGGATACCACGCATGCCGGGCTCAACGGCGCCAGATCGCAGATCTCCACGAGATCAGACCGTCGCGCCGACACCGGAGAAGAACGTCACGATCGCGTTGGCCGCACCGATGAGCAGCGCGGCCCCGGCGGCCACAACGACACCGGTCTTGCCGCGGCCAGCCACGTGGGGGTTGCCGGAGTTCGCGCCGAAGCCCCACACCACTGCGGAGATCACGACCGCGGCGACGCACGCGACCAGTCCGAAGGTGAGCATCGCGCCCACGATCGACCGCAACTGGCCCAGCCCCGGCAGTCCGGAGGCGTTTGAGCTGACCCCCGGGTCCTCGGCGACGATGACACCGGTTAGGCGGATGAGGCTTGCGGTCATGGTTGGCGCTCCTTGTCTCGGAAGGGGATCGGATGGTTCGGTCGATGGGCGATAAGCGCGGTCACGAGGGTCGGGTCAACCGGTGGGGCGCAGGCCCCCGATGAACTGCGGCCCCCAGTAGGAGCTCGCCGAGATGCCCCGCTCGACCTTCACGACGTCGCCGGTCCGAGGGGCGTGCAGCATCGCAGCGCCGCCCAGGGAGAGGGCGACATGGTGGATCGAGTTCCAGTCGGAGGGGTCCCAGGCGAAGAAGATCAGGTCGCCGGGACGCAGGTCGGCCATCCGCTGGATCCGCTGGCCAGGGGCCAAGTACTGCGGGCCGGTGGTGCGCGGCAGGCGGACCCCAGCCCGGTTCCACGCGTACTGCACCAGCGCAGAGCAGTCGAAGCCGACCGTCCCCGCGCCCTGGTCCACACCGCGGGTCGGTCCCTCGAGGTTGCCTCCGCCCCACGAGTACGCGGTGCCCAGCCACTGCGCCGCCGCGGCCACGGCTACCGGCCCCGACATGCTGCCGTCGCCAGCAGCCCCGACCGCGTCACCGCCGGCGCACGCCAACGCCCCTGCGGCCGGGTCATCCAGGACCTCGGTCAGCCACACCCGGGCCGACGTCTCCCACCGGGCATACGCGTCCGGGAACGCCGAGCGCTGCACCGCCTGGGCGGCCATGGTCGGTGGCATGGAGTCCCAGCCGGGCACGTCGAGAAGCCCGCCGTTGCTGGTCGGGGATCCGGGGCCGCCGAAGAACGCGGCCGCCGCATGCGCCGGGTCGCGGATCTGCGCCGGGGAGCCCCACCCCATGGATGGGCGCTGCTGGAACAGGCCCAGGGAGTCCCGGTCGCCGTAGTCGAGGTTGCGCAGGGTCGACTCCTGCATCGCGGTCATCAGGGCGACCAGGAGTCCGCGCGGCGGCACGTCCCGCTGCTGGCCGACCGCGACGATCACCCTCGCGTTGCCAGCCTGCTCGTCGGACAGGTCGGTGACCGGGCCACCGGACACCGCCCCGCAGGCCGGTCCCATCCCGGCGGCGACTGCTGCTACGCCAGCGATCCCGCCGGTCAGCGACAGCACCAGCGCCGAGGTCGCGGCGGCCGCCATGCCCCACATCAGGACACCACCCCGATGCCGACCATCGTCAGCCAGCAGCGGTCCACCAGGGCATCCGGCGACGGGCAACGCATGCCGATTGTGAGAGTGCGCTCCCGCGAGGTCTCGCGATCCTGCCCACTGTCGCGGAAGTGGGTCGTTTGGTGGCCCAGCACGTTGCGCAGCGCCCACCCCGGCTCGGCCTGCCCGGAGGTGACCACCTCGTCCCACGCGCCCGGCTGCCACACGTCCTGCGTGGTCCACGCCGACCACTGGCCGTTGCTGCGCATCCGATCCCACAACTCCGGCTCCGGGATCCGCTCGGCGACCATCCGCTCCAGGTCCGCACGGCCGCGCGGGGACATCTGCGGGTCCGCCTCCGACATCAGCAGCGCCCGGTAGTCGTCCGGGTCGGCCAGCCTCGTGTCGAGGCCGAAGACGATTCCGGCTACAGCGGATGCGTACGCATCAGGATTCGAGGTCACCGGCAGTTGAGGCAGCGTTGTTTCCTCGGGTGCGGCTTCCGTCAGGCCGGCCGTGAAAGGCGTCCGGATTGGGCCGAGCGTCCCCGGATCGGACGCATTCTCAGCACCAGAGGGCTTGGCCTGAAGAGTCACCCACACGAGGGCCAGAACTGCCACGACCACCATGGCAACCACGCCGATTCCACGCTTGTTCACGGCCACCTCCGTCCCCTTGCGGGAGGGAGTAACTGCGGCGCGCACCCGCGGACTTCGGCAGGACGGGCAGATCATCCGCGCGAATTGCGCCCAGTCCTATCGGTATCTGTGGACAACTACATCGAGGAACAAGGGACTCGGGAATGAAGTGCCGAAGTGCCGAACTGCCGAAGTGCCTACCCACGGCAATTCACTTTGGTCGGATGGGTAGGAAAGACACCGCGGTGAGGGATGGCTTAGCGGCCGATCTCCCCCTCCCGCCAGACAATGACTACTCCGCCGCCAATGGTTCCGTGCGTCACCACTCGACTGTGCTGGTTGTCACAGGCTTTCTTGGAACCGACGTAAGCACCAAAGACGTCCAAGGGTGCATCAAAGCCGGAGCGGGGCTGATTCCGTCAACCCTCCACTCATGCGGCCAATACAGGAACGTCGGGGGTTTCTTAGTGAAGAGCGCATTCGCGTTTGCGTCCAAGGTTGTGCTCGCGGCAGCGCTGCTCTTCGCTGGGGCTCAGATGTACGACACCTTCGCTTCCAAGACCATCGATCGTTCCGGGCCGACGATTCTCTTGGGGATCCGCGCGGTTGAGGAGTTTACGGCCGCTGAGGGGACCTTCATGCAGGATGTCGACATCGAGGTCGACCCTAACTTCCTACCTAGCTTCGTCTCGGGAGAACGCGTCGTCGCGCTTGTGACCGGTTCAGTCCGTGCCACGGTGGACTTCAGGGGCCTCGACGAAGACTCCATCGAGGTGGACGAGGAATCGAGCACGATCCGGATCACCATTCCCGAGCCGATATTGAGTGACGTGGACATTGACGAGAAGTCGGTGCAATTCCTCGACCGCGAACGGGGTTTCACAGACCGCATCGCAGACGTCTTCGCGACCAACCCGACGGACGACAGTCCAGTCTTTGTGATGGCAGAAGGCCGGATCATTGAAGCAGCAGTCGAATCGGACCTACACGACCGTGGTCGCGCGAACACCGAGCAATGGCTCCGCAGCTTCTTCGCGGCTGCTGGCTTCGAAAACGTGATCATCAACTGGCAACAGCCCAACTCCTCTGAGCGCCAGAACGCGGAGCCTGGCGATGCGCCTGAGCCGACAACTTCAAGCTCGAGCTGACAGTCTCGCGTACCTCCCAACCCGTAGGCGCCCGCAAAGGCACGCCCCAGGCCCATGCCTATCAGTGCATTCCGCCAGGCGCCACGACCATCAACAGGTGGGCGGAACGCCGTCGATGCGGCCGTGGCGCTCGTTGGCGCCGGTGACCCGACAACGTCCGCAGCCTCGCACTCCGACTCCATTCCTGCCTCACCGCCGAACAGCGAGCCCCACCCGCTGGCTACCGCGGGTCCGGTCGATATCGACCGGGTACCCCCGGGCGGTGAGGCGTTGCGCGAGGCCCTTGATCCCCAAGGGCCGCGAGACGCCGTGGGTGCGGGCCCAGTCGACGTAGTCGGCGTGCAGCTGGGCGGTGTTGGTGGTGGCGCCGGCATCGAGGACCACGCGTTCCTCCCACCATTCGCGCAGCGGGTCCATCTCCCCGAGGTAGGCCGTCACCTCGTCGCGGACCACGGCAGGCGCGCGCAGGGCGTCGAGGTCTGCGCCGTCGCGCAGCCATGCGCGGCCTCCGGCGACGGCGAACGCGAGCAGAGCGGCACGCCCCTGCGGTGACTCCTCGAGCTCGGCCTTGATGCGCGAGTCGCGGTGCGCGACGGGGGCGGTGATGCGCAGGGGCAGCAGGCGGCGGCGCAGGCCGGTGTCGTCATCGGGGATCACGGCGAGCTCGTTGGCGGTGAACGCCAGCTTGAACCGTGGCCGGAACGTGACGGGGTTCTGGTGCAGCATCCTGGCGACGATCGGGTCGCCGCCGACGATCTGCTTGACGCGCGCGGTGTCCAGGCGGATGCCGCCGGCCTCGGGCACGTAGACGAACCGCTTGCCGGCCAGCCGGGCCAGGTCCGGCGAAGCGGCCGCGGACGGCGGGCGCCACGCGAACGATTCGGCGCTCGCGACCTCCGCGTAGCTGCCGAGCATGCGCGCGAACGCCGACAGCAGCGTGGACTTGCCCGACTCCGGCGACCCGGACAGGAACAGGAACGCCTCGGCGGACATCGACCCGGTCAGGCAGTAGCCGAGCCACCGGCCGAGGAACGCCGAGACTGTGGGGTCGCCGCCGGACAGGTGGGCGAGCACGGCGTCGAGCGCGTCGCTGCGGGCGTCGGGGTCCCAGGGGGCGTCGACCAGGCCGGTGCAGCGGTGGGCGCGATCATGCTGGGCCAGGACACCGGTGCGCAGGTCGAGCAGGCCGTCGCGGGTGTTGATCGCGAGGATGTCGGGGTCCCACGTTTCCTCGTCGGCGCCCGCGCCGGGCAAGGTCTCGGCGCTCTCCAGCGCGGAGGCGATGCGCCGCGGGGTCTCGCAGGAGCGGCCCCAGGCTCGGCGCTGTTCGCGGGCGGAGCGTCGGCGGCCGTCGCCGGAGATCGCGGGCAGCGCATCGGCCTCCAGTTCGGTGACGGAGCGGACGACGGCCTGCATCGCGGCGCGCACCGCGCGGCCGTGCTCGTCGCGGACCCACCGACGGCCGTCGTAGTGCATCCAGCCGACGCCGGGCCGGTACCGCCAATCCGGACCGCACCACAGCAGGAACCGCTCGCCCAGGCCGAAGTCGGTCTCCGGCAGGCCGGCGGCGGCGTACACGCGCGGGTCGTGGGGATCCCACGGCACGACGACGCGGCCCTCGACAGCACCGGTGCGCGGGAGCGGAAGTGCGGTGACCGCGCCGTATCGCGCGGGGGCGGTGGACACGGCGGGCTACCCGACCCAGTCGCGGCGTGTGCGTGACCGGGAACTGATCACGCGGCCGACCGCCCCGCCGCCGCGTCCCGACCGGCCGCGCGGAGCAGTCCGACCCGAGCCGCCGCCCCGACGACCGCGTCCGTTGGGACGGCGAGGTCGCGGTGCAGCGCCAGGAGCAGGGACTGGGCGGCCCGGTCGCCCTTCCGGGGACCGATGAGCAGGGCGCCCAGGGCGCTGAGCTCGTCGAGGGTCAAGCCGAGGACCTCGCGAAGGTACGGGTCGCGCCGCAGCGTGTACTCCTCGTAGGAGCGGCGGGCATCGGCCATCACGTCCAGAGCCCGGCCGATCGCGTCGAGCCAGTAGCCGACATCGGATGGCTGCACCGCGAGCCGGTGGGCGATCTCGGCTACGGCGGGCGAGGGCGGGGCTGCGGCCGGAGTCCTCCCGCAGTCGGGTCGGTCGGCATCGGGGGCGGAGTCGAGCAGCGCGGACTCCAGGCCGACGCGCACGACCGCAGTCGGGGCGGCGGATGTCCCACGGACCCGTCCGGGGTCGGTCAGCTGTGACTCGGCGATGGCCGAACGTGCGAGCTCGTTCCCAACTGATGTCCACAGGTACGCCCAGGGGTGTTGCGATTCGGCGATCCGGCTGCCGAATCTGGCCAGTGTGAGCCAGGCGACCGAGACCACGTCCGCCGGATCGGTCGAGCCGGGCTGGCGCCCGCAGCGACGGTCGACCAGGAACGCCCACGCCCCGGCGCGCTGTCGGATCGCATCGACCACGGCACGCCCGGCAGGGCTCCCCCACCCGGTCTCCTCGACCGCGCGAAGGGCATGGCGCAGGCCCTGGTGGCTGGTGGGGTCAACGGGCGTCGGGACCGCTTGTGCTTCCGCCCCGCGGCCGGCCGCAGTCCCCGCGGGCGGCACGATACGTGTGTGCGTCGGCTGGTCTGGTCCCGTCGATGTGGTGGCCGGGATGTCGGTGGGGAACGCGGGGCTGCTGGCCATGTCGGACTCCGGTGGTAGGCATCGATTGCTGTCGAGGCCAATCGGACTCGCATGGCGAGGACGCCAGAACCGCACTGCGGGACGGCTGAGGACGTCCGAGAACGTCCCGGACGTCCCGGCGGAGCGAGGGGAGGAGCAACGTGGCCAACGAGAGGCTTCGGGCGAGGATCGCAGCGCAGGGGATGCGCCCATGCGACCTGGCCGAGCGGGTCCGAGTCGACCCCAAGACCGTCGAGCGGTGGATCAGGGATGGCCGACTGCCGCACCGGACGGTGAGGTGGGACGTCGCGAAGATCCTCGGCACCGACGAGCTGCTTCTGTGGCCCGAGGTCGCCGACCAGGAGCGGACCAAGGCCGCCAGTCGGGCAGAGCTCGTCGCTGTCTATCCCGACCGCGGGCAGGTCCCGGCCGCGCTGTGGACCAGCATGATCCGCGGGGCCGAGCAGTCCATCACGCTGCTCGTGTACGCCGGGCTGTTCTGGTTCGACGCCCACTCAGAGCTGCTGCACATCCTTGCCGGGCGGGCGGATGCGGGCGTGCAGGTCCGTCTGGCACTTGGGGATCCCGATGCCCCGGCCATCGCCGCGCGCGGCGCCGAGGAGGGCATCGACATGGCCGCCCGGACCCGGATCACCCTCGGGCTGCTCGCCCCGATCGTCGGGCACCCGGGCATCGACGTGCGGCTGCACGAGACCACGCTGTACGTGTCGATGTACCGCGCAGACGACGTGCTGCTGGCCAACACCCACGTGCTCGGCTCACCGGCTCTGCGCTCGCCCGTGCTGCACCTGCAGCGCATCCCCGGCGCGCAGATGTTCGACCACTACGCCGCCAGCTTCGAACGGGCCTGGGCCAGCGCCCGGCCCTACGAGATCGCCTGATCGCGCCCCGGAAGCCCCGCCAGTCCCACGACAGAGGAGAATCCCGCCATGGCCAGAGTCGACTACTACGACGACCCCAACGCTCCCACGCCCAACGCGGTCGTCCCCGCCGCGGTCGGGTTCGTCGATGACGGGGAGGGACGCATCCTGCTGCAGCACCGTGTCGACAACGACCTGTGGGCGCTGCCCGGAGGAACCCACGACTACGGCGAGAGCATCGAGGACACCGTGGTCCGCGAGGTCAAAGAGGAGACCGGCCTGGACGTCGAGGTCACCGGTCTCGTCGGCATCTACTCAGACCCGCGACACGTCATCGCCTACACCGACGGCGAGGTCCGCCAGCAGTTCACCCTCGCGTTCCGCACCCGGCTGCTCGGCGGGACGCTGGCCCGCGACAGCGAGAGCCACGAGCTGCGCTGGGTCGCCCGCGACGAACTCGACGGGCTGCGCATTCACCCCTCGATGCGGCTGCGGATCGACCACTACTTCGAGGATCGGGCGGAGCCGTATTTGGGGTGATGGGGCTGGACTTCGTGCCTGGGCGGCCGACCAGGACCCATCGGCCCGACTCCGGTGGCACGTCACTCCGCCCGCAGTGATCTACCTGCCCTGGAGTGGCGGCGGCGCAGGGTTCACGACTTAGGGGTCACACGCGCGTCAACTCTCCGGGTCGGCTGGCCGGTTCGGGCCTCCTGGACTCTCCTCGCCGACCACAATCCCCAGACACGTCCGCGCCTGCGAAGTCGGCGTCAGTCAGTTCGTCGCCGGCCTCCCTGCCAAGTCAACCGCGTGCAGTATGCGGTCCTCCGGACCAGGTCGAACAACATCCCGTGGCCGCGCAGCGCGGCCCCTCTATCCTTTCCACAGGTACGCGCCGCCGACGGATGCACCAGCAACACCCTCAGTGGCGGCTGTTGTAGGCGTACCACTGAGAAGGGGGAATCGCATGCGGCTCACCGCCGTATCCATTGGCCACTACCGGAACTTCGTGGAGCCGCAGCGTATCGCCATCGAACCGGACGTAACGTGCCTTGTTGGCAAGAACGAGTCGGGTAAGACGACCATCCTCAAGGCTCTCCACCGGCTGAAGCCGGCCAACGGGAAGGACACCGACTTCGACCTGACGACGGAGTACCCAAGGTGGAGGCTGGCATCCGATCGCCGCAGGAACCCTCAGCTAGACACGACCAAGCCTGTCTCAGCCGAGTTTGCCCTCGACGATGAGGACCGTGAGGCGCTGGAGGGCGTGTATGAAGTGACGATTCCAGAGTCCGCCGTTTGCCGGGTGAGTCGGAGCTACGCCACCAAGGCGACCGTTTCTCTGCGAGCGACGCTGAAAGACGCAGCCCGCACGGCAGCCAACACGGTCAACATGGCTGAAGAGGACCTGGTTCGACTTGATCTGTCCGCAACTCTTGGCGAGCTGGTCGCCGACGCGAAGGCGCTGGCGAAGAACCACCGAGATGAGAGGGAGAGCGGGCGGGCCAGGAAGGTGTCCGCATTCGCAGGCGAGATCGCCAAGTATGAGGTCCTTCTCAGCGGCGGCACGAAGGAGCAAACCAACGCTGTCTGGGCTCGTGTCCCGAGCTTCTTCTACTTCTCGAACTACGACACCCTCCCGGGCGAGGTGAACCTGACGGCCCTGGCGGCCAAGATCAAAGCGGGCACAGAGTTGGGCGCACGTGAGCGGACGGTCGTGTCCCTACTCGCGCACGCTGGCGAGTCGCCCGAAGCCTTCCTCGATGACAACTACGACAGTCGGAAGGCTGAGCTCCAGTCGGCCAGCATCGATCTGAGCAGGCGAGTTTTCAAGTACTGGAGCCAGAATCCCGACCTGGCAGTCGTCTTCGACACCGACAACCGCGTCGTGCAGCAACAACCCAATGGCAACGAAGTCGCCAACCGGTTTCTGAAGATCGAGTTGCGCGATGGTCGGCACGGTGATGTCGAGACGAACTTCGACACTCGATCCACCGGCTTCCAATGGTTCTTCTCGTTCTTCGCCGCGTTCAGTGAGTACCAGGACTCCGATGACGCTGTCGTAGTGCTCCTTGACGAGCCGGGGACCAGCCTTCATGGCGACGCCCAGCATGAGTTCGTGGACTACATCCATGACGAGTTGGGTGCATCCAAGCAAACCATCTATACGACGCACTCCCAGCACATGGTCGATCCGGCCAGGTACGAGAAGTTGCGGGCGGTCCATGACCGTGCGACGCGGAACGACCCGGATCTCGGGGTGGTGGTTACTCTGCCCAACCTGAGCGCCGATGCCGCGACGATCCTTCCGATCGAATCGGCGTTGGGGTACTCAGTCAGTCGCCATCTGTTCATCGGCTCGGGCCAGCACCTGGCGGTCGAGGGCAGCAGCGACTTCGTCTACCTCCAGCGAATGACCGAGTACCTCACGGCGAAGGAGGAGATCGGGCTAGATCCACGGCTGGCCGTGATCCCCGTCGGGGGCGCTGACAACCTTCCCGCCTTTGTTGCGCTGCTAGGTCGCCGATTGAAGGTGTCTGCGCTGGTGGACGGCGCCAGGACCAGTGGACGGCTTGACCGGATCAAGAAGGCTGCCACGGCCAATGGCGTACCGGAGTCGTCGATCGTCGCAATCGCGGAGGTGGAAGGAATGCCGAGCAACGGCGACGTTGAGGATCTGTTCACCGTGGCTGACTACCTTCGCCTTTACAACTGGGCGTTCGGCACCACCGTCACCGACGCCGATCTGCCGGCCACGCAGGAGCCGATCTTGAAGCGACTCATCGATTACCGAGGGAATGACTTTGACCACGCGCTGCCGGCGCACAAGCTCACGGACAAGCGCGACGAGTTCTTCGCCAGTGTCGAGCCGAGCACCATCGGGAACTTCGCCGCCTTGTTCAAGCTGCTCAACGCCACGGTCCACCCATAGGGCCGAGACTCCCCCGTGCCCGCGGAGGGAGTCCGAAGTGGTACCCCGGGCGCATGCCAGGGGTACCAGCGGCCGCCCACGACAGGGGTGGCCTTGCTATGACGCTGCTGGCAGATCGTTGAAATCACCACGGTGCACAAGAAGTCCGCTGTGGTCCAGCTCCAACAAGAGATCCTGGCCCGTGACGAGGAGCGCCAATCCATTGCGCGCAGGCAGCTGGTGCCTACAGGCCGAACCGAGATCTGGCGCGAGGCGGGGTGCTCGCACCTACCGCCAGCACTCGACGTTCGCAGTGACGGAGCGGCGATTGCCTGCGGTCTCCAGACACCAACGCCGTCGTTGCCGCCGACAATGCTCTGGCGGGCGCGCTCAACATGCCAGCTGGCAAGGCACTCGTCTCAGTGGCTTCGCTGCGCCCCAGGGACTCTCGCGCCGCCGAAGGTGTTCTGGAGGTCCAAGACGGGCGACGCGATGGACTCGCTAGCCGTGCCGACGTCCGCTGCTCGCCGGAACCAGCGATTGTCGCCTGCCCCTACTTCGCCGCGATTGACGCACTCGTCTGCCTCTGCCCTGCGACTAGGGCGGGCACGCTGTCCGGGTTGGAGGAGATCGCGCCATTCAACTCGAGCTTTTCGACGAGGTCCCAGGCGCCGGTGACGGGTCAACCACCAGCGGATCGACCGTTTTGGCACAGGAGCCCGGTTACCATTGGCGACCATGTAGGCGTAGGCGCTCAAGTGCCCACGGGTCGCGATGGGACTTACGCTGCTGCAACTGCACTCCCGTCCCGCGGGGGACTTGGTGACGGCGAGGGATCTGTTCCTCCTCGGCTCGATCGATGGCCCGCCCCGGTTACCCCCGCCCCGTCACCCGGCGCCTGGCCCGCCAGCACCAGGATCATGTCCATGAACGGCGACATCGAGCCGGATGCCGACCAGGCGACCTTCAACCTGTTCGACGAGGTCGAGCAGCTCGGGTCGGGACTGCTGGATCGATTCGTGCACCACATGGTTCGGCGGGTATCGAACGAGGATCTCCATCACCCGCTCGGCCGCGGAGACGGGCGAACCATCCGGGCCGGTGGTGAGGTCGGCGTAGGTCAGGACGTCCGCGGTCGCCGACACCTCAGGAGTGAACTCGTCCATCAGGGTGTCAAGGAGGCCGCGCCCGGCAGCCTCGACCCGTGAGGCGGTGTGGTGGGCGACCAGCCCGCACAACCTGTCAGGCGCCCCGAGCCTCCGCAGGAACCGTGCCCCGTCCAGGGGGTGGAACCCGGTGTCGGTGAGCGACGGGGCGTAGCCGATGTCATGCAGCCACGCCGCTGCGACGAGCAGATCGACGTCGTCGGCGGGGACAGCGACGCTCGCCCCGGCGGCGGCAGCAGCGACTCCCGCGACATGATGAAAGCGCATGGATTCTGCCCCGAGCAGCTCTGCGGCGAGCGCCGGCGCCTGTTCGAAGCCCGTCCATCGGTCCACTTCGGCAACGGTAGGCCAGGGAACCGCTCCCGACCACACCTGGTGAGACCCCGACTCCCGGACCGACCTACCCGACCGAGCGCCCGACCGTTGGTCGCCCAGGTCCCCTGCATGCCTCCGATCATCACCACACCTCTGGCATGTGAGGTCGGTGCCGTGACGCCGGTGCGCGGCAGTGGCCTCTCGGGGGCGTGACGGAAGACCGTGAGCAGCGGCGGCAGCAGGCCGAGGAACGGCCGACCGCCGATCAGCCAACGACCTCGTGGCGCGCCGCACCGTGGTCGCTCGTGGCCCAAGTCCGCCCCATCGGCGGCGCCATCCAGGCCCGGTGCGTGGAGTGCGGGGTGGCGTTCTGGGCGTCGCGGCGTGACGCGCGGTTCTGCTCGCGCCGGTGCCAGTCGAGGCGCCGGCGGGCGGACCAGCGAACAGCCCGCCGCTGCGAAGTGTGCGGCGCGGTGTTGCCGCGCGGTTCGCGCCGCTCGGCTCGATTCTGCTCCGCGCGGTGCCGGCAGCGGGCGCACCGGGCACGCCAACGCAGGGCCGGCGGTTCCCAGTGATGAGCATGTGCGTCCGCTACGCAGGCGATTCCTACACCTACCTGCTCGACTCGGTGGCCACCGACCACGGCCGCGCCACCGGCTCGCCGATGACCCGCTACTACACAGTCGCTGGCACCCCGCCGGGCACCTGGCTCGGCTCCGGCCTTGCAGGTCTGACCGGCGGCGACGGCCTACCGTCCGGGTCGCAGGTGACGCCAGCACAGATGGCGCGGCTGTTCGCCGACGGCGCCGACCCGACGACCGGCGCCGCCCTGGGCCGCTCCCCGCACGTCTACGCGCCCGGTGGGGATCGGCGCCGCCCGGTCGCGGGGTTCGACTGCACCTTCACGGTCCCGAAGTCGGTCAGCGTGTTCTGGGCGCTGGCGGACGACACCGCCCGCGACGCGATCTACGCCGCACATCGGCAGGCCATCGCCGACGTGCTCGCGGTGGTGGAGCGGGAGGTCGCCCGCACCCGGATCGGCACGAACGGCGCGGCGCAGGTGGAGACCCGCGGGGTGATCGCCGCGGCGTTCGACCACTGGGACTCCCGCGACAACGACCCGAACCTGCACACCCACGTCGTGATCGCCAACCGGGTGCAGGGCCCCGACGGGCGGTGGCGCACGCTGGACTCGCGCGCGGTGCACCGGGCCGCGGTCGCGATGTCGGAACGGTACGACGGGCTGCTGGCCGACCACCTGGCCACCAGCCTCGGCCTGGCGTGGGAGTACCGGGAGCGAGGGCCGCGCCGCAACCCCGCGTACGAGCTCGCCGCCGTGCCGCAGGCGCTGGTCGCGGAGTTCTCCAGCCGGTCGGCGCGGATCGACACCGAGACCGACCGGCTCATCGCCTCATACGTCGCCGACCACGGCCGGCGCCCCGACCCTGCGACCGTGCTGCGGCTGCGCCAGCAGGCGACGCTGTCGACCCGCGGGACCAAGGAGGTCCACCCGCTCGCGGACCTGACCGCCGACTGGCGGCAGCGCGCCGACCGGGTCCTCGGGACGGACGCGCGCGCGTGGGCGGAGCGGGTCATCGAGGAGGCGCAGCGGCCGCTCGACCCGCTCCGTCTGGCTGCCGTGCCCAGAGATCCGCTCCCGCTGGACCGCGTCGTGGACGACGCAGCGACCGCTGTTGTGGCGACGTTGTCGCGCAAGCGTTCGACGTGGACCCCCTGGAACGCGCAGGCCGAGGCCTCCCGCGCGTTGCGCGCCCACCGCTTCCCGACCGCTGCGGGGCGGGATGAGGCGACCGAGCGGGTGGTGGCGGAGGTTGCGGCACGCTCGGTGCTGCTCACCCCGCCGGAGGCGGCCTCGACCCCTGCCTCGCTGCGCCGCTCGGACGGCAGCAGCGCGTTCCGTGCCACCAACAGCGCCCGGTTCACCTCCCGCGAGCTGCTGGACGCCGAGGCGCGGCTGCTGGCGACCGGCCGCGACCACGCCGGCCCGAACGTCCCGATCCCCGACCTCGTGGTCGCCGGGCTGTTCGCCGATCAGGCCGGGGCGGTCCACCGGGTGGCCGGGTCGGGGCGGCTCCTCGATGTGCTCGTCGGGCCGGCGGGGTCGGGCAAGACCCGCACCCTGTCCGCCCTGCGCGCCGGGTGGGAGGCCACCCACGGACTGGGGTCGGTCGTCGGGCTGGCTCCGTCCGCGGCCGCCGCCGAGGTGCTCGCCGATAGCCTCGGCATCGGGTGCGAGAACACCGCCAAGTGGCTGACCGAGCACGACCTCGAGCCCGACCGGACCGCCCGCGCCGCCCGCCTGCGCGCCGCCATCCATGCCACCGCCGATCCGGCGACCGCCCGCACCCTCGCTTCCGCGCTGCGCGAGGCCGGCGACGAACTGCAGCGGTGGAGGTTCCGGCCGGGGCAGCTCGTCATCGTCGATGAGGCCTCGCTGGCGGCGACCGTGGACCTGGACCGGATCGCCGCCTGCGCGGCCGAGGCCGGCGCGAAGCTGCTGCTCGTCGGGGACTGGGCGCAGCTGTCGGCGGTCGATGCCGGCGGGGCGTTCGGGCTGCTTGTGCGCGACCGCGGAACCGGCGCGCCGGAGCTCGGCGCCGCACGCCGGTTCACCCACGAGTGGGAGCGCGACGCCTCGACCCGGCTGCGCGTCGGCGACCCCGGCAGCCTCGACGGCTACGCCGCTCACGACCGCATCCATGAGGGCGGCCAGATCCAGGTCGTCGATGCGGCTTGGCGAGCGTGGGCCGACGACGAGCGCGCCGGGAAGAGGTCCCTGATGATCGCAGCGGACCGCGCAACGGTTCGTGCACTCAACGAGCGCGCCCGCGCCGAACGCGTTGCCACCGGGCACGTGCAGCCCGGAGGACCTGTCCTGCATGACGGGCTCACAGCTGGCGTCGGCGACCGGATCGTGACGCGCCGCAACGACCGCCGCCTCGGTGCCGGGAACTCTTGGGTGAAGAACGGCGACACCTGGACCGTCACCGCAGTCTCCCCCGACGGGGGCCTGCATGTGCGCCGGCGCGGCGCTGGGCCAGCCGTGCGGCTGCCCGCCGGGTACGTCGCCGAGCACGTCGAGCTCGGGTACGCCACGACCGCCCACCGGGCGCAGGGCGCGACCGTCGACACCGCCCACGCCGTGATCGCCGGCCCCGGCGCGACCCGAGAGGTGCTGTACGTAATGCTCACCCGCGCCCGGGAGGCCAACCACGTGTACGTGGCCACGGACCGCGACACCGAACCGCTCACCGGGTTCGCCGACGAGCCGCCGACCGCCCGCGGCGTGCTGCTCGCGGCCCTCGGCAACCCCGGCGCCGCGGTCTCCGCCCACGAGGTCGCCGACGACGAGCATGAGACGACCGCGTCGATCCGGACGTTGGCCGCCGAGTACGAGACGCTGGCCCACCTCGCCCAGGCCCCGCGCTGGGCGGCCGCCCTCGCCGGCGTCGGGCTCGACGCCGCGGCCGTTGCCGAGATCGAGGCCTCACCCGCATATGGGGCCCTTTCGACCGCCCTGCGGCGTGCCGATGCGCACCGGTTGCCGGTCGAGGCGGCGTTGCCGCGACTGGTAGCTGGAGTGTGCGCTGGGTCCCGCGATCCGGCTGCCGTGCTCCACGCCCGCGTCGAAGCCTTCACTGCGGCCGCGATCCGCTCGGGGCGGGCCGCGCCCATGGAGGCCGTTGCAGGGTTGGTTCCCGCGGTTCGCGGCGAAGTTGCCGCAGACTTCGCTGCTGCGCTCGGCGAGCGGGACGAGTTGATGGAGAGGCGGATCGACGCGCTGCTTCATCGGGCCGAGCGCGCGGCAGCGTCGTGGCTGGGGTCCCTCGGGCCCAGGCCGACAGACCCCGGTGCTTCCGCGGCTTGGGAGGCCGCTGGCCGCGCTGCCGCGTCCTACCGGGATCGTTACGGCGTTACGGATCCGACGCCACTGGGGTCGGAGGATTCCAGCGACCTGCAACGGCGTGCCGCCCTGGAACGTTGCCGGGCCCTTGTGGCGGAGGCAGCGCCCGCGACGGTACCGGTTGCTCGCGATGCCCGGTCCGCAGAATATGTGCAGACCGGCGCGGAATACCGCACGCCTGTGTCGCGGTGAGTCCTTGCCCATCGGCCGACTCGGCCGTCACGTCCAACCTTGGCTGAGCGTCACTGGTCCGGCGCACGAGGCTCGACCCCTCAGCGCCGCCGTCGCGGCAGGCTCGCCCCAGCCACTGCTGCACACCGGCCCCGCCGGGGTTGTCGACTAGCCCCGAATCCTGCGCTGCCGGATGGGCCAGCCAGACGCCACTCATCCGTCGGACCCCGCCGCTAGGCTCGCCGTACGACTGCCCACCATCCGCGCGGTCGCCTGACAGCCACACGACAGATCACGGGGAGCGAGCGCTGTGGACGCATTCGAGGTGCATCGGCGGTTGATCGCCGACTACCAGGCGTTCACCGAGGGCTTCGTCAGCGCACGGGACGACCGGATCGCCGAGGTCGTCGCGGAGCAGTCGGCGAAGGGCCTCCAGTGGCCCGACCCTTGGCTCAGCCTGAACCCCAGCTTCGCGCCCGGAGGCCGGATCGAGGAACTTGTCTCGACAGGGCTGCTGCACGGGGAGTGCCAACGGATCTTCCGCCCCAAGCGGGACGTGGACGACAAGGGCACGGTGAGCATCCTGCTGCACCGCCACCAGCGGGAGGCGATCGAGGCGGCCAGCGGGGGCAACTCCTACGTCCTCACCACCGGCACCGGGTCGGGCAAGTCGCTGGCGTACATCGTGCCGATCGTCGACCGCGTACTGCGGGAGGGCAGCGGCAAGGGCGTCAAGGCGATCGTCGTCTATCCGATGAACGCGCTGGCGAACAGCCAGGTGGAGGAGCTGCGGAAGTTCCTCGAGTACGGCTACGGCGGCGTCCCTCCGGTCACGTTCAGGCGCTACACCGGCCAGGAGAAGTCCGACGAGCGGCAGGCGATCCTGGCGAACCCGCCGGACATCCTGCTGACCAACTACGTGATGCTCGAACTCGTCCTGACCCGGCCCGACGAGCGGTCCTCGCTGATCAAGGCGGCGCAGGGGCTGCAGTTCCTGGTGCTGGACGAGCTGCACACCTACCGGGGCCGGCAGGGCGCGGACGTCGGGATGCTGGTGCGGCGCGTCCGCGAGGCCTGCCGGGCCCAGGACACCATGCAGTGCGTCGGGACCTCGGCGACGATGGCCAGCGGCGGCACGGTCGCCGAGCAGCGGCGAGACGTCGCGGCGGTCGCGACCCGGATCTTCGGCACCGAGGTCAAGCCCGAGCACGTGATCACCGAGACGCTGGTCCGCGCCACCACGGACCGCTCGCCCGACCCGGCGCTGCTGACCGTGGCCATCCGGGCGCGCGGCCCGGCCGAGGCGAAGGACCCGGCGCTGTCGGCAGGGTTCGAGGCCCTCACCCACGACCCGCTCGCTTCCTGGATCGAGGACACCTTCGGGGTCACTGAGGAGCCGGAGGCGGGGCGCCTGGTGCGGCGCAGCCCGACGACCGTCGGCGGGGCGGCCGAAGAACTGGCGCGGATCACCGGCCAGGACCCAGTCACCTCCGCTGGCGCCATCCGCGCCACCCTGCTGGCCGGCTCCCGGACGAAGGACGCCGCGACCGGCCGGCCGTTGTTCGCGTTCCGGCTGCACCAGTTCATCTCCAAGGGCGGCTCGGTGTTCGCGACCGCCGAGCCCATCTCGACCCGGACGATCACCGGCGACTACCAGGTGGTGCTGCCGGGCATCCCGGAGCGGCGGCTGTACCCGTTGGCGTTCTGCCGCGAGTGCGGCCAGGACTACCTGATGGTGCACCGCGAAGAGACCGACGACGGCCCGGTGCTGACCGCGCGGCACGGCATCCGGCTGGCCGCGGACGGGGACGGCTACCTGTTCGTCTCCGACGTGCGGGAGTGGCCGACCGATCCGCTGGCGGAGGGAAGGCTGCCCGCCAGCTGGATCGAGGAGACCGCCGCCGGCACCCGGATCCGGCAGGTCCGGCGCAAGGATGTCCCGATGCGGGTGCGGGTCGACGTGGACGGGCTGCTGCACGACGCGCACGATCCGTCGGGCGCCGTGGCGGCGTTCATCCCCGGCGTGCTGCGGTTCTGCCTGCACTGCGGGGTCAGCTACGAGTCGCGCAACACCGCCGAGCTGGCGAAGGTCGCCACCTTGGACACCGAGGGCCGCTCCAGCGCCATGACGGTGATCGCTGCCAGCATCGTGAAGGCGCTGAAGGACACCCCGGAGGCCGAGCTGCCGGCCGAGGCCCGCAAGCTGCTGACGTTCGTCGACAACCGACAGGACGCCTCGCTGCAGGCCGGGCACCTCAACGACTTCGTGCAGGTGGTCCGGCTTCGGGGCGCGATCCACCGGGCCGCGCTGGAGGCCGACACCGAGTTCGGGCTGGAGTCCGACGAGTTCGCCGGCGCGGTGACCAAGGCGATCGGGCTGGAGCCGCGGGAGTACATGCAGGCGCCGAACGCCGTGGACACCAGGGCCGCGAAGAAGGCGCTGCGCGGGCTGCTGGAGTACCGGACGCTGATGGACCTGCGCAAGGGGTGGCGGGTCACGCTGCCGAACCTGGAGCAGTGCGGCCTGATCACCGTGGACTACCCGTTCGCGAGGACGCTCGCAGGGCGTTCGGACCTGTGGGCTGACGCGCATCCGCTGCTGCAGGGGATCGACGCCGAGCAGCGGGAGGAGATCATCCGCGTCTGCCTGGACGAGTTCCGCCGGAACCTGGCCATCGACGCCGACGCCCTGTCGGCGGAGTCGTTCGAACGGCTGCGTCGGTTGTCGCGGGACAACCTGACCGGGCTTTGGGCGCTGCCGGTGGGGGAGCCCGACCCAGAGCCGGGGCTGATCATCCTGACCCCGCGGGGCAAGAACCCGCCCCCGACGGTGTTCTCCATGACCGGCCGCGGCGCGTTCGGCCGGTGGCTGCGCGGCCGGTTCGATGAACCGGGCTTGAAAGCATCCGAGGTCGACGAGGTGCTGGAGTCCCTGCTGAAGGTGCTCACCGAGCAGGGCATGACCAAGAAGGTGACCGAGCGCAACTACGCCGGCTACCGGATCAACGCCTCGGCCCTGAGCCTGCGTCCGGGGGCGGGGGAGCACGGTGCGCCGGACCCGGTCCGGCGGCAGTTCGAAGCCGAGGCGGCGCCGCGGGTGGTGCCGTTCTTCCGCGACCTGTACCGGGAGGCGGCGCAGGCCGTCGGCGCGCTCCACGCCGCCGAGCACACCGCCCAGGTGGGGGCGCTGGACCGCGAGGAGCGGGAGCAGGCGTTCCGCTCCGGTGAGCTCCCGCTGCTGTTCTGCTCCCCGACGATGGAGCTCGGCGTCGACATCTCCAGCCTGAACGCGGTGGCGATGCGCAACGTTCCCCCGACCCCGGCGAACTACGCCCAGCGTTCGGGCCGCGCTGGGCGGTCCGGCCAGCAGGCCATCGTCGTGACCTACTGCTCCTCGGGCAACGCGCACGACTCCTACTACTTCGCCCGCTCCCACCTGATGGTCGCCGGTGCGGTGCAGCCGCCGCGGCTGGATCTGGCCAACGCCGACCTCGTGCGGTCGCACGTCCACGCGGTGTGGCTGGCGGAGGCGCTCGCCGCCACCGAGGAGGGCCTCGGCCGGTCGCTGGCGCAGGTCCTGGACCTGACCGCGCCGGGGCTGCCGGTCCGGGCCGACCTGATGGCGGTCCTCGCCGATCCAGACGCGGCCGCCCGCGCGCTCGCCACCGCCCGGCGCCTGCTCGGCCCGATGACCGGCGAACTCGAACAGTCGTCGTGGTGGCACGACGAATGGCCGGTCGACGTGATCGCCAACGCCCCGAACAGCTTCGCGGCCGCCTGCCAGCGGTGGCGTGACCTGTTCACCCTCGCCGATGCGGAGAAGCAGGCCGCGCACAAGGTCAACAGCGACCCGACTGCCAGCCCCAAGGAGCGGGACGAGGCCCGGCGCCGGTACGCGGAGGCCTCGCGCCGCATCGAGCTGCTGCTGAACGAGTCCGACACCGCCGGCCAGTCCGACTTCTACACCTACCGGTACCTGGCCTCGGAGGGGTTCCTGCCCGGGTACTCCTTCCCCCGCCTGCCGCTGGCCGCCTACATCCCCGGCACCCGCGGCAAGGACTCCAACTGGCTGCAGCGGGCCCGCTTCCTGGCGATCCGCGAGTTCGGCCCCGGCGCGCTGATCTACCACGAGGGAGCCCGCTACCAGGTCACCCGGATCGCCCTGCCGCGCGGCGGGGACGGGGAGAAGTCCGGCGAGGTGATCCGGAGCGAGGCGAAGGTCTGCACCGCATGCGGCTACCACCATCCGCGCCAGGTGGGCGTCGACGTCTGCGCGTCGTGCGGTGAGCCGCTGACCGTGGTGTGGCGGTCGATGCTGCAGCTGCAGCAGGTCGTCACCCGACCGCGCCGACGGATCAGCGCGGACGAGGAGGAGCGCAACCGGGTCGGCTACGAGCTGCGCACCACCTACCGGTTCGCGCCGGCGGGGGGATCAACCGGGCGGCTCGACGCCGAAGTCCGCAGCGCTCGCGACGCGCCGATGGCGCACCTGGCCTTCGGCGACGCCGCCGAGATCCGCGTGGTGAACCTGGGCCGCCGCGGCCGGGCCCACAAGGACGTGCTCGGCTTCAACCTGGACCTGGTGAAGGGCCGCTGGCTGCCGGACAAGGACGAGCCAGCCGGGGAGGACGACGGGTACGAGGCCGACCTGGAGGACGTCAAGACCCGTGACCGCGTGCTGCCCTTCGTGGAAGACCGGCGCAACATCCTGGTGCTGCGCTGGGACGACCCGATGGACCCCGAGGCTGCGGTGACGCTGCAGTACGCGGTCGAGCGGGGCATCGAGGCCGCGTTCCAGCTCGAGGACTCCGAGCTGTCCTCGGAACTGCTGCCCGACCCGGACGAGCGCGGCCGGGTGCTGCTCATCGAATCGGCGGAGGGCGGGGCCGGGGTGCTGCGCCGGCTGCAGGCAGAACCGGACGCGATCTCCAGGGCCGCCCGGGAGGCGCTGCGGATCATGCACGTCGATCCGGCCACCGGAGCCGAGGACGGCGACGCCTGCGTGCGCGGCTGCTACCGCTGCCTGCTCACCTACGGCAACCAGGGCGATCACGAACGCATCGACCGGCGGCTCGCGGTGCCGGTCCTGCTCGCACTGGTCGGCGGACGCACCGTTCCGGAAGCAGCACCGTCGCCTGCCGAGGGCGTTGCACCGCCGACCCCATCGACGGTCCCGCAGGACGACCTCGCCCCGGGCGTCGCCGCGCTGCTGGAGACGCTGCAGGCCAGGGGGCTGCCGCACCCGGACGCCGTCGACGAGGAGATCGAAGGCGTTGTGGTCGACGTGGTCTTCCGGCATCGCCGCGCGGCCCTGGTGTTCGACGAGCCCGGCCAGCCGGCCCGGGACACCTTCGGCCTGATGATGGCGGGCTGGAACGTCCTGCACGTCCCGCTCGGCGCCGACATCGAGACGGTCATCGACCACAACCCCAGCGTCTTCGGAGGTGCCCCCGCATGACCGCCACGTTCGAGGTCGGATCGCTGGTCCGGGCCAGGGGCCGCGAGTGGGTCGTACAACCGGGCTCCGGCGCCGAGCTTCTCATCGTCCGCCCGCTGGGCGGGGGAGCCGACGACACCGCCGGCATCCTGCCCGACGTCGAGGCCGTCGTAGCCGCGTCCTTCCCGCCCCCGACCCCGGACGACTTGGGTGACGACCGCTCCGCCCGCCTGCTGCGCGACGCGCTGCGGATCGGGTTCCGCTCCTCCGGAGGACCGTTCCGCTGCCTGGCCGGGATCGCGGTCAGCCCGCGGCCCTACCAGTTGGTGCCGCTGCTGCTGGCGCTGCGGCAGGACACGGTGCGGCTGCTCATCGCCGACGACGTCGGCATCGGCAAGACCATCGAGGCGGGGCTGATCGCCGCGGAACTGCTGGCCACCGGCGCCGCGCAGCGGATGACCGTGCTGTGCCCGCCGAGCCTGGCCGAGCAGTGGCAGTCGGAACTGTCCACGAAGTTCGGGATCGATGCGGAACTGGTGCTGCCGGGCACGATCCGGCGGCTGGAGCGCGGCCTGGCACAGGATGAATCGGTGTTCGAGCACTACCGCGCCACGATCGTGTCCACCGACTTCATCAAGGCCGAGCACCGCCGCAACGACTTCCTGCGCGCCGCGGCCGACCTGGTCGTCGTGGACGAGGCGCACACGGTCTCCTCCGACGACTCCGGCAAGGGCAGCGCCGGCCGCACCCAGCGGTACCGGCTGATGCGCGACCTGGCGGCGGACCGCGACCGGCACCTGCTGCTGGTCACCGCCACACCCCACTCCGGTAACGACACCGCCTTCCGCAACCTGATCGGCCTGGCGCACCCGGACCTGCGCACCGCCGACCTGACCACAGACGAGGGCCGGCTGCTGCTGGCCGATCACATGGTGCAGCGCCGCCGCGCCGACATCCGCTCCTACCTCGGCCAGGACACCATGTTCCCCGCCGACCGGGAGACCAAGGAGGTCGCCTACCGCCTTTCCCCCGCGCACCGGGACCTGTTCGACGACGTGCTGCGCTACGTCCGCGGACAGGTGCAGGACACCTCCGGCACGAAGCTTCAGCAGCGTGTCCGCTGGTGGTCGGCGCTGTCCCTGCTGCGGTCCATGGCATCGTCACCGGCCGCCGCGGCGGCAACCCTCTCGACCCGGGCCGCCAGCGTGGAGGCGCACGACGCGCAGCGCGCCGATGCCCTCGGTGCCGCCGAAATCCTGGACCAGATCGAGGACGATGCCCTGGATTCCGCGGACGCCACCCCCGGCGCGATCCCGCACGAGGACGACGCCGCCTCGCCCGAGACCAGGACCCTGCGGCTACTCCGCACGCGCGCCTCCGCACTGGAGGCCGATCCTTCCAGCGACGTGAAGCTTGACCTGCTCACCAAGCAGGTCAAGGCCCTGCTGAAGGACGGCTTCCACCCGATCGTGTTCGCCAGGTTCATCCCGACCGCCCACTACGTCGGCGAGCATCTGCGGCGGACGTTGAAGAACACGCCGGTAGAGGTCGTCACCGGCGAACTTCCCAGCGAGGAGCGGGCCGCCCGGGTCGCCGGACTCAGCGCCACCGCCGAGCAGGGCCCGAAGGTCCTGGTCGCCACCGACTGCCTGTCTGAAGGCGTGAACCTGCAGGACGCGTTCAAGGCCGTCGTCCACTACGACCTTGCGTGGAACCCGACGAGGCACGAGCAGCGGGAGGGCCGCGTCGACCGGTTCGGGCAGCCCTCGCCGACGGTGAAGGCGCTGCTGCTGTACGGGGAGGACAACGGCATCGACGGCATCGTCCTCGATGTGCTGCTCCGCAAGCACGAGAAGATCCGCCGCGACCTGGGCATCAGCGTCCCAGTTCCCCCGCAGTCCGACACGGTCCTCGCCGCCCTGCTTGAAGGCCTCCTGCTGCGCGGCAAGGAGTCCGACCAGATGACCCTCGACCTCCGCCTGGACGTAGCCGCCGCAGACCTCGACGAGCAGTGGCGCTCCACCGCGGCGCAGGAGAAGGCCAGCCGCACCCGCTTCGCGCAGGGCCGCATCCGGCCCGGCGATGTGCAGGCCGCCGTCGACGCCGCCCGCACTTCCCTCGGCTCGCCCGGGGATGTGGCAGCGTTCACGCGAACCGTGCTGGAGGAGGTCGGCGCGCTGGTGACGCCCACCGCGACCGGGTTCGCCGCGGACCTCGCCGGCGCGCCGGTCGGCCTCGCGGACGCGCTCAGCCGACCGGCGAAGCCGATCCCGTTCGCGGCCGACCTGCCCGCTCCGCCCGGCACCGCCTTGCTGGTCCGCACCGACCCCCGCGTCGCCGCCATCGCCCGCTACACCCTGGACGCCGCGCTCGACCCGGCGCTGCCCGAACGCTCCCGACCCGCCCGGCGTTGCGGTGTCATCACCACGAAGGCCGTGACCAAGCCGACTGTCGCCCTGCTGGTGCGGTTCCGCACTCACCTCGACCTGCCCGGGCGGCGCGGCACGGCGACCCATCTGGCTGAGGAGGCCAGAACCCTAGCGTTCACCGGCAGCGCCGCCAACCCGACGTGGCTCGCGCCGGCAGAGGTCGACTCCCTGCTGGCAACGACTCCGGACGCCAACACCGCGCCCGACCTCGCTCGCAATGCGATGACCAGCCTGGTGGGCGCCCTGCACACCCTGGCACCCCACCTCGAAGCGGAGGCTAAGCGCATCGCCGAAGCGCTGCGCGCCGACCACATCGCCGTGCGGCAGGCGGCCCGCGGCGAACGAGCCGGAGGCCTCCGTGTCCGGGGCCTGCAGGTCACCCCGCAACTACCCGTGGATGTGCTCGGCGTGTACCTGTATCGGCCGAACTGAGGCGGGGCATCGGAACCTTCTCGGTCCCTATCACCGTCATGCCGCGCCGAGCTCGACGAAGAAGGCGCAGGGCGCCCGGACCCCGAGATGCATCAGACGAAGAAGCGCAGTCGGTGTACGGCACATGGGTGTCGACGCCGGTACGGGGTGCGTGCACTCGGTGGCCGAGACCGTGGCGAACGTGCTCGACCTCGAAGATGCGGTGAAGCCGGTACCCACCGATGACGGGGTCGTGTACGCCGACGCCGGGTACCAGGGCGTGGAGAAGCGGCCGGACGTCGCCGGCGGCGCGCGCCTGTCGAAGGTGGAGTCCCGGGTCGCGGCCCGCAAGGGCAGGCATCGCCGCGATGCCGGAGCCGGACCGCCGGGAGGAGTCCCGCAAGGCCTCGGTGCGGGCCAAGGTCGAGCACCCGATCTGTTCGTCAAGCACGACTTCGGGGTCACCAGGACCCGCTATCGGGGTCTGGCGAAGAACCTGGACCTCCTGCACGTGCTGTGCGCCTCGGCGAACTGGCTTATGCGGGCACGTGCCGTCGGCCTGATGGGTGACGGCAGGGCGGAAGCCTGCCCGGAAACGGTCAGGAACCCGCCTGAGGGGCCACGAACCAGGGCCGATCCGCCCCCTCGGCGGACTCCGGAGATCGTCTCCGACGCCTAGTAGCGACCAGCACCCCGAACACCCCGATAATCAGCGATTCCCTAGGCGTGGCCAGTACCTGCCGTGCTCTCGCAGGAACGCCAGGCCGGAGGATGCTCGGTCCTCCGCCGACTGCGTCGGGCCCCACATGCCGGTGTTGTGGATTTCGCGGACGGCCACGTTGCCGAGGCCCTTCATCTCGACCTCACGGACGTCGATGAGCTGAAACCGGCGGAACCTGATCTCATTGCCGACTGGAGGAACGAGGTCGTCCAATTCCCTGTCAGCCCACTCCGCGGCCGGCATGACGATGGTCGAAGACACCTCGGCTTTCGGGTCGGCGGGCTTGACGGCTGCGCAGCGAGCTGCCAGTGCAACCGGGGCGCCAAAGATGGAGACGTTGAAACGGAAGGCCGTCCCGGCGTACCCGACGATCACCGGGCCCGAGGCGATGCCCAGGTGCGGCCGGTACGCCAACACGTCGTTCCGGCTCATGGCTGCAGCTGCCTGAACCGCGTCAGCGAACGGGTCATCTGAACCAAACTCGGTCGAGAACACGACCATGACCTCGTCGCCGATGTACTTGTCGACGATACCGGGTCGGCCGTCAAGCGCCTCGGCGGTGATCCAGGCGAAGAAGTTCTGGACGTAGATGAGGGTCGCGGCCGGGCTAAGGCCGACTGTTCGTGTCGAGAAGCCACTAATGTCGGAGAACAGCACAGTCGCCTCGATCTCCCGACCCTTGACCGGGAAACCGACGCCCCAGCCGTCGTCGAGGACGCCGTCGACGTCGGTCATCGTCGAGGCAAGGAAGTCCTCGAGAGAGTGGAACTGCCGATCAAGCGCCATCTGGCAACCGTATGCCCGACGAACGTCGATCCGCGTGGAGCGTGACTGTCTCGGTGGTCACAGGGTTCCGCCAGAGGACTCCAGACCTCAGCAGTTACCAACGGATCGGCGAGGCGACGCAACCTCTCAGCGAGGATCTCCCAGTCATGCCTGGCGAATCCACATTGGACCGTGGGCCCCCGAGCAGGACGCAGAATCCCAATGCCTGGTCGGCATAGCGTGCGCTACGCGCGGGGGGTCGAGGCAGCTAGGCGAAGTGGAACTCACGGGTCTGTGCATGGATCGAGGCCTGAAGTACCTCCGCCGCGATGTCGCGATGCCGTGACTCGACGTAGTCCACAAGCATGCCGAAATCGGTGGAGTTGTTGACCGGAATTGCTACGCCCACGCCTCCGGCGTGGAAGTCAAGGCGGGCCACACGACCGCGGACGTCGTCGATGACGATCACCGGATAGCTGGAAACGTCAGCGAACCACTGCAGGAACTCGCCCACGGATGTTGTCGCCAACACGACACGGACGGGGTCGTCGGTTAGGCCCAGGCTGGAAAGAACCCGCTGGAAGGCCGGGTCCCCGAGCGCCCGTCCGTAGATGCGTGCGGCCCGGTCCTGAGTGCTGTTCATGGAGCCCTCCCTTCGGCAACCTCGATCATGTCTTGGTAGCAGGAACCGTAGACGCCGTGCAGTTGGTCAGCTCGGGCCAACGGGTCGCTCGGCAAGATCTCCCGGACGATGCGCTTCGCGTCTTGTTCGCCGTCCAGTCCGTAGTAGTGAGTGTGCAGTTCACCGTGGCAGGTGTCCATACGCGCGATCTCCCGGCCGTCCTGCAGAGTGATGGTGATCGCAAAGTCGATGATCTTTCCTCGTCCGTCGTATTGGTGCCGGAATGTGAGGAAGCGGCCCGGGCGGACTTCGAATCTTCGCGTGACGCTGTCTTCAACGGCCACAGCTCACCCCCCGTGAAAGCCATTCTGCCACCACCTTCTCGCGTGAGAATCCTCATCCACAACGGTTGTCGCGCCATGATCATCCCGTGACCGCCTACCAGGCCATCCGCATCGTTGGCGGCATCGTCCCGCCCTCGCTGTTGGAACGGGTCCGCGCCGGCGAGGTCACCGCGGTATCCCTGACGCCCTCGTCCTTCCACCTGGCAGGCCACGAGACCCTCGGCAACGCGGCCTCACGGTCCTGGACGTACCTGCGCGGCGCCTGGGGGGCTTGGCGCGAGCTCGACGCCCAGACGACCGGGCAGACCCGCGACCGTTGGTTGCTGCCGCTGCTGCGGGAGCTCGGCTACGGCAACGTCCCGGCGCTGTCCCACGGCCTGGACATCGACGGCACCCGGTACCCGATCAGCCATGCCCGCGACCACATCCCGATCCACCTGCTCGGACCGGGCGTCCACCTCGACCGCCGCAACCCCGGCGTCGCCGGCGCGGCACGGGCGCCGCAAGCGATGCTGCAGGAGTACCTCAACCGCAGCGAGGCGCACCTGTGGGCGATCCTGTCCAACGGCGGCACGCTGCGGCTGCTGCGCGACTCCACCGCCCTGGCCGGCTCGGCCTACCTGGAGTTCGACCTCGACACGATCTTCGACGGCGAGCTGTACAGCGAGTTCAAGGACCTGTTCACGATCGCCCACTCCTCCCGGCTGGAAAAGCGCGGCGGCAGCGACGCCCCGCCGACCGACTGCTGGCTGGAGGCCTGGCGCAACGAGGCCGTAGACGTCGGCACCCGCGCCCTGGACAAGCTGCGCGGCGGCGTGGAGCAGGCCCTGGTCGACCTCGGCGACGGATTCCTGCACCACCCGGGCAACGGCTGGCTCGTCGCGGCGCTGCGCAGCGGGGAGCTGTCCGACCGCGACTACCTGCGCGCCCTGCTGCGGCTGGTGTACCGGCTGCTGTTCTGCTTCGTCGCCGAGGACCGCGGCGCCATGCTCGACCCCGCCGCCGACCCGCCCGCCAGGCAGCGGTACACCGACTACTTCGCCACCGCCCGGGTCCGCAAGCTGTCACGCATCCGCGCCGGCGGCCCGCACCCCGACCTGTGGCAGGCGCAGCGCCTCATCCTGACGGCGCTCGGCGGCGACGGACTGCCGCAACTGGGCGTGCCCGCGCTCGGCGGGCTCTTCGACCCCGACCCCCGCGCCGCGACGGTGGCCGGGCAGCCTGGACCGGACCTGCTGCTGTCCGCGGACCTGGCCAACAGCGCGTTCCTGTCCGCGGTCCGCGCGCTGGCGTGGGTGGACGTCAAGGGCAGCCGCCGGCAGCCGGTCGACTACCGCAACCTCGGCGCCGAAGAACTCGGCAGCGTCTACGAATCCCTGCTCGAACTGATCCCGCGCGTCGATCTGGAGGACGTGACGTTCCGGCTGGAGACCGCCGCCGGCAACGACCGCAAGACCACCGGCTCCTACTACACCCCGCCTGCCTTAGTGTCGGCGCTGCTGGATACCGCCCTGGATCCGCTGCTAGATGAGGCCGTCAAGAACGCCGACAACGACGACCACGCCCAGCAGCGGCTGCTCGGCCTGACGGTGTGCGACCCGGCCTGCGGCTCCGGCGGGTTCCTCGTCGCCGCCGCGCGGCGCATCGCCCGCCGCCTGGCGCAGGTCCGATCTGACGAGGACGAACCGACCCCCGAAGTCGTCCAGCACGCCCTGCGGGACGTGATCGGCCGCTGCATCTACGGCGTCGACCTCAACGACCTCGCCGCCGAACTGGCGAAGGTGTCCCTGTGGCTGGAGGCCATGGAGCCAGGCAAACCGCTGGGGTTCCTCGACGCACGCATCCGGGTCGGCAACAGCCTCATCGGCACCACCCCCGCTCTACTGGCCGAGGGCATCCTCGACGAGGCGTTCAAGGAGATCGAGGGCGACGACAAGAAGTACGCCGCCGCGATCCGCAAGCAGAACAAGGCCGAACGCGCCGGCCAGTCCACCCTGTTCGCGGTCGACAACACCATCGACCCCGGACTGCTGGCCGACCAGCGCGCCGCGGTCCTCGCCCCCGCCGACGACATCGCCAGCGCCCGGCTGCGGGCCCAGCAGTGGCACGCATATGAACGGTCCGAGGTGCTGCGCAAGGCGCGGCTGCATGCCGACGCCTGGAGCGCGGCATTCGTGTGGCCGCTGAGGGCCGACGCAGTCCCGTCGGTCACGCACGACACCCTGCGCGCCATCGCCGAGAACCCAGGGAACCCCGCGCTCGCCAAGACCGTCGCCGAGGTCGACCGGCTGGCCGCCGAGTACCGGTTCTTCCACTGGCACCTGGAGTTCCCCGAGGTGTTCGGCGACCCCGCAGCAGCCAACGTCGGGCCGGAGGGCTGGCCGGGCGGCTTCACATGCCTGCTGGGAAACCCGCCGTGGGAGCGGGTCAAGCTGCAGGAACAGGAGTTCTTCGCCGCTCGCTCGGCCGAGATCGCCAAAGCCCCCAACGCGGCGGCAAGGGGCCGACTCATCAAGGCGCTGATCACAGACGACCCCCCGCTGCACGCGGCCTTCCTGGCGGAGAAGCGCCGCGCCGAGGGCGCCAGCCACCTGCTGCGCGTGTCCGGCCGCTACCCGTTGAACGGCCGCGGCGATGTCAACACCTACGCAGTGTTCGCCGAGCTGTTCCGCAGCCTGACCGCACCGCACGGCCGCTCGGGAGTCATCGTGCCCACCGGGATCGCGACGGACGCCACCACGCAGCACTTCTTCAAGGACCTCGTCACTAAGGCATCCCTGGCGGCGCTGTACGACTTCGAGAACCGGGCCCTGATCTTCCCGGACGTTGACTCGCGCTTGAAGTTCTGCCTGCTCACCATGGCCGGCCGCGCCGAACACGAGACCGCGGCATCGTTCGCGTTCTTCCTGCACGACCCAGCCGCTATCGACACCACTCGCTTCGCGCTCACGCCCGAAGAGATCACCCTCCTCAACCCCAACACGGGCACCTGCCCCATCTTCCGCACCCGCCGCGACGCCGAGATCACCCTCGGCATCTACCGCCGGGTGCCCGTCCTCATCAACGAGGCGAAGGTCGCGGCCGGGGACCCGGACGGAAACCCGTGGGGGGTGTCGTTCATGCGCATGTTCGACATGGCCAACGACGCCGACCTGTTCCGGACTCGGGAGCAGTTGGAGGCGGATGGCTGGACGCTGGTCGGCAACGTGTTCGAGCGCGGCGAGGAACGGATGCTGCCGCTCTACGAATCGAAGATGCTGCATCACTACGACTCTCGCTGGGCAACTTACGACGGAGCGATTGACAACAAGGGCAACCCCGCCGCCCGTGATGCGCTCGAGAGCGAGCGACTGGATGCCGAGTTCAGCGTTCTACCCCGCTACTGGATTCCGTCGCAGGATGTCCGATCGCAACTCGACCAGCGCTGGCATCACAGTTGGCTGGTCGGATGGCGAAAGATCGCACGTTCCACTGACGAAAGGACGACGATCGCCCTCCTGTTCCCTTTGGGTGGCCTCGGTGATTCAGGGAACATATTGACTGGTGATGGGCCGATCTGGGCCCTGTCAGCATTATTGAAATCCATCGCTCTGGACTTTGTCGCCCGACAGAAGTTGGGCGGCACGAACTTCAACTTCTTCCAGTTCGAGCAGCTGCCTGCACCCAGACCGGACGAAGTCTTAGTGCCGGCGAAGTGGGATCACCGCACGTCTTTGATCGACTTCCTCGGACCTCGAGTGCTCGAACTCGCCTACTCCGCGTGGGACATGGCCCCGTTCGCGCAAGACCTCGGGGATGTCGGGCCTCCATTCGTCTGGGACGATGAGCGTCGCTTCCGCCTCCGCGCCGAACTCGACGCCGCGTTCTTCCACCTGTACGGCCTCGTCCGCGACGACGTGGACTACATCATGGACACGTTCCCGATCGTGCGCCGTAAGGACGAGGCCGCCCACGGCGAGTACCGGACAAAGCGGGTGATCCTCGAGATGTTCGGCGCGATGCAGACCGCGATCGACACCGGCGTCCCCTACACCTCTCCGATTTCGCCGCCGCCGGGCCAAGGGCCTCGGCACCCTCCGAGGGATGCGTAGGGCCGTGGGGCGCTACGGACGTCCGAGGCGCAACGGTGCCAGGCCTTTGCTGGTGAGCACGAGGCCCCATGGTCCACGGCCCTGCTTGGTGATCTGCTGTTCGAGCCGCGGGAGAAACCGCTCGAAGAGGGCGGCCTGTTCTGCTGGCCGAAGGTCCTTCTTTCCGCCGAACCAAACCATTCGCAGACCAGCCTCCATGAACGCGTCGGCTTCTGCAGGCCTGCTGCGGATACGCCGGTCACGTGCGAAGGCGACCCAGCCGGCCTCGGCGACGATGGGAATCCAGTCCGTGTCGAGAGACCCGAGCGGCAACTCCGGAATCAGGGGATGTCCCGGGTGCACGACGTCATCTCGCAATGTGCCCAGGGTCTTGGCTGCTCCCAGGAGTGACTCGTCGAAGTACCAGCGAATGGTGTCCCGGCGAACGGCTGGGGCCATGTCAGGCGACGGCGCTTTGGGCAGCCCGCATTTCGTAGCGGAGGGCGGCCTCGACGTCGACAACCTCCAAGTCGTACAGCTCGGCGAGCGCGGTGGCCGACTCGCCCGCTCGGAATCCCTCCGCCAAGACCTCGGCAGGCACACTGCGGATCGCGGGTCGCCCCGCCGCGCGCACCGGGTTGGCGCGGACCGTGCCCTCGTCGAGGAGGACTTCCCCGACGACTCCATCGGAGTATTGGGCGTGATCAACGAAGGACTGCGTCGCAGTCGACAGCATGAGCTGGCCGGAGCGGACGACGACCAGCAGCAGTTTGTCTTCCAGTTGAGTGGAGTCTTGGATTCGACGCACAAGTTCTCGTCCCTCCACGTCCAGAAGGGTGGCCTGGGCTGCGAGGGGATACGGCATGCCGAGTTCTTCGCGCAGGCGTTCGACCGACGGTCGAAGGCGCTGGAGGGAGACCCCACGGTGCCTGAACTCCGCCAGGAGGCGTGTCTCGACGAACTCTCCCCATGTTGCCGTGTCATCCCCGGTGGTCTGCGCGCGGATGACCGGCTCATAGCGGCGGCCACCTTTGGTGTAGCCGTCGATCCAGCGCCGTGCGGTGCCGGGGTGCAGCCCGATGTAGCGGTCGACGTCTGCCATGACGTAGATGCGCCGCTCGAGTACGTCGATGCCAGCCATTGCTGCATCGTGGCACACCGGTCCGGCCCGTATTTGCCATATCCACACCGGGGACCTGGGATGAGGAGGCGCGATGACTGACGTGCCGAGGGCCTGGCTGACGCGCTCGGGCCGGTACGGGGAGCGCGACGCGTGGGCGCTGGACGACGGCGTGACGCCTGGCGGGTTCGGTGAGGTGGCTGACCTGTCCGGATGCCGCAAGCGCGACGAGGTCCGGGCGAAGGTCGCTGAGGCCTATCCCGAGGCGGCGGCGAACACGGTCACTGCCTTCGCCGCGCAACTGTGGACGTTGGTCGGGCGGATGCAGGTCGGGGACTTCGTCGTACTCCCGCTGAAGACCACGTCGCAGGTCGCGGTCGGCCGGATCACGGGGCCGTACAAGTACCGGGCGGGCGAGTCCGACCGGGACCGCCGGCATGTCCGACCGGTCGAATGGCTCCGCACCGATATCGCCAGGCCCGCCATCAAACAAGACCTGCTGTACACCCTCGGCGCCTTCTCCACCTACTGCGAGGTGGCCCGCAATGAGGCGGCAGCCCGCATCGCCGGGATCGTGGCGACCGGCGCCGACCCGGGGACCAAGCCAGTGTTGCCGCCCATGCCCAAGACAGAGAAGCAGCAGGTGATCGTCGAGGACACCGCGCCCGAGGATGAGGCGGCCATCGATGTTGAGGAGTACGCCCAGGACCGCATCCGGGCGCTGCTGCAGGAGGGTTTCGCCGGGCACCGGATGGCGGTGCTGGTGGAGGCGCTGCTGACAGCGCAGGGGTACACGTGCTGGCGGGCGCCGGAGGGTGCGGACGGTGGCGTCGATCTGCTCGCCGGGTCGGGGCCGCTCGGCCTGGATGCGCCGCAGCTGGTAGTGCAGGTCAAGAGCGAACAGGGCCCGGTCGGCGATCCGGTGATCAGCCAGCTGTTGGGGACGACCAGCAAGCACGGGGGAGCCGCGCAGGGACTGCTGGTCGCCTGGGGCGGATTGACTGGGCCGGCCCGGAAGTCGGCGCGGGACAACTACTTCCGGCTGCGGGTTTGGGAGGCGACGGACGTGATCGCCCAACTGACGCGCCACTACGACCAGTTGCCCGAGGAGATCCGTACCGATCTGCCGTTGAAGCGGATCTGGGTAGCGGTGGAGGAGCGGCCATGACCGATGAGACGCAGTACTGGCTGGTGGCGCAGGGCGGGTTGACCGCAGACCGGTTGCCCGCGTACCTGGCCGAGGGGCGGTGGACGTCGCAGAACCTGGCCGGCCATGCCAAGCAGCTGGCATCGATGCGCCCCGGCGACCGAGTCGCGCTGAAGTCGACGGGGAACCGGACGACCGGGGTGCCGTTCTTCAACGCCGACCGGGTCGTCTCCGTGATGACGATCCACGCGCTGGGCACGATCCGTGCCGCCGACCCCGCCACAGGCACAGTCGATATTGACTGGACCTCCGAGACGGAACCGCGCGAGTGGTACCTCTGGACCTATGTTCATGGTTTGTCGCCGATCGTCCCGGACGGGGGCGTTCGCTCGAACCTGATCGATTGGCTGTTCCACGGGGCAGAGCAGGACCTCGCTGCCATCCTCCCGGAATGGGCTGACCGCTACCCCAAGCCGCCCGGGTTCACCTGGATCCCGTGGTTCGAGGAGTTCGCGACCGCGCTGCTGACGTACCGGCACGACCGGGGCCCGCTGCTCTCGGCCCTGCTGGAGATGGCGGAGACCGAGCCGCTGCTGAAGCAACTCATGAACGACGTGTTCGCGGACGGAACCACGGGGCCCATGCGGGACGTGGATCCGTTCACAGTGTTCGGGACGTTCAACCGCTGGCTCACCGACGAGAACCGGCAGCACTTGATCCAGGCCTTCGCCCGCAGGTTCGGGGTGTCCGCCGCGATCCCGCAGGACTTCGACGCAATCCCGCTGCTGAACAACCAGAAGTCCTGGTTCGTGAGCTACGACGCCAACCGTGGGCCTGGGGACATCGATGCGCTGTGGCGGGTGTTCGCGTCCGGCCTGGCGTTCTCCGATCTCGGGGATCCGGATACGCGGGCGGAGTTCGTGGCCGCCTTCGACGCGGCACAGGCGGTCAAGGGCGTGAAGTGGAACCTGTCCACCGGCTTGTTCTGGTGCCGGCCGAACACGTTCCCGACGCTCGACAGCCGCTCGCGGGATTTCAACATCGGCCACTTCCGCATCGGCGCTGCGCTGGACGGCGCGGGATACCTCGCGACGCGCGATGAACTGCTGCGGAAGATGGCCGACGGCAGCACCTCGATCACGTCCTTCCAGCTGTTGTCCTACGCAGCCTGGAGCGACAGCACCGCGGTCTGGCCGAAGCACTCGTACGCCGGGTTCGCCAGCTGGGGCGCCCGGATGGCGGAATCGGTGGACCTCGACGACATCGAGCACGACGACAAGCGCAAGACCGCTGCCCTGCTGCGGGAGGCACGATCCCAGATCGACGCCGGGAACCCCGACTGGACCGAGACCTTCCGCAGAGGACTGGCAAGCACGAACACCCTGGACTTCCGGTTCAAGGACGACCTGGGCAAGGGGATCGCGGCGGACCCCGGCGCCGCTGCCGACCTGTTCACGCACGTCTGGTCCAACCCGCGACCCGAATCGCTGGACGAGTTGCACGCAGGTCTGGCCGACTTGATTGGCAAGGTCACGCCGGGCAACGCCACCGCCCTCGGCGCCGCGCTGCTGATGGCTGTGGATGTCGAGAACAACGCCCCTTACAGCCCGAGCAGGGTGGAGAAATGGCATCGGCTGACCCGGACGGAGGGCTTGGACTGGACGGCGAAGCCGAGCCGCCGGTACGCCGACATGCTGGCGTGGCTCGACGCGTTGGCGGGCCACCTCGAGGGACCGCTGGGGGACCGCTCTTCACGGTTGGAGACCCAGGGCATCGCCTGGGCCACGACCGAGCAGGACATCCCCGCGCAGTGGTCGGACGCGGAGCGGAAGGCGCTCGCGGCGTGGCGGTCCCACTCCGGCGAACCGCCCCGCGCGTGGCTGGTCCGGGCGAAGCAGGCGGCGGTCTCGGACTGGATCGAGGACGGCTACGTGTCGCTGGCCGCGACGAACCTGGGCGAGGTGGCGCCCGGCTCGGACGAGAAGGCGGTGAAGGCGGCGGTCGAGAAGGGCTACCAGCACGTCGGCTACCCCGAGCGGAAGGCGCTCACGGCGGAGTACCACGCCTTCCTAACCCTGATGAAGCTCGGCGACCTCGTGGCCGCGCAGCAGAACACCACCATCCACATCGGCGTCATCGAGGGCGACCCGGAGTACACCGAGGAACCGGGCGACCGGTTGCGCAGGCGCGTGGCGTGGCGCGGCGAAGTGGAGACCGACGACGCAGGGGATCTGCGGGGGCTGCTCGACATGCAGGGCACCGTCGTCGATATCACGCAGGGGCTGGATATCCTCGGCGGTCTGATCGGAAACCGGCCTGGGCCGGTGACCGACGACGACGAGGAGGTCGTGGCCCCGCCGGTCACGCTCGACGTCGTGCCGGTGCTGCCGCGGGTAACCCCGGACGTGGCGGTGCGACTGCACATCGACGTTCCGCACCTGCAGGAGATCGTGGACCTGCTGCAATCGCGGCAGCAGATCGTGCTGTACGGGCCGCCGGGAACCGGCAAGACGTACATCGCGATGGCGATGGCGCGGCACGTCGTGGGGCCGGGGGACTTCAGCCGGGTGCAGTTGGTGCAGTTCCACCCGTCGTACGCGTACGAGGACTTCTTCGAGGGGTTCCGGCCGAAGGAGACCGATCAGGGGCAGGCGACGTTCGAACTGACGCCGGGTCCGCTGCGCCGCATCGCGGCCGCGGCGGCCAGCAGCCCGGGAACCCCGTTCGTGCTAGTGATCGACGAGCTGAACCGAGCGAACCTGGCGAAGGTGTTCGGGGAGCTGTACTTCCTGCTGGAGTACCGCAAGGAGTCAATCGCCCTGCAGTACAGCCCGACGGAGGCGTTCCGGCTGCCGCCGAACCTGTTCTTCATCGGCACCATGAACACCGCCGACCGGTCGATCGCGCTGCTGGACGCGGCGATGCGCCGCCGCTTCTCCTTCGTGGAGCTGCACCCCGACGAGCCGCCGGTGGCCGACGTGCTTGGGAACTGGCTTTCCGCGAATCATCAGCCGGACGAGCGGGCGAAGCTGCTGCAGGCGCTGAACGCCGCGATCGAGGAGCAGGACCGCGACCTGCGGATCGGCCCGTCGTACCTGATGCGCCCCGAGGCGGCCACGCCGGAGGGTCTGGCGCGGGTGTGGAAGTACGACATCATGCCGCTGCTGGAGGAGCACTACTACGGCCGGCTGACGCGGGACCAGATCCAGGCGCGGTTCGGGCTGGACGCGCTGCGGGCGGGGCTGGCCGGGGCCGTGGCTGAGGCGGAGCCGCCGTTCGAGGACGATCTGTCGTGAGCGGATCCGTCCTGCTGGACGAACTCGACCGCGAGGGTGTCGTGGTCGAGCTGTCCCGGCTGCAGGCGGATGCGCTGCGCGCGACCGGGCTGGTCGAGGCGCGTCCGGAGTGGGGGCGGTACCGGCTGCTGCCGCTGAAGGTCGGCGCCGTGCGGATCGACGACTGGCAGGTGCAGGTCACGCCGAAGGACAAGGTCGGCCTGGACCGGCTGCTGTTCCTGCTCGGCTACGCCAGCAACCCGGGGTTCCGCCCCGAGGACGTCACCGCGGTGGAGGAGCCCGACCTGTGGCCGGCGCTGGCCGAGTCGCTGGCGCGGCTGGCCGACCGGGCCACCGGCCGCGGGGTGCTGCAGGGCTACCTGACGGTTGACGAGGCGCTGCGCACGGTCCGAGGCCGTATCCGCATCGGCGACCAGATCGCCCGCCGGCCCGGGTTCCTGGTGCCGGTGGAGGTGACCTACGACGAGTTCACCGCCGACATCGCCGAGAACCAGATCCTGCGCACGGCGATCCGGCGAATGCTCGGCGTGCCGCGGCTGTCGGCCTCGGCGGGGGCGCGGCTGGCGCACCTGGACGGACGGCTGGCGGAGGTGTCGGTGCTGCGCCACGGGTCGGCGCTGCCGACGTGGCGGCCGAGCCGGCTGAACGAGCGGTACCACGCGGCACTTCGGCTGGCGGAGCTGATCCTGGCAAACGTGTCCGCGGAGGCGGGCGCCGGAACGGTGCAGGTCGCCGGCTTCGTGGTGGACATGGCCAAGGTGTATGAGGACTTCGTCGGGACCGCGCTGACCGAGGCGCTGCGGCGGTACTCGGGGGCGACCCGGCTGCAGTACCCGGAGCCTTTGGACACGGGGCGGCAGATCCGCATGTACGTCGACATCGTGCATACCGTCGATCGCGTGCCTCGGCTGGTGTTCGACGCCAAATACAAGGCTGCGGGGCCGGGGGACGCCTACCCGAACGCCGACCACTACCAAATGCTGGCGTACTGCACGGCGCTGTCGGTGCCCACCGCGTGGCTCGTGTATGCGGGAGGAGGGGCGCCGCGGGTGCGGCGCGTCCGGAACACCGGCATCGAGGTGATCGAGTACCCGCTGGACCTCGGTGCGGAGCCGCGGGAGTTGCTGGGGCAGATGGAGTTGCTGGCGCGACGGGCTTGGAGGCGGGCGGCGCGGCAGGTTGCCGGCGTGGCGTAGCCCCGCCACCCCAGAGACATACTACTGTCGGCTGCGGCGGCGCAGCGTGGCACTTCAGATCGGCGCTGCCCTGCGCCCGCAAGCCACGCGGGGATTGCACGAGGTAGGGCAACCACGCGGCATGGATGCTACGGATTGCTGTCCCCGAGCGCAGCACCATCCAATCGGGCGAAGGACCCGCCTTCCGCATAGACCGCGGAACTTCTGCAGGAGCAGGAATTGGCACCGGCCAGACAGACTCTGCTCGACCAGCCCTCATGCTATCGGCTGTGTTGGCTCGTGCTACGCCGTTTCGTGTGACCCGGATTCTGGGCCGTCGAGTATGTCCATGGTCTCAAGGAGTCGCTCCGCATACTTGTCGCCGGCTTGCCAAACCCACGCCGAATTCACGATCCCTATCCAGAACAAGAACAGCACGAAGTCCAGTGCCAAGATCAGCCAGAAGGTCGAGCTCCCACCTCCCCGACACGCTGTGATCACCGATGCTCCCGCGGCTATGAGCAGCGTCGCCGTCGCCAGCGGTTTCACCCCGAGCAGATTGCGTCGGAATCCGTAGTTGATGTTCTCCTCCTGGACCCTGGGAAACCGGTCACCTGCGTCACGGACCATTGAGATAAGAACACGGGTGGCTTCGTGGTACCGCTCATCTGATCCGCTCGGATCGGCGATCTCGTCGGCCTGCGTGGGGAGAACAATCCCACTCACCCGCTGCAACTGCTCGCGGCGGCGCTGCCGCAGGGGCTGCTCCGGCTTCGCGCGCAGTGCGTGCGTTGTGGGCATGCCACCCCATTGGTCGATAAGTTGGAGCTCGACTTCGATTCCCTGTCCTCGGACGAGCTGGGCCACCAAGAACAAGCCGCCCACAGCAACGAACACGAGCCAGAGCTTCCGCAGGTCGGGCAACTCCCAATGGACGAACACTGTCAAAGCCGCTGGCAGGACGGTGATCAGGGCGGGGTAGAGGCGGGCACGCAGCGAGTACGCGTCGAACAGGTTGGTGAAGCTAGTTGTCATCCTCGTCCTCGGCAAGCGGCGGTAAGGGCGTCATTGAAGCCCAACCTGGGCGTAGGGGTGCGCCATTGCTGAGGCTGATCGTCCGACCCTCCGTCGCGCACACGGATGCGCCTCGCCGGGAGAGCGCGTTCACCACCTTCGGCGACGGATGCTTCCTAGAAGCCTTGGCGGAACTGATGAAGGCCGACGGCCTCCCGTGCGGCGCGCCGGGACTGCCGAGCAAACGGTTCAGGATTGTTGGCCCGAGGTTTCGCTTACTTCCGTGGTGCGGCGCCTGCATGAAGCGCAGCGGAAAGGCCCCGAACGAGCCGTGGACTGCCTCGTACTCGGCCGCAGCGAACTCCAGCGCCGGGATGCCTGCATCTCCGGTGAAGAGCAACCGACAACCGTCAGCCCGCAGCAAGGTGATCACCGAAGTGTTGTTGCGTGGGCCGGTTTCACCTTCGTCGGTCAATGTCTCATCAGGAAACCCAGCCAGTGCCCGATTAAGCAGGTCGGCATTCATCGACAGCAGGTGGGAGGCTGCGATCGACGCACTCCCCACCAGACCCTGGTGAACCTCGTCGAGGTGCTGATGGACGAGTTCCTTGTAGTACCCCTCGGTTGGGCCAAGAATCCGGATCTGGCCGTTGAAGCGGCTCTTACCGGCGAACGGTTCCGTGATGGGTACTCGTTTGGCGTTGGCCGTGGCGATCAAGTTGTCCACCGCCTCGATGTTGCTGAAGTCAGACACTCCGCCGGCGTGCAGCCGCGGCTGGTGGAGCATCAGCTCGCCAACTGTGAGCGCTTCCATGGCACCGGCAAGACCGTTGATGTGGTCCACGTCTGGATGCGTCGAGATCATCAGGTCCACGTGGGACGTTTTGTAATGGTGCTGGATGTGCTCGACGAGGCGGTTGCCGGTGTCCTTGAAGCCGCCATCGATCACCAGGACTCGCTGAGCACGGGTCAGGTCATCATCGAAGCGCATGGCGATCGCATCGCCACTCTTGCCGCCGGAGCCGTTCTCGCTCTCGACCGGCAGGAAGTCGATCTCGTACATGTGGCGTCTCCGTTCTCTGCTTGCGCAGGGGGTACAGGTCGACGTCCGCGATGGCGTCCGTGAGCGTCCCGACTGTATCAGGAAAGCGGCAATGCGGCTATCGCGCGTAGGGACCTGTATCAGCCTAGCGTCGGCAATCCGCGCTATGATTTGGCATGGACCGGTGGTCAGGTTGATCGCGACGACACATATGAACTCAACCCAGGACCGTTCCGCTCGGGCCGAGTTCCTCGATTTGGCCCAGTTCGGTGCAATGCTGAAAGAGCGGCGCGGGCCACTGTCGCTTCGCCAAGCTGCCTCTGAAGTTGGGGTCAGTTTCAGCACCTTCACGCGGGTCGAGAACGGAGGTCAACCTGACCTCACCAGTTTCACGCTGTTGTGCGCGTGGCTCGGAGTCTCACCCGGCCAATTCTTCATGCCTGTCACCGAGCGGCAAGTAACCCCCATCGAAAACGTAATCGCACACCTGGCGGGTGATCCGCGCCTCGAGGCCGCCGCCGCCGCCAAGATCGCTGATGTCCTCAGGGGCATGTACGACGCGTTGGCAACTGCGCCCTCCTCGCCTCCGGTAGTGGCGTGCCACCTGCGCGCAGCTTCGGTACTGAGGCCCGGGGTTCCTGCGCGCCTCCACTCCCTGCTGAACGAGATGCATGAACAGTTGGCCGAGCGTGTAGCCGACGGGCGGCTGTGACACTCCCGCGCGGTTTCAAGGCCAGGGCAGAACGAGACGCCGTCCGCATCCGGAGTGAACTTGGACTCGAGCCGCATGATCGGCTCGATCCGCGCGACATCGCAGGGCACGGGAACATTTCGGTCGTCGGTGCCGCGGAGCTTGTGGACCTGGCAAGGTTGGAGGAATTGGAGCGGCTCCAGGCGTTCGCCTTCTCTGCCGCGACCTTTGAGATAGGCAATCGCACAATCATCGTCGTGAACCCCCTTCGAGATCAGGGCCGGCAGAACAGCGACATCGCCCATGAGCTCGGCCACCTCCTTCTCGGGCACCCGCTGTCCGAGATCCGAGTGATCGATGGAATGCCGTTCCGTACCTGCAGTCCGGAGGAGGAAGAAGAGGCGACCAGCTACGGCGGTACTCTCCTCCTGCCGCGTCCTTTGCTCCTCAGCGCAGCACGCAGACAGGCAACGATCGAGCAGATCGCTCAGCAATACGAGGTCACGATTGATATGGCTCGCTACCGTTACAACACGACCGGGGTAGCGAAGCAGGCAAACCGCCCTTAGCGCCCCCACGGGCGGTTGTTTTGCGGGCCTCCTCCCATAAGTGTTCTGTGAGGTACAACCTCGTCATGCTGGCGCCCGTGCGGGAGGAAGGTGCAGGCCCGCTGAACGGTGAGGCGGTGCCAGATCGCGATCTGGCTGTATTGGGCCGTCCAGTCCGGAATCCGGCTGGGACCTGCACTGCGGTGCGCTGTTCGGGATCCATCGGGCGATTCGGCTCTCCAGTTCCCGGCATGGGCGGTGCTCCAGGGCTGCGGCGCGTTCGGCGGCGCCTGCTGCGGCTGGGAGGCCATGTGGCCGACCTCGTGGGCAAGCATCTGGGACAAGTGCGAGGCCTTGTTGGCGATCAGGATCCGGCGGGTCTCGAAGTCGGCCACCCCACAACCGGTTGCTGGGACACCAGCCGAACTCGGTGGCCCAGCCACGGCCAGTGACGCCGCCTGCGGCGTCGCTCCTCGTAGTCGGGGAACCCGGCTTGGTGTTCGAGGCTCGCCCGGGGGTTCAGGCGATCGCTAGGGGTTGGGCGGAAAGATGTGGTCGTGAGTCACGAGCGCGTGAGGGCGGCCGGAGCCACCCGGGATTCAGGCCGGCTCCCCGCCGCGAACCGGCAGCCATTCTGCAGCCATCCCCAATCGCCACCGCCCGACCCCAACCGACGCCAACCGCCCCGCTGAGCGCGCCCACCCCCCGGAATCGACCCCTACCGACATCCACCGACACCCTGCCAAGGCCTTTTAATCCGTAGGTTGTCGGTTCGAATCCGACGGGGCCCACAACATGTGTTGCGGCACAAGGGATTTCGGCTCATGCGGGCGTCTCGCTGGAGCGGTTGACACCAATTATTGACACCAATTGCGGCCCTAGGAGCCCGATTTGGGGTAAACGGGCGCCCGTCCGACGTTGGCCGGAGGGTGCCGGACCCAGCCGCACAATGGGAAGGGTCAACGAATCGGGGGATTCATGAGCATCACCGAGCAGATCGACTCCATCGTCGAACAGGCCAACAAACAGATCGACGCCAAAGCGCGCAGACCAACGCCCAGATCCAGGCGCTTGCCGAGCAGATCAAGGAACAGATCGACGCCATCGTCGAGCGCCGGATCTGCCCGCACAATGGGAAGCAGAACGAATTGGGGGGATGCACCTATGAGCATCGCCGAACAGCTCCACGCCGTCGTCGACGAGATCGAGAACGACCAGATCGGCGATCAGGAACTCGCCGCCCTCCTCAGCGCTCGCTCTCGGCTCAACAAGGCGTTGAGGGATGTCGAGATCGGGCTTCTCATCGCGCATAAGAGGGACATCGGAGGAAGAGATCATGGCTCCTTACGACCCCGGTGACGACGAGCCCGACGGCAGCCACGACAAGTACTACGCAAGGCTGGATGTGCTGGAGGAGTCGCTGCAGCAGATCGACGAGGCATTGGAGGCACTGCGAGGCAGTGAGTTGAGACACCAATGATGGCTCGCTGTGGGGTTGCTTACTCGATGGCGCTGGGGCGCCGGTCTCGCCGGAACACGCCGGACCTTTGCTGGACTAAGCGGTGCAGTCAGTCACCAGATCATCGGCTCCGGCACGGGCGAGGTGGCGGCCTTCCACAGCGCCCAACTCGCAGCCTTCAACGCGCTCACCGAAGCCTTCGATCTGGCCGCATCAATGTGCTCCATCCCATGCCCGCCTGAGACGTCAGCCACCTGGAGCTGCTCCGCGAACCCACCGTCCCAACTCAGGGTGCTGGAACGGATCGCATCCTTGAACAGCGACGTGGCGCTCCTGGCGCCGCAGATGCCCCGGGTGGGATTCCCAACGCCGCGGACACGCTGATCGTTGTCACTGATCAACGAGTCATTGAGGCGAAGCTGTCCAGCTTCCGCAAGTCGGCGTGATCCAACGCTCCATTCCCAATGAGGAGATCCCCTACATGCGCCTCCGCGACGACCCGGCTTCCGGGCGTGCGGACCTCGACCTCATCACGGCGGGCGAGAACCTCACTTGGCGTTTCGCCAAGGGCTCGGCCTCGGCGGCGCCGGGGAGGGCGCTTGGCGCACTGATCGCCGAGCGTATGGGAGTCCCTGCTCGCGAGCGCGCGGCGCTCATGTCGGCTGCCGGGCCGAGCCTCGAAGCCTGACCGGCGTCGCGACGTCCTGAGGCCCGGCGACGGGCCGCGTACGCCTGCCGCACCCCCCGCAGCGCGAGTTCGGCGGCCTCCTGCAGATGCGGCGGAAGCGCTCGTGTCGCGTTGAGGAACGGGCCGTGCTCAGCGCTTCTCGGCGAGTTGCTGCACCGCGACCGTGCGCAGCCAGCCGACCACATCAGGGGAACTCGGGCCGGGCGGGGGGAGTCGTGCGCAAGCGGGTCGACTCATCAGTGGCGCTTCAAGCGGTTTGCACCGGGCCCGGAGGTGTCAGCCCCATTGGAGGGACTTGTGGGACCACATCTTGCCCGTGGCATCGCCGGAAAGCGCCGGCTCAATCAGGCGCCGGACGAGATCGCTCGCGAGGTCAACTGTCCGGAACCCGGCGCAGTGGGGCACCGACCTGCTGAGTCTGGCGTATCCGGTTCCCCATGAGGAGGGAACGGTGAAGTGGTCGAGCAGTTCCAGCCGGCGTCGGCGTGCCTCGGTGATGAGTGCATTGCGAAGCGCGCTTCCCTCGATGTCCTGCGTGGCTGCGAGCACGACGAGGTCGACAAGATCCTTCTCGCGGCTCGACGTGCGCTCCTTGTACTCGGTCATCGTGGCGCAGACTTTGTCGGCGATCTGGTCCACGACCGGGTAGAGGCGGTACCGGTGACTCACCAGTCGCGGAAGGTCGAGTGCATTGGCTGGTTCGGTTGCCGTGACCTCTCCTGTGATGCCCGTTCCTACGGCGAGGTCCACCCGTAACGAGCCCTTCGTGTTGAGCCCGATGAAGATGTTGAACTTGACCCGGTAGCCGTCGGTGTAGGGCTGGGTGTCGTTGCCGATCGACGCGGTGTGGCTGGCGTACTCGAACCGGAAGTGATCCCCGAGGTCGACAGATGCCAGACGGATCAGATCGTCGAGCGTCTGGATGATGGTGAATCCCTGCCGGTACAGGTCGATGTCACGGGTCGCGCGTGTCGAGGGAACACGAGCGAGGATGCCCGTGCCGCCTTTCAATACCCAGTCGGAGCGGTCGCCATCGGAGAACACACGGCTCAGGAAGCGGTTGAAGTACTCAAGCTGGATTCGCATGTTGACATCGAGCGAGGGATCGGTGGCCGCCGCCTTGGTCGCGGCGTCTTTGATCGCGGTCTCGACACCAGCCGCTGTGGCGTAGGGCTCGTGGTCAGCCATTGGCGGACGCCCTCAGCGCCTCGCCTATGGCGGCCAGTGTCTCCGGCTTGAGAGCGATGCTGTCGCTCAGCGACTTCGCCCAAGCGCGGCTGAGCTCTTTCATCGCGTCGCTGCTGGCGAACTGCGCTGAGATCTGACGGGCGAGGTCGTCGAAGCCTGCGCTCCTTATCAGGTTTGCCCGCACGGGCTCCACGGTCGCGTTCAGTTCTGTGAGGTTTGGCGACACGGCCTTCTGGAGCATAGAGGCGATCGACACCTGGAACGACTGCATGGTCCTCTGCATCTCGGGCGTCATGATGAGCCGATCAAGATCTTCCTTGCCGAGTCCGCCGAGGTAGTTCGCGGCGATACGAGGGCCAAGTGACGTGTCAGCCGCAACTCGACGGGCAACGGAGTCGGGATCGACGCCGGCGATCTCCATGAGCCGGTTCAGCAGGGCTTCCCCATCGCCCTTGCGGAATCCGTTGCGCTCGGCCAGGGGGGCGAGCTGTTCTCGGAGCCGACCAAGGTCGAGGTTCCGCTTGAGCGCGGCGTCGCGGAGCGCATCTGCGACGATGCTGAGATCGCCGACCCCATCGACCAGGTCGGCGATGGTGCGCTCCATTGTCATGACGGGCAGGCCCTGCACGAGCGTCACATCCCTCGGATCGAGTCTGCGCCGCCGGTAGCGGATCTCCTCCCGCTGGCTCTGCCGGCGCGATGGGGCGACGAAGTCGTGTCGCTCGGCCCAAAGGTCGCCGATGTCGTGGAGTCGGGCAGCCGAGGGGCCAGCGACCACGACACCGTTCGGGGTGTCCTTGATCCGCACTTCGCCCATGGTCTTGGGGTCGGTGCTAAGCCAGGCCGCGCGCAGGTCGTCGAACTGGTCGCCGGGAGCGCCAGAATCCATGTAGACGCCGTGGGCGAGCCGCTTGATGTGCCCGGCCTCGGCGAGTCGTGAGAGGTCCAGACGTGTGATGCCGTGCATGCCGGCTTGAGCCGAGGTCACCATGCCCCACTGGGAGGCGGTGACCTCGGCGAGAACGCGAAGGGCCTCGTTCGACCACATACTTGGAGTGTATCTCCCACGGAGCAACTATCCAAGCAAAGAACTGCCCATCGGTCATACGGCTGGGCGCGACCGGCGGAGGGCCGGGCCAGAGCCTTCGGCGAACTGCTGCGGCACTCAAAGGGCCGGCGCTGGACCTACGCGCTCGCCGTCTGCCCAGTCTCAGGGGCAGCTGGCGTGCCTCGCGTGGTCTGCTTGCGAGCCGCCGCAGTCATGTCGGTGCTGCATGCTTGTTCGGCGCCGCGTCGCGGCATCGGGCGTGGTGTCGGTGTCAAAGGACCTCGCCGTGCACCTAACGTCAACCCATCGGCCCGAAGTCCCTTGGCGTCGCGCCGCCCCCCGGCCAGCACCGGCAGCCATTCTGTAGCCATCCCGATTCGCCGCCGCCCGACCACAACCGACGCCAACCGCCCCGCTGAGCGCAACCACCTCCCGCAACCGACCCCTCCAGACCTCCGACACCCTAGCCCTAGCCGTGGGCCACCTGGACGGTGCTGTGCCGCCGGAGGCCGCGCCGCGCCGTGGGGGTGAAGACAGCCGCGGTGGTTCTAGCCAGCGACTTTCGATCGGCAGTCGTGTCGCTCGGCCTGTCGACCATCAGACACTGCGACCTGGACGAGGACGAGAGGGACCAGGTGGCCGGGGCGGTGCTGGAGGCCTGGCAACGGCTCCGAGTCGTGGGCGACCCGAGCGTCGGGCAGACCATGGAGTACGCGTCCTTCGTGGCGCGCGATCTCTACCTCGGGCCCCCGGAAAGCCGCCTGTACCTGTGGGGGGCTGCCTGGGAGTTCTCCCTCGCGCTCGCGAACCCTGACGGCGCGCTGGCCTGCCTGCTCGATGCTGAGCTAGTCAAGATGAAGAAGAGCAGCACCCGTGAAGATGCAGCCGCCCTCGAAGTGCGCCGCCGTCACATCCTCACCGAGAGCGTGACCACCGGCCAGACCAACGCGGAGGTGGTGCTCCGGTTTGCGGACCGTGCCGCGACCGACGAGACGACACGGCGCGTGGTCCGACAGGTGGGGGGCCCGCTCGGCGCGGCGCACGACCCGACGACGCGCTCGATGGCGCAGCACGCGTTAGCGATCGTGGCGACGACCGCTGGTGAACGGTTGGACCATCTACGCGCCGCGATCACGGACTACGAGCAGTCCATCAAGAGCCGGGACGACTGGCTCACCCGCGGGGACTACTGGAAGCGCGCCCTGCGCAAACTCCATGAACTCGCCTCCGACGAGGCGGCCGCGCGGGAGCGGCAGCTATCCGCAGCGGGCCGGAAGCTCCGTAGATAGGAGATCGCGCCCTTCGGTCCTGGTCGGCGGGTGGGTCGGGTGTCCCATCGGTGGGTGGCCCAGGCGGTGCGGACGAGCCTGCCGATGACGGGATTCGCATTGTTGTTGGCAGGACGGTTATGTCAGTCCTGGAGGACTTGACCTCCCAGGGCACCGCATCGGCGGTTTCATTGCCGCCAATTGCGCCGCCAATAGCATCAGAAACCCGCCAATTTCCGCCTGTTCCCACCACCGTCCGTCCAAGCCGAAATCCATTGCGGAACAACGGGTTTCGCGGATCGCGGCGACCGTCAGCGGACCCTCTGGCGAGACTCCGTAGGTTGTGGGCTCGAATCCCACGGGCCCACTCGGCAAATCCGTTGCGCTGCAGAGGCCTCGGCGTTTCGGTGGGTACCCGACCTGGCTGCGATGCCTTCGTGACAGCCCTCGTGGCAGCCATCCGGCAGCCTTCTTGGTGAATCGAGGGGTCGCACCGCCATCGCTGGCCGGGTGTGGGACCTCGGCCTGGCCGATCTCAACGCGGCCCGCCGCGGCGTCGGGCTGAGGGCGCAGCGCCACGTCTGGCCACAACCGGTCCTGGTCGCTCAAGGGCGACCAGCGGGCGCGCGGTCGGCCGAGCGCGGTCCTCGCCGCGGGCGGGCTGGACGATGTCGGGTCACTTCGTGGACCATCAAGATCCACTGAGGCCTACTGTGGGGTCCAACGCAGAACGGGGAATGATGAGCAACACTACAGAGGTCCTTGAACCGTCGGACTCGACGGCGCTGGTGGAGGTGCTCCCTGGCACTGCGCTGGTGTTCGGGCAGGTGCCTGATGGCCTTGAACTCCTCCCGGTTCCTTTCGGCTCCCTCGACGAGTCGGGAGAGTTGACGCGCGTCATCGCCAAGTCGAGTTCGATCCTCAACGTGTCCGCTCAGGTGGCAACAGGTCTCCCGCAGGCTCAGGGGCTGGTCCGGCTCGCCCCCGAGACCGTGCAGCTATTGCGGGCGGGCGCGACTCCCTTGCAGAGCGGCGGCTACAACGTCGGTGCGCTGGCTGGCGCGAACGGGAAGATTGTCGCGCAGGTTCGCTGGCTCCCCGCGTCGGGGGCCGGTGCGGTCGGGATGATCGCGGCCGTCGCGCCCGCGATCGCGATGATGGCCATGCAGATGCAGCTGGACGAAATCGCGTCGATCGCCAAACGCAACCTGGAGCTCACCGAGACGGTGCTCAGCACCCTGCAGCACGAGCAGTGGGCGGAGTTGGCGGGACTGGAGCAGTCGGTATCTCGCGCGCTTGATGAGGCGAACGCCATCGGTCAGGTCACCCCGCTGCTCTGGGAGAACGTCGCCGGGTCTGAGGCTGCGCTCCGCAAACAGGGCGAGCTCTACCGTCGCCATGTGCAGAGGCACGCTGCCGAACTGGCACGCCGCAAGAAGCCGGGCGATCTGCGGGACTACCTCGAGCAGCACCGCGTGGCGATCCTGTTCGACCTGCGCAGCCTCGTGGTGGCCCATCGCAGTCTCTTCCTCTACCAGGTGCTCCGCATCGAGCGGGTGAGGGCAGGTTCGGAAGCTGACCCGCGCGAGGCAGCATTGCCGAAGACCATTGCCGAGCGCGCTGGGGCGGAGTACGCCCAAGTAACCGGGGAGACGGTCACGCTCATCGACACGCTGAACAGGGAAATCCATCTGATGGCTGAGTTGCTTCCCCAGAAGCGAACCATTCCCTTCTCCGGCGGCCGAAAGGATGGGGCGGCTGCCGCACGGGTGTCTCAGGAGTTGCTGGAGGCTGTCGATCGCCTTGCCGGGCTCATGGGTCAGCCGTCCGTGACTCCTGGACGGCCCGAGACGGTCTACGTCGAGGCAGACGAACCGGTGGCGCAGGATCTTCGGATCCTGCGCTGGCATCTGCAGAGCGGCGAGCGACTTCAGGCAATTGCAACAGCAGATGCCCCGGGTGGGATACCCAACGCCACGGACACGCTGATCGTGGTCACTGATCAACGAGTCATTGAGGCGAAGCTGTCTGCCTTCCGCAAGTCCGGCGCCATCCAACGCTCCATTCCCAATGAGGCGATCCGATACATGCGCCTCCGCGACGACCCGGCTTCCGGGCGTGCGGACCTCGACCTCATCACGGTGGGCGAGAACCTCACCTGGCGCTTCGCCAAAGGTTCCGCCTCGGCGGCGCCGGTGAGGGCGCTAGGCGCACTGATCGCCGAGCGTATGGGAGTCCCTGCTCGCGAGCGCGAGGCGCTGATAGCGGCTGCCAGGCCGAGCCTCGAAGCCTGACCGGGCGACCGCCGCGTCCTGGAACGGTTCGACCGGGTTCGCAGGCCGGGGCGCTCACCTCCTCGGGCGTGGCGTCGACTGGATCGGGGGGACGGCTGTCCAAGCACAAGGGGACCGTCGGCGGGCGGCCTCCGGGCGGCGGCAATGCACCGCGGACCTTGATCAGGTCGTTTGGCAACGCGGCCACCGAGCGGCTCTGGTCGAGGGAGCGGTCCCGTGCTCTGGATCCGCGGATCGAACGGGCAGCCCTCCGCAAGCTGGCCATGCTCGATGCGGCGGAGACCTTGGCCGATCTGCGGATCCCGCCAGGGAACCGGCTGGAAGCCCTGAAGGGAGACCGGGCAGGGCAGCACAGCATCCGGATCAACCAGCAATGGCGGATCTGCTTCACCTGGACCGCGGCCGGACCCGAGAACGTCGAGATCGTTGACTACCACTAGGAGGTGGCGCAGATGACTGAGATCGCACCCGTGCACCCGGGGGAGGTGCTCATGGAGGAGTTCCTCGGACCGCTGGGCGTCACCCAGCACCGGTTGGCCGTCGAGATCGGCGTTCCCCCCCGCCGCATCAACGAGATCGTGCACGGCAAGCGCCGCGTCACCGCAGACACCGCCCTGCGCCTGGCGCGATTCTTCGGAACGACCGACCGGTTCTGGCTGAACCTGCAGACCCGCTACGACCTCGAGGTCGAGAAGGACCACCTCGGGCAGGCGCTGGACGCCATCCGTCCCCTCCAATCGGCCTAATCGGTCCGGCCGCTGGCGCCACCGTTGCCTGTTGGGATCGACGCGAAGAACGGGCGTTCCCAGGGA
>CAZECO010000006.1:0-51398 GCA_964510455.1 uncultured Actinomycetes bacterium
TCGCGCGCAAGCACCAGCGGGCGGCGCAGCGGGCGCGGGAGCTGGGCGGGTAGGAGGAGGGATCGGCCCCAGGTGTGGCCGCGCGGCTAGATCCAGCAGAAGCATGATCAACACGTCGGGAACGCCTTGTTGATCATGCTTCTGCTGGATCTTCACCGCGGATCGCGGTCCGGTAGACCTCGACGGTGGACGCCGCGATGCCCGGCCAGCTGAACGAAGTCGCCAGGGCCTCCCTGGCCACGGCTGCGCGGGTGCCGGCTGCGGCTGTCAGCGCCGATTCGACAGCGTCCACCAGGCCGGGGACATCGCCGGGGGCGAACATCGCGGCCGCCGCGCCGTCCTGCCCGATGTCCGCCAGCCCGCCGGTCCGGGCCAGCACCAGCGGCGCCCCCGCGGCGGCCGCCTCCAGCGCCACGATCCCGAACGGCTCGTAGCGGCTGGGGACGACCACGGCATGCGCGCGGGCGAACAGCGCCGACAGCTCGGCGTGGGTGGCATGGCCGACGAACTGCACCGCCCGGCCCAGGCGCCGGGCCCGCACCCTGTCCCGCAGCGCCGACTCCTGCACCCCGTGGCCGGCCATCACCAGCCGGACCCCGGGGATGCGCCGGCGCAGCGCCGGCATCGCATCGATCAGGTCGAACGTGCCCTTCTCCCACTCCAGGCGCCCGGCGAACACCAGCAGGGGAGCCGGGTCCGGTCGGCGCTCCACGGCCCAGGCGGCCGCGTCCACCCCGTTGCGGATCACCGCCGGGCGCACCCCGAACTGCGCCTCGACCTCCTCGGCCATGCTCGTGGAGCAGGTGATCAGCGCCGACGCCAGGCCAGCCAGCCAGCCCTCCATCTCATGCACCGAGCGCGCCAGCGGCGAGGGCAGGTGCCCCTGGTGCCGGCCGAGTTCGGTGGAGTGGAACGTCGCGACCAGCGGCCATCGGCGGCCCTGCGCCGCGACTGCCGCCGCGTAGGACGTCACCCAGTCGTGGGCGTGCACGACGTCTGGTGCCGGCAGCCCCACCAGCCCCGCGGCCATGGCGGTGTTGCGGGACGCGACCCAGGTCAGCAGCGTCTCGCCCGAGAACGGCAGCGCCGGCGGGTGGGGCGCGGCGCGCACCACGCGGACGCCGTCGATCACCGCGTCGGCGGGCGCCTCCGGATGGGCCTGCGTCACCACCGTGACGCGGTGGCCGGCCGCCGCCTGCGCCCCGGCCAGCTGCTGCACATGCGGCGCGATGCCGCCGTAGATCAGCGGCGGGTACTCCCACGTCAGGTGCAGGATCCGCATCAGCCCGCCAGGACGCCGCGGGCATCGAGGTGGCCGAACGGGCCGTTGATCGACCGCTGCGCCGCGGCCTCCCGGAACGCGGGCACGGACTCGGCGCCGTGATCGGCGATCAGGGCCGCGAGCCGGTGCGTGTCGCTGTGGTGGAAGAAGTGCCGCTGCCGCGCGTAGCCCGCGGCGCTGTCCTTGGTGATCATGAACGCCCAGTCGCTGGCCAGCGCCAGCAGCATGCTGCGGACCAGCTGATCGGCCACCGGGCTGCGGACGTCGGTCGCCGGCAGGTTCTCCAGCGTCTTGAGGACCACCTGCTGCACGTGCCAGTTGTCGTCGACGATCCCCGACACCGCCGGGCCGGACCAGGTGTCGTACTTCTTGCCCGCCCCCCACGACGCCTCCCGCGGCGCGATCGGCTCGCCGACCAGGCCGTCGCGCATCGCGCCGCGCAGCGTCGTCACCTCCACCCCAGCGTCGGGCAGTAGCGCCAGCACGTGCTCCAGCCACAGCGGACCCTCGTGCCACCAGTGGCCGAACAGCTCGGTGTCGAAGCCGGCGACCACCAGGCCGGGCCGCCGGTCGCGTGCGGCGAGCTCGAGCAGCCGCCGGCGGACGTGTCCGACGAAGTCCTCCGCGTCCCTGCGCGCGGCCTGCTGCGCCGCGTGCGGCTGGTAGGGCCGCTTGTCCCCGCCGCGCGGGTCGGTCACCCGCGACTGCCGGAAGCCCCAGTCGTGGTCGAAGGTGTGGAAGTCGCGGTACCAGGCGTCGCGCGGGTAGCCGCGGGTGGGCGACCAGACCCGGTAGGAGACCTCGAGGTCGCGCGCGAAGGCCACCACGGAGGAGTCCGCGATCGGGTGCCCCACCGACGTCGCCGCCCCCACCTCGTCGAACGCCGGCCCGTCCATCATCAGATGGCTCACCCCGGCCCGGCTGAAGCTCCGTTCGATCCCCGGCGCGTAGGCGCACTCCGGAGCCCAGATGCCCGCAGACCGCGAGCCCAGCCGCAGCGCGGCATCCGCCAGCCCGGTGCGCAGCCCGAAGCGCAGCACCCGGTCGTCCAGCAGCGGGGAGAACGCGTGGGTCGCCGGACCGCCGAGCAGCTCGATCACCCCCGCATCGACCAGGGGGCGCAGGACGGCCGAACCGCCCCGTGACCAGCGCTGCTCGAAGCGTCCCAGGGCCTCGGTCGCCTGCCGGTGCTCCTCGTGGGCCAACGGGTTGGCGGTGCTGGCGATCTGGCCGAACGCCCGCGTCTGCCAGTCGCCCAGCCAGATGTGGTGGTTGGCCAGGCAGTAGGGATCGTCGAGCTGTGCGGCCAGCACGGGTGTCATCCCCACCGTGACCTGGTCCTGCAGCCCGCGCTCGGCGAGTCGGCCGAACAGGTCGAACAGCGGGTTGTAGCAGGCCGCCCACGCCTGATGGAGCCACTCCTCGCCGACCGGCCACGCCCCGTGATGCGCGACCCAGGGCAGGTGGGTGTGCAGCACCAGCGCGAACGAGCCCACGGGTCGGGTCACAAACACCCCATTTCGGGCGGACGGGACGACCCAGTCTACGGCGCGGCCGGAACCCGCCCGACCCCGATCAGGTCGAGGGACGTCGCAAGGTGCTCCGGGCCGATCGCGAAGTCGTCGACGGTCGTCGCCGCGACCTCGGCCAGCAGGTCGTCGGGCCAGGAGTCGGACAGCACCGCGGCGATCTGCCGGGCGACCACGTCGGGCCTGTTCCGCGGCCCGTGATGGACGCCGAACACCTCGACGCGCTCGAACCCGGCGTGGACCAGCATCCCCGCGACCTGGGCGGCGTCGAACTCCTCGACGTGGAACGGGTTGGTCGGCTTCTCGCGTCGGCCCAGCCCTGGGGAGAAGGTGAAGCGGTTGGGGGTGGCGGCGATGATCGTCCCGCCCGCCCGCAATACCCGCCGGCATTCGGCCAGGAAGCCGCGCAGGTCCCACAGGTGCTCGATGACCTGCATGGTGACGAGCAGGTCGATGCTCGCGTCCGCGACGGGGAGGCTGTCCAGGTTGGCGCGCACGGTGGAGACGTCGGCATAGGCCCGGGCGCTGTGCTCGGCGGCGGCCTCGTCGTACTCCAGGGCGATGACGCGCTGCGCGCCGGCGGCCCGCAGCATCGCGGCCCCGTACCCCTCGCCGCTGCCCGCGTCGACGATCGTGGATCCGGCAGTCGGGAACTCGGCGATCACCCAGGCGTAGGCCGCCTCGTGGCGGCGGAACCAGTAGTTCTCCCGGTCCAGGCCGGGCACGGTGCGCTCACCGGTCAGCACGAGTTCGGCCACACCGCAGCCTAGCGCGGGGCTCCCGGAGGCCAATTGTGGTCTGATGCTACCGATCGGTAACATAGGTGCAGGCGGTTACTCGGTGGGGCTTCAGGCGACGTTCTTGTGCGCTGGGCCAGCGAGTCGGATACCGCGCATCTGGCGGCCCGGAGGTGCCGGGCCCTCACTGAAGGGGAGGTCGCAGGCCGACCATGAAGATCGCCGTCTGTGTGAAGCAGGTCCCGGACACCTGGGCCGAGAAGAAGCTCACCGCTGACGACAAGACCCTGGACCGGGACTCCGTCGATGTGGTGCTGAACGAGCTCGATGAATACGCCGTGGAAGAGGCGCTGAAGATCGCCGAAGCGAACGGCGGCGAGGTGGTCGCGGTGAGCATGGGCCCGGCGCGCGCCGAGGAGACCGTGCGCAAGGCGCTGCAGATGGGCGCCCACGCCGGGATCCACATCGTCGACGACGCGCTGGCGGGTTCCGACGCGGTTGCCACCTCCCTGGTGCTCGCCAACGTGCTGAAGGATCGCGGCTTCGACCTGGTGGTCTTCGGCTCCGAGAGCACCGATGCCCGGATGAGCGTCGTGCCCGTCATGTTCGCCTCCCGCTGGGGGATCGCGCCGCTGACGTTCGCCAACAAGGTGGAGATCGACGGCACGACGGTGAAGATCCAGCGTCAGACCGATTACGGGTACGACCGGGTCGAGGGCTCGCTGCCCGCGGTCGTCAGCGTTGTCGAGAAGATCAACGAACCCCGGTTCCCCTCCTTCAAGGGGATCATGGCCGCCAAGAAGAAGCCGATCGAGACTGTGTCGGCCGCGGACTCCGGCGTCGCTGCCGACGAGGTGGGGATCGGCGCCGCCCGCAGCACCGTTGTCGACTTCGCCGTCCGCCCCCCCAAGGCCGCCGGCGTGAAGGTCGAGGACGCCGGCGACGGCGGCATCAAGATCGCCGATTTCCTGGCCGAGCAGAAGCTCATCTGAGACGCGTTCGCGAGATAGAGGAGAAACAAGACCATGGCTGAAGTGCTCGTTCTGGTCGACCACGCGAACGGCGCGGTCAAGAAGGTGACCCTGGAGCTGCTCACCATCGCCCGCACGCTGGGCGAGCCCGCCGCCGTCGTGTTCGGCGGCGGCGTGGATACCGCGCCGCTGGCCGAGTACGGCGCCGCGACGGTATACGTAGCCGAAGGCGCGGAGTACACCGACTACGTGGCGCTGCCCAAGGCGGAGGTCCTGGCGGCGCTGGTGGCGGAGAAGTCCCCCGCGGCGGTCCTCATCCCGTCGACGGTGGATGGCAAGGAGATCGCGGGCGTGCTGGCCGTCAAGACCGGCTCCGGCGTCATCACCGACGCCGTGGCGGTCGCCGCCGACGGCACCTGCACGCAGAACATCTTCGGCGGCGGCGTCATCGTGCACTCGAAGGTGACCACCGGGACGCCCATCATCACCGTCCGCCCGAACTCGGCGGCGCCGCAGCCGGCTGCCGGTGCCGGCGCGGTCGTCGCGGTGAGCACCCCGGTGAGCGACGCCGCCCTGACCGCCAAGATCACCGAACGGGTGGTCGCCGAGAAGGGCGGGCGCCCCGACCTGGCGGAGGCCGCCATCGTGGTCTCCGGCGGCCGCGGCGTGGGCGAGGGCAACTTCGGCGTGATCGAGGCCCTGGCCGACGAGCTGGGGGCCGCGGTCGGCGCCTCCCGTGCGGCGACCGACGCCGGCTGGTACCCCCACCAGTACCAGGTGGGGCAGACCGGTAAGACGGTCTCGCCGCAGCTGTACATCGCATCCGGCATCTCCGGCGCGATCCAGCACCGCGCCGGCATGCAGACCAGCAAGACGATCGTGGTGATCAACAAGGATCCCGAAGCCCCGATCTTCGAGCTCGCCGACTTCGGCGTCGTGGGCGACCTGCACAAGGTCGTGCCCCAGCTGACCGAGGAAGTGCACAAGCGCAAGCACTGAGCCATTCCCCGGCGCCGTTGCCGGGGAATCGCACCGATGGGCGGGGCCTTCCAGGACCCCGCCCATCTGCGTGAAGGGGGGGACCCCCTCGGGATATGTTGGCGTGGGGTGTCGCCAGGGTAGGGCCGTGCAGGGCCCTGGATGTTCGCGGTGACGCGGCGGGGCGCTTTCCGGCCGGCGTGGTGGGCGTTGGCGCCAGCGGGCAGGGCCATGGACAGCGCCCCGAACCCCGGCCGCGAGCCTCGGCGGAAGTCGGTCATCCGCTCCGTTTCCATTGCGGCGCAAGGATTCCGCGGCGGTTCACAGCAGCCTCACAGGTTGCGCACAGGGGCCTGTCAGGGCCGCCTCCTACCTTCGGGTGAATCGACTCGAAGGAGTACGCGTGTTCTTCACCTATCTCGGCCGCGAGCTGAAGGTCCGACGCAGGCAGACAGCCGTCGTCGTGATCGGCATGGCCCTTGCCATCGCCCTTGTCATCACGGTCAACGCCCTGGCCGCGGGCGTCAGGGACGCCCAGGCCCAGGCGCTGGAATCGGTCTACGGTGTCGGGACCGACATCACCGTCAGCCAGACCGCGGCCCCCGGAGCGCGCGGCCCGCAGGAGTTCAGGTTCGGTGCCGAAGAGGGCACGGCGACCGACGGCGGGCAGGCGGTGAGCACCTCGCGGTTGAGCGCCGGACCAGGGACTGCGACGTTCGACAGCGGCGCTCTGACGACAGCGTCGCAGGTCGAACATGTCGCAGACGCCACCGCGGTGCTGTCGCTGGCGAACACGACGTTCAGCGGCGAGCTGCCAGATTTCAGCCAGGGCCCGCCACAGGGGGGCCCACCGACGGGCGGCGCTGACGGGGCGGGGGGCAGCGCCTTCGGGATCGACCGGACGTCGGTGCTCGGAGTGGATCCGTCCGACGCGGCGGTCGGCCCGTTGACAACCCTGTCCGTGACGCAGGGCAGGGCGCTCGCGGCCGCCGATGCGGACAGCAACGTGGCGCTGGTGGATTCCGCATACGCCACCACTCAGCAGATCTCGGTCGGCGACATCATCACCATCGGCGGTGCCGAGGTCGAGGTTGTCGGGGTCGTGGAGTCCACCACCGGCGAGGGAGTCGCCACCGGCAGCGACGTCTACCTGCCGTTGGCGACCGCACAGGCACTGTCCGGGCTCACCGGCCAGGTGACCGATCTCTATGTGGCTGCGGATTCCGCCGAAAACGTCGATGCGATCGACGCCAGCCTCACCGCAGCGTTCCCCAACGCCACCGTGAGCACCAAGGCCGACCTGGCGGCGTCCGTGACGGGGTCCCTCGCGACCGTCTCGGACCTGTTGTCCCGCGCCGGCAGGTGGCTGTCGATCGGTGCCCTGGTCGCAGCGTTCGCGCTGGCGATCCTGTTCACCGTCTCCGGTGTGGGTCGGCGCACCCGAGAGCTGGGGACCCTGAAGGCGATCGGCTGGGGCAACCGGCGCGTCGTCGGGCAGGTCGCCGGCGAGTCGGTGGCGACCGGTCTTATCGCGGGACTGGTCGGTCTGCTGGCGGGGGTGCTCGGCGTGCTGCTGATCAACGCGGCGGGTCTCACGCTCAGCGGGTCGGCGGCGGCCGCCGACGCCCCACCGGGAGGGCCGCCCGGGATGGGGCCTGGCGCACCCCTGGCCGACGTCGCGGCCGCGGCGGTGGACATCGTGGTCACGGCCCCGATCAACGCGACGGTCGTCGCCCTGGCGGTCGGGCTCGCGCTCCTCGGCGGCCTGATGGCCGGTCTGTTCGGCGGCCAGCGGGCCGCCCGCCTGAGTCCCGCCGCAGCCCTGCGCACCGTCTCCTGACCCCTCGAAAGGACCTCACCATGTACGAACTCAGCTCAGTGTCCAAGACCTACCAGGCCAAGGGCCGCACCGTGCACGCCCTGCGGGACGTCGACCTCGACATCGCCGCGGGTGATCTGATCGCCATCCAGGGTCCCACCGGCGGCGGCAAGTCGACCTTGCTGCAGATCCTCGGCGCCCTGGAGCGGCCGACCTCCGGCGAGATCAGTCTCGCCGGCAGCGACCTGTCCGCGTTGTCGTCCAAGCAGCTGGCCCGCGTCCGTGCGGACTCCATCGGCTTCGTGTTCCAGAGCTTCAACCTGATCCCGACGCTGACCGCACGGCAGAACGTCGAGACGGCGCTGGTGCCGCAGCGGGTGCGCCGGGCCGAGCGGGAGTCGCGTGCGATCGAAGCTCTCGCGGCGGTCGGTCTGGCCGACCGCGCACTGCACCTGCCGGCGGAGCTGTCCGGCGGCCAGCAGCAGCGGGTTGCGATCGCCCGGGCGCTGGTGAAGAACCCCGAGGTGCTGCTCGCCGACGAGCCCACCGGCAACCTCGATGAGGAGACCCGCGACGAGATCATCGCGATCTTCGAACGCCTGTGGCGCGAGCACGGCCTGACCGTGGTGATGGTGACCCACGACTCCGCCGTGGCCGCCCGCGCCAACCGCAGGCTGCGGATCGCCGACGGCAGGGTGAAGGACTTGGCGACGGTCCTGCCGCGGCCCCAACAGCAGGTCGCGGCGCCGTAGCCCCGCGGCGGCCGGGCGTCGATCGTGACACGGCCGGGACTGGGCACCCGCTGAGGAACTTGCACCCGTTGCGGGGGCGGATCGCCCCTGAGCCTTCACCCGCTTGGGGTCAACCCGCGCAACCCCTCGTCAACTCCCCGCAACGGGTGCAGGAACCTGCCGCGGAAGGCCGGAAACACCACCTGACCAGGTGCGAAGCGGTGCTTCGGATCTGGCGGGGAGCAGGGCTGCACCGCCCGTGCGGTGGGCGGCAGATCCGGGCCGGGCCCGCGCGGTGACCGTCCGGCTGGCCGCCTCCGCCCCGGCGGACGCGCAGGGCTGCACCGGGTGTCAGCTCGAGGTTGCCGCCACGACAACGGCGCCTGATCACTTGCGGCCCGCCACTCCCCGCCGCGATCCACACGGCCGCGGCCCGGACGCTGGACGTACGGACCCCGACCCACCGGCCCACCGCCGCCCGCCGCCGGCGGCGCACCCCAGCAATCACCGCGCCGCCGTCCGCATCACCGTGATCGTTCCGGTCGCCGCATCGTAGGTCGACGTCCGGCCGCGCAGCCGTTCCGAGAGTTCCACGGCGGACATCGAATGCCATCGGAAGCGCAGCGCCAGCACCCGGATGAGGGTGGCGCTGACGATGGCGATCGCCTCGGCGAACCCCCTCGGCAGCAGCTGGTCGGCGACGACGAACACGATGGAGGCGATCACGGCTCCGGCCGTCTCGAACTGGACAGGGCTGAACGCCGTGGGAAGGTCGCGGCACAGCACATCGCGCACCAGGCCGCCGCCGACGGCGGTGATCACCCCCATGATCACCGCCGAGATCGGCGCGAGGCCGTGCTCGAGCGCCAGTTCCGCGCCGAGCACCACCCAGGTGCCGATCAGCAGCGTGTCCAGCAGGAAGATCGTGCGGTTGATGTAGCGCATGGCGCGCGCCAGGAAGTAGCCCGCGACGCCCCCGAGCACCGCATAGCCGACCAGCGGCGTGTAGAGGAACACCGGGACGCGCCCCAGCGACAGGTCGCGGATCGTGCCGGCGCCGAGGGCGGCGGCCACGCCGACCACCAGCGTGCCGAAGACGTCCATCCGCTTGCGGACGCCGTGCATGGCACCGGTCATGCCGCCGAACGTGACGGAGATGTTGACCAGCCAGTCGGGCAGGGCGATGGTCTCCTCCATCAGCGGCGCCCCTCCCAGTACCGGGACATCCGCTCGGAGAGGTCGGTCGCCTCGTGGGTGCGCCAGTCGAGCATCACCGCGAGCGTGCGCATCAGGCCCACGAACAGCACCGTCGCGAGCTGTGCCTGGGCCAGCGTGGTGCCCAGGTAGTTGACCATGACGACGAACAGCACCGACCCCGCGAGCGCCACGACCCCGACCAGCACACCGGGCCGCAGAATCGTCGGGGCGTTGCCGGCCATGATGTCGCGCAGGACCAGGCCGCCGGTCGCCGTGACCACCCCGATGAAGATGGCCGACAGCGGGTTGAGCGCGACCTGCACGGATTGCCCGACACCGATCGAGACGAACAGGCCCATCGCCAGCGCATCGAGCACCAGCGCGAACTTGAGTGCCTGGGAGATCGCTGCTGCGAAGAAGAAGCCGGCCAGTCCGGCGGTGCTGGCGGTGACGATGAACCACGGGTCGGTCAGCACGAAGGGGACGCCGAGCTGCAGCAGGATCGACATCAGCAGCAGTCCGCCGATGCCCTGGATCACCGCCATCCCCACCACCCCGACGAAGTCGAAGCCGCGCCGGGCCGCGAAGGCCGCACCGGACAGGGCGTTGATCGCGGCAGCCAGGTAGAGCGTCCACGTCGGGAAGACCAGCGTCTCCTGCTGCAGGGAGTCCCAGAAGTCCTGTGAGACCAGGAGGCCCACGTGCTGCAAGGCTGCCTCCACCAGTGTCACGGTCACGACGATAGCCTTCGGCTGTGGCTGAATCAGGGTCGGTCGGGACCCCCATCACCGGTTGGCGCGGGACCGGAGTCGGCTCGCTGCCGGGCACCGACCCGTTCGAGGCGGCCGCCGGCGTCGCCGACGGACTGCCGGACTGGCCGCACCTTCCGGAGCTGCCGGCACGGGGTCCGGGGGCCGACATGGTCGGCCGGGCGATGCACCTGCTGACGCGGGTCTCCGCGGAGTTCGCCGTCGAGACCGCAGCCGCCGGCTGGCGGCGGATCCCCGCACCCGGTCTCGACATGCGGCGCGCCGGTTCGCTGTTCGCCGCCGACTGCGAGGCCGTCGAGCAGCGATTCGCCGGCTACTCCGGCCCGTTCACGGTGCCGATCGCCGGCCCATGGACGTTGGCGGCCTCGGTGACCGACGAATGGGGCGAGCGGACACTGCGCGATCGCGGGTATGTGGCCGACCTGTGCAACGCCCACGGCGAGGCTGCCGCCGGACTGGTCTCGGCGTTCCGCCGGATCCTGCCCGCGGCGCAGATCATCATCGCGGTGGACGAGCCCGCGCTGGCCGCGGTGCACGACGGCGAGATCCCGTTCAGCAGCGGCTACCGCAGGCACCGGGCGGTCCCGTCCGACGAACTGGTATCGGGACTGCGTCCGACCTGCGACGCCGTGCGGGCCGTCGGCGGCGCTTTCGCCCTGCACACCTGTGCCAGGCCCGTGTGGTCCGTCATCCACGACCTGCGCCCCGATCATCTCAGCCTCGATGTCAGCCTCCTCGGCGAGTCGGACACCGAGCCGTTCGGGATCTGGCTGGAATCGGGCGCCGGGACGGTCTGGGGCGTGTGGCCTGCATCCGGCCCGGCGGGTCCCGACGAGACGGATGAGGCGTACGGAGCGGTGATCGGCTGGCTGCGCCGGCTGGGCATGGACGCTGCGCGGATGCCGGGCGCATCGGCCGTCTCGCCGCGCTGCGGGTTGGCGGGTGCGACGACGGCCCAGGCGCTCGCGGCGATGGCCGGGGTGCGGGAGGTCGCCCGCCGGCTGGGCGAGTCCTCGTCGTAGCGCAACCTGTCATGCCGGCCCCATCATCGACAGCGGGCATCCCCCCGCCCCACTAGCCTGGTGCCTCGGAGGTGGCCCATGCCGACGCAGGCCGAGGTGGACCGCTGGCGCGAGCTGGTCGAGCTGATCGAGCGCGCGCGCCGCGAGTACTACGACCTGGACGCCCCGACGCTGTCGGACGCCGAGTACGACGACGCGTACCGGGAGTTGGAGGCGCTGGAGGCGGCGCATCCGGAACTGGCCACCCAGGACTCGCCGACGACGACCGTCGGCGGGCACGCGTCCGCGGGGTTCGCGCCGGTGGAGCATCTGCAGCGGATGCTCAGCCTCGACAACGCCTTCTCGCAGCAGGAGCTTGACGCGTGGTTCGACCGGGTGACCCGCGAGCTGGGGTCGCTGCCGCCGCTGCTGTGCGAGGTGAAGATCGATGGGCTCGCCGTCGACCTGGTGTACCGAGACGGCGTCCTGGCAACCGCCGCGACGCGCGGCGACGGGCGCCTGGGCGAGGACGTGACCTTCAACTGCCGCTTCATCGCATCGATCCCGCACCGGCTGTCCGGGGACGCACCTGCGCTGCTGGAGGTGCGCGGCGAGGTGTTCTTCCCGGTCGCCGACTTCGAGCGGATCAACGACGAGCAGCTGGCGGAGGGGCGGGAGGTGTTCGCCAACCCCCGCAACACCGCGGCCGGGTCGCTGCGGCAGCGCATCGATCGGCGGCAGGAGGAGGCAGCGGCAGCGGCCGCCGCCCTGGCCGCGGCGCCCGACAGCGTCCGGCTGCAGGCCGGCGCCGCCCGCACCCGGCGCGACCTGGACCGGGCCGTCGCGCGGTTGTCCGCCCTGCGGCTGACGGTGCACGGCATCGGCGCCGCCGAGGGGCTGCGCGTGTCTGCCCAGTCGCAGGCGTACGCGGTCCTGGCCGGTCTCGGCCTGCCCACCTCGCAGCACGCCCGCGTCGTGGACTCCGCGGATGGCGTGCGCGGCTACATCGCCGACTTCGAGGCGCGCCGGCACGACCTCGTCCACGAGATCGACGGGGTGGTGCTGAAGGTCGACGACCGGGCGCTGCAGACCCGGCTGGGGTCCACCTCCCGTGCCCCGCGGTGGGCCATCGCGTACAAGTACGCTCCGGAGGTCGTCCGCACCCGGCTGCTGGACATCATGGTCAACGTGGGCCGCACCGGCCGGGTGACGCCGTTCGCCGTGATGCAGCCGGTGAAGGTGGCCGGGTCGACCGTGGAGATGGCCACCCTGCACAATGCGTCGGAGGTCGAGCGCAAAGGCCTGCTGATCGGCGATCTGGTGTTCCTGCGCAAGGCCGGCGACGTGATCCCGGAGGTGCTCGGGCCGGTGCTCGCCGAGCGCGACGGGACGCAGCGCCCCTTCGTGATGCCGACCGCGTGCCCGTCCTGCGGGACGGCGCTGGCACCGGAGAAGGCCGGCGACGCCGACATCCGCTGCCCGAACGCCAGGTCATGCCCCTCGCAGCTGCGGGAGCGCATGTTCCACATCGCCTCCCGGGGAGCGTTCGACATCGAGGGCCTGGGCTGGAAGGCCGCGACCGCGCTGCTGGAATGCGGGCTGGTCGCCGACGAGGGCGACGTGTTCGCCCTGACGGCGACCGACCTGCTGCGCTGCCCGTTCTTCACCCGCGGCGGGAGCGAGCTGTCCGCCAACGCCGAGCTGCTGCTGGCGCAGCTGGAGCAGCGCAAGGCCCAGCCGCTGTGGCGGGTGCTGGTGGCGCTGAGCATCCGGCACGTCGGCCCGACCGCTGCGCAGGGGCTGGCCAGGCAGTTCCGGTCGATGGAGGCCATCCGGGCGGCGTCGGCGGAACAGCTTGCCACCACCGATGGCGTGGGAGCGGTCATCGGAGCGGCGGTCGCGGACTGGTTCGGCGTCGATTGGCATGCGGCCATCGTCGACAAGTGGGCCGCCGCCGGGGTGCGGATGGCTGACGAGGCCGTCGAGGAGCTCCCGCAGACCCTGGCCGGGCTCACCATCGTGGTCACCGGCTCGCTGGAGGGGTACAGCCGCGACGGCGCGAAACAGGCCATCACCAGCCGCGGGGGCAAAGCGGCATCCTCGGTGAGCAGGAAGACCGATTACGTCGTGGTCGGCGACAATCCCGGCAGCAAAGCCGCCCGGGCCGAGCAGCTCGGCGTGCCGGTCCTGGACGAGGCCGGTTTCGCGGCGCTGCTGGAGCACGGGGCGCCCCCGGGGAGGTAGCCGAAGGGATACCGAGCGGCACTGCTGTACACGGTGGCGTCGCGGCCGTCGTCATCGACGCGGTCAGCCGGCGGAATCGACCAGCCGGCGGCCATTGAGCCGGGCGGTCCCGAGCCGCGGCGCGGCCGCCCCAGCCGGCAGCCCGTTCCCGGGCGCAGCCGCATCACCCCATACGATGCTGCATATGTCCCTCTCCCGCGACGACGTCGCCCATCTGGGCCGCCTCGCCCGGCTGTCGCTGACGCCCGAAGAGCTCGACCACTACACCACCCAGCTCGGCGTGATCCTCGACGCCGTCGCCCGGGTCGGCGAGGTGGCAGCCGCCGACGTCCCGCCGACGTCGCACCCGCTGCCCCTGACCAATGTCACCCGGCCCGACGAGGTGCGACCGCACCTGGGACGGGCCGAGGCCCTGGCAGGCGCCCCCGCCGTCGAGGACGACCGGTTCCGGGTGCCCCGGATCCTGGACCAGGAGTGAGATGAGCGACCTCACCAGGCTTACCGCCGCACAACTCGCCGACGCGCTGGCCGCCGGGGAGGTCTCCTCGGTCGAAGCCACCTCGGCCCACCTCGACCGCATCGAGACCGTCGACGGCGAGCTCAACGCCTTCCTGCACATCGACCGCGCCGCCGCGCTGGCGCAGGCGGAGGCCGCCGACCGCCGGCGCGCGGAGGGGGGCGCGCTGCCCCGGCTGGCCGGCGTGCCGATCGCGGTCAAGGATGTCCTGGCCACCAGGGGCGCGCCCACCACCTGCGGATCGCGGATCCTGCAGGGATGGGTGCCGCCCTACGACGCCACCGTCGTGCAGCGCCTGAAAGCCGCCTCGATGCCGATCCTCGGCAAGACCAACATGGACGAGTTCGCGATGGGGTCATCCACCGAGCACTCCGCCTACGGCCCGACCCGCAACCCCTGGGACACCGACCGCATCCCCGGCGGCTCCGGGGGCGGGTCGGCGGTCGCGGTGGCGGCCCACGAGGCGCCGCTGGCGATCGGCACCGACACCGGCGGCTCGATCCGGCAGCCGGCCGCGGTCACCGGCACGGTGGGCGTCAAGCCGACCTACGGCGGGGTGTCCCGCTACGGTTTGGTCGCGCTGGCCTCGTCGCTGGACCAGGCCGGGCCCTGCGCCCGCACCGTGCTGGACGCCGCGCTGCTGCACGAGGTGATCGCCGGCCACGACCCGCGCGACTCGACGAGCATCGATGCGGCGGTGCCGCCGGTCGTCGCGGCGGCCGAGCTCGCCGACGTCGGCAGCATGCGGATCGGCCTGGTGAGGCAGTTGTCCGGCGAGGGCTACCAGTCCGGGGTCGCGCAGCGCTTCGACGAGGCGGTGGCGATGCTCACCAACCTCGGCGCGGACGTGGTCGAGGTCGACTGCCCCCATTTCGAGTACGCGCTGGGCGCTTATTACCTGATCCTGCCCAGCGAGGCCAGCAGCAACCTCGCCAAGTTCGACGCGATGCGGTTCGGGCTGCGGGTGGGCGACGACGGGGCCAACTCCGTGGAGGAGGTCATGAGCCTGACCCGCGAGGCGGGCTTCGGAGCGGAGGTCAAGCGGCGGATCATGCTCGGCACGTACGCCCTGAGCAGCGGCTACTACGAGGCGTACTACGGCCAGGCGCAGAAGGTGCGGACCCTCATATCGCGCGACTTCGCGGCGGCGTTCGCCACCTGCGACGTGCTCATCTCGCCCACTGCGCCGACGACGGCGTTCAAGCTGGGCGAGAAGCTCGACGACCCGCTGGCGATGTACCTCAACGACGTGGCGACCATTCCGGTGAACCTCGCGGGCATCGCTGCCATGTCGCTGCCGATCGGCCTGGCGCCGGAGGACGGCCTGCCGGTCGGCCTGCAGATCATGGCGCCGGTGCTGGCCGACGACCGGCTGTACAACGTCGGGGCGGCACTGGAGGCCGCTCTGCTGCGCACCTGGGGACACCCGTTGCTGGAGGAGGCTCCGCGCCGATGACCGTCACCTTCGAACAGGCACTCGCCCGCTACGAGCCGGTGCTCGGCCTCGAGGTCCATGTGGAGCTCAACACGAGGTCGAAGATGTTCTGCGGCTGCGCCACGGACTTCGGCTCGGAGCCGAACACGCAGGTGTGCCCGGTCTGCCTCGGCCTGCCCGGGTCGCTGCCGGTGGTCAACGCGCGCGCCATCGAGTCGACCATCCTGATCGGCCTGGCGCTGAACTGCTCGATCGCGTCGTGGTGCCGGTTCGCCCGGAAGAACTACTTCTACCCGGACATGCCGAAGAACTACCAGATCAGCCAGTACGACGAGCCGCTGTGCATCGACGGCTGGCTGGATGTGCCGGTGCCGACCGACGACGGCATCCGGATCGTGCGGGTCGAGATCGAGCGCGTGCACATGGAGGAGGACACCGGCAAGCTCACCCACGCCGGCGGCGCCACCGGCCGCATCCACGGGGCGGACTACTCGCTGGTGGACTACAACCGGGCGGGGATCCCGCTGGTGGAGATCGTGACCAAACCGGTGCCGGGCGCCGGCGCGCTGGCCCCCGCGGTGGCCAAGGCGTATGTCGCCACCCTGCGCGACCTGGTCCGGGAGCTCGGAGTGTCGGATGTCCGCATGGAGGAGGGGTCGCTGCGCTGCGACGCCAACGTGTCGATCGCCCCGCCGGGCGCCGAGTGGGGCACCCGCACCGAGACCAAGAACGTGAACTCGCTGCGCAGCGTGGAGCGGGCCGTGCGCTCGGAGATCGCGCGGCAGGCGGAGATCCTGGACGGCGGCGGCAGGATCCATCAGGAGACCCGCCACTTCCACGAGGACACCGGCGTGACCACCCCCGGCCGCAGCAAGGAGATGGCCGAGGATTACCGCTACTTCCCCGAGCCGGACCTGGTGCCGGTCGCACCCGACGCCGCCTGGATCGAGGAGCTGCGCGCGCGGCTGCCGGAGAATCCCGCGGCGCGCCGCGCGCGGATCCAGGCGCAGTGGGGGATCAGCGACTTCGAGATGGCGTCGGTGGTCAACGCCGGTGCGGTGGGGGTCGTGCAGGAGACCGTTGCCCTGGGCGTCGGGCAGGCGGATGCCCGCAAGTGGTGGATGGGCGAGCTCGCACGGCTGGCCAACGAGGCCGGTGTCGCGGTGGCGCAGCTGGGCGTCACCCCGCAGCAGGTTGCCGAGGTGGTCGGGCTGATCGGGGCCGGCACGCTGAACGACAAGCTGGCGCGCGAGGTGTTCGCAGGCGTGGCGGCCGGGGAGGGCGGTGTCGCCGACGTGATCGCCGGGCGCGACCTGGCGCTGGTCAGCGACGACGCGCCGCTGCTGGCGGCCATCGACGACGCGATCGCCGCCAACCCGCAGGTGGTCGACAAGATCCGCGCGGGCAAGGTGCAGGCCGCCGGGGCGCTGATCGGTGCGGTCATGAAGGCTACCCGGGGCCAGGCGGACGCCGCGCGCGTGCGGGAGCTGCTGCTGCAGCGGCTCGGTGTGTCCTGACGCCCATCGGGACCCCACCCGCCTGAGCAGCGCCGCGCAACCACCGGCCTAGGGTTGATCCATGTCCTCCCCGGCTCTCGTGTCCCGATCATTGGCCCGGGCCCGCCGGGGCGCCAGCCTCGACGCGGGGGAGGCCGCGGCGCTGATCGGCGCCCGCGGCGATGATCTGGCAGTGCTGATGGGTATCGCCGCCGGGGTCCGCGACCGCCGGATCGCCGACGACGGCAGGACCGGCACCATCACCTACTCGCCCAAGGTCTTCATCCCCCTGACCCGGCTGTGCCGCGACCGCTGCCACTACTGCACCTTCGCCACCACACCGGGGCACCTGCGCAGGGCGGGCGAGGACCCGTTCCTGACGCTGGAGGCGGTGCGGGCGATCGCGGCAGCGGGGGCGGCTGCGGGATGCCGCGAGGCCCTGTTCACCCTGGGCGACCGGCCGGAGGGCCGCTGGCCGCAGGCCCGGGACTGGCTGGCCGAGGCGGGGTACTCCAGCACCCTGGACTACCTGCGCGCGGCGGCGATCACGGTGCTGGAGGAGACCGGGCTGCTGCCGCACCTGAACCCGGGCGTCATGTCGTGGGAGGAGTTGCGCCGGTTGCGGCCGGTCGCTCCGAGCATGGGGCTGATGCTGGAGACCTCCAGCCGCCGGCTGTTCACCACCCGCGGCGAGGTCCACTACGGCTCCCCGGACAAGGACCCGGCGCTGCGGATGCAGGTGCTGGCCGACGCCGGGCGGCTGTCGATCCCGTTCACCACCGGGGTCCTGGTCGGGATCGGGGAGACCGACGGGGAACTGGCGCAGTCCCTGCTCGACATCGCCGGTGCAGCCCGGCAGTTCGGACATATCCAGGAGGTCATCGTCCAGAATTTCCGCGCCAAGCCGGCGACCGCCGCGGCCGACCGGCCCGACGAGTCCGTGGAGCGGCACGTGGCGGCGCTGGCGGTCGCCCGGCTGGTGCTGCCCTCCGCCGTCTCGATCCAGGCCCCGCCCAACCTTCACGATGAGGGTGAGCTCCAGCGGCTGCTCGCTGCCGGGGTGGACGATTGGGGCGGGGTCAGCCCGGTGACCGCGGATCATGTCAACCCCGAGCGCCCCTGGCCGGACCTCGGCATCCTGAGCGGCGCGACCGCGGCCGCCGGCTTCACGCTGAAGGCGAGGTTGACGGCCCATCCGCGGTTCGTCCGACGGGCGGGCGCCTGGATCGACCCGCGGCTGCTGGGCCACACCCTGGCGCTGGCGGACGACAGCGGCCTGGCCGGCAGTGCGCCGCCCCTGCCGCGCCCCTGGCAGGCCGACGACGCCGGCGGCGGCTACGGGGCCTTCGAGCAGGCCAGCGCGGGGGGCCGGATCGACCTGCACCGGGTGATCGACCAACTCGGGCGCGACACGCAGCGCCGCAGCGACTTCGACGAGGTGTACGGGGACTGGGACAGCGTCGTGCAGGCGGCCGCAGCGGTCTCGGCACCCGTGGCGGTCTCGGCGCCGGCGATCCGGAGTTCCGATGCCCTGGCGGTTGGCCTGCGGCTGGCGGCGCAGCGGCCGGCGGCGCTCGCCGCGCCGGCCAACCACGACGCCGCGGTCGCGCTGATGTCGGCCACCGGCGACGACCTGCGCGAGCTGTGCCGGGCTGCCGATGATGTGCGGCGCGACACGGTGGGGGATGTCGTCACCTTCGTCGTCAACCGGAACATCAACTTCACCAACGTCTGCTACACCGGCTGCCGGTTCTGCGCCTTCGCCCAGCGCGAGTCCGACGCCGACGCCTACACCTTGTCGATCGAGCAGGTTGTCGCCCGTGCGCGCGAGGCCCGCGCCGCCGGCGCCACCGAGATCTGCATGCAGGGCGGCATCCATCCCCGGCTGCCCGGCGACGCCTACTTCGATCTCGCCGCGGCCATCCGGGAGGCGGAGCCGCAGCTGCACCTGCACGCCTTCTCGCCGATGGAGATCGTCAACGGGGCATCGCGGCTGGGCGTCAGCATCCGGGAGTGGCTGCTGCGGGCGAAGGCGTCCGGGCTGGGCTCCATCCCCGGCACTGCGGCGGAGATCCTCGACGACGAGGTGCGCTGGATCCTGACCAAGGGCAAGCTGCCGACCTCGGCGTGGATCGAGGTGATCACCACCGCGCACGAGGTGGGCCTGCCCTCGACCGCGACGATGATGTACGGGCATGTGGATGCGCCGCACCACTGGGTCAACCACCTGCGGGTGATCCGCGACATCGGCAGCGCCACCGGCGGCTTCACCGAGTTCGTCCCGCTGCCCTTCATCCATCACAATGCGCCGCTGTACCTGTCCGGTGCGGCGCGCCCCGGTCCCACGGCGGCCCAGAACCTCGCGGTGCACGCGATGGCCCGGCTGCTGCTCTACGGGGTGATCGACAACATCCAGACCAGCTGGGTGAAGCTGGGTGAGCACGGCTCCGCGGCGATGCTGTCGGCGGGGGTGAACGACCTCGGGGGAACGCTGATGGAGGAGACGATCTCCCGGATGGCCGGCTCCGAGTTCGGCAGCGCGAAGACGCCGCAGGAGCTGATCGCCATCGCGGCACTGGCGGGCCGCCCGGCCGCCGCCCGCACCACGCTCTACCGGGTGCTCCCCGGATGATGCTCGACGGACAATTCGGGCATCCGCGGAGATCGGGCACTTCGGCGCTCGTGTCATCCACAGATGTCGTCCGCTCGTCTTGACTCGCACAAGTCACACCGTTGTAATTACGGCGTTGTCACGCTGGTGCGAGCAGAGCCACAGCCCCACCGGCCGACAGCGGCGGCAGCAAAGTGGAGGAGGACAGCGGCGTGGGCGAGATGGTGTTGCTACCGGTGACAGATGCGGAGGAACTCGCGTGGCAGGAGAAGGCACTGTGCGCGCAGACCGATCCAGAGGCCTTCTTCCCCGAGAAGGGCGGGAGCACGCGGGACGCCAAGCGCGTGTGCCAGTCCTGCGAAGTCCAGGTGGAGTGCCTCGAGTACGCCCTCGCCCATGATGAGCGGTTCGGCATTTGGGGCGGGTTGAGCGAGCGCGAGCGCCGCCGGCTCAAGCGTGAAGCCGGCTGAATCCCGGCGCGCGCAGCGCCCGCCCGACACCAGATCGTGGGGAAGCGAGCCTGGTCCGACGGCGGTGCCGACACCGCCCGAGCGCGGATGGTCGGGTGCCGATATTCAACGATCGCGCAACGATCACATACAGTGACCCACGAGACAGCAAGCCGTCGATGATGGGGAGTTCGCTTCATGCAGGCCGGAAGCCGGAGCCGGACGACGCAACTGTCGACCGCTTCGGAGCCGATTCTCTGGGGGTCGGCAGCCACCGGTGAGCAGGCCCCCGGCGGCGGCCCGCCGGGGGCGCAGCAGCACGCCGTCACCGCGATCGTGGTGGCGCACAACGGGGCGCGGTGGCTGCCGAGGGCCCTGGCGGGGCTGGCGGCGTCGACGCTGGTTCCGGATTCCGTCGTCGCGGTCGACACCGGCTCCACCGACGGCAGCCGGGAACTCCTCGCGACCCACGCGCTGGTCGACACGCTCCTGCAGTTGCCGGCCACGGCAGCCTTCGGGGACGCACTCGCGGCTGCCGAACAGGTCGCGCCGGTGCACCTGCCGACGTCGGGCAGTGCCGTCACCGAGTGGCTGTGGCTGATCCACGACGACTGCGCCCCGGAGCCCACCGCGCTGCAGGAGCTGCTCGCCGAGGCCGACCGGGCGCCTTCCGCAGCAATCCTCGGCCCCAAGCTGCGCGGCTGGCACCATCAGGACCTGCTGGTCGAGTGCGGCCTCTCGATCACCAACTCGGGCAGGCGCTTCACCGGTCTCGAAGCCGGCGACCGGGATCAGGGCCAGCGCGATGAGCTGCACGAGGTGCTGGCCGTCGGATCGGCCGGGATGCTCGTGCGGCGCGATCTGTGGCAGCGGCTGGGGGGCTTCGACCCGGAACTGCCGATGTTCAGCGGCGACATCGACTTCTGCATGCGGGCCAGGCGTGCCGCCGAACGGGTCGTGGTCGTTCCGCAGGCGGTCGTGCATCATCGGGAGGCGTCGCTGCACGGGGTGCGCGACCGGGGGGCCGCCCTGGACGCGTCCCTGGCATGGGACGAACGGGCCGCCGGGTTGTACACCACGCTGGTCCATGGCCCGGCCTGGCTGCTGCCCATCACCTCGGTGCTGCTGCTGGTGCGCACCCTGCTCAGCGCCGCGCTGCTCCTCCTGGTGGACGGCCCGCGGCGATCGGGCAGGGAGATCCGGGTCTGGGCGCGCGTGCACCTGCATCCCATCCGTGTGCTGCGGGCGCGCCGCCGCCTGCGACGGCAGGCCGCGGTCGGCCGGCGCGAGCTCGATGCCTTCCGCCCGGGGTGGCTCGAGCAGTGGGGGCTGGCGCTGGAACGGTCGGCGGTGCGTGCGCGCTCCAGCCTGCGCCTGCGCCGGTCCGGAATCCCGATCGGGGCCGGACACGCCGTGGCCATCGCTGCGGCCCTGTGCACAGTGGCCGCCATCGCCACCAGCGCGGTGTGGATGTCGCGCGGACCGCTGGTCGGCGGTGCGCTGCTGCCGCCGACCGACGGCCACACGCTGTGGGCGGCGTTCCGGGCCGGGTGGCACGATGTCGGGCTCGGCTCGAGCGCATCGGCAGCGGCATATCCGCTCGTGCTGATCCTGGCGGCCGCCCCCCCGGGGGTGTCGGTGGATTTCGTGGTGCAGACGCTGCTGCTGTTCACGGTGCCCATGGCCGCGGTCAGCGCCTTCCTCTCGCTGCGCGGGCTGCCCCATCGCGCGGCCCGGGTGGTGCTCGCGGTCGCCTACGGGCTGGCGCCCGCAGTCGTCGTTCCCTCCCTGGACGGGAGGGTGGGCACGGCGATGGTCGCCATCGCCCTGCCGTGGCTGAGCCGTCTCGTCGCGCGGATGCTGGCCGGACACCAGGCATTGCCGCAGCTCCCTGCGGCGCGGGTCCGGACGGCCGCCGCGGCGGCGCTGCTGTTGAGCCTGTGCGCCAGCGCCGCGCCACTGACCTGGGTGGCTGCCGTGCTGATCATCCTGCCCGCCGCCGCGCTGCGGGTGCGGGCGGCTTCCACCTGGGCGGGCGTCGGCCTTGTGCTGCTGGCCCCGCTGGTCCTGCTGTGGCCGTGGAGCGGCGACCTGCTGGCCGACCCGAGCCGCTTCATGTTCGAAGCCGGGGTGACCTCGCCCCAACTGGTGGCGCAGACCCCGCCGGGGTGGCGGCTGCTGCTGCTGGACCCGGGGACGCTGGGGACCTCCGCGGGGTGGGTCGCGGCCCCGCTGCTGTGCGTCGCGGCCCTTGGACTGGTGTGGCGGCCCAGCCGCAGGCTCGCGGTGTGGGGCTGGTCGATCGCCGCAATCGGGCTCGCCGGCGCCACGGTCCAGACATCGCAGAAGTTCGCACCCCTGGGCGCGACGACGGCCCAGTTCGGATTCGCGGGACCGATGCTGCTGCTGATGGCCGTGGGGCTGATCGTGGCCGCAACCGGCGCGATCGTCGCCGTCCGCCCGCGGTCGGGCGTTGCCCGCGGGTTCCTCTCGCTCGGCCTGGCTGCGTTCATGCTGGCAGGCCCGGCGTTCCTCGCCGTGCAATGGATCACCGATCTGGCGGGGCCGCTGCGGCGCACCGATGAGACCGTGATTCCGGCCTTCGTGGCGGAACAGGCGTACTCCAGCGATCGGATTCGCACCCTCCTGATCGACCAGGCGGCCGATGGCTCCGTCGCCTACTCGCTGGTGAACGGCAGAGGGGGGCGGATCGGTGACGCCGATGTCGCGCCACCGGCCAGCACCTGGCGGGAGGTCTCATCCGCCGTCGGCGAGCTCGCGGCCGGGGTGGGCCCGCAACCGGTGGCGGTCCTCGCCGGCAACGCCGTCCGCTACATCGTCGCCGACACCCGCGACGCGGACCTCACCGCCGCACTGGACGGCAATTCGGCGCTGCGCCGCCTGTCCACCTCCGATGGCCGCGGACTGTGGGAGGTGTCGGGCTTGACGACCCGCGCCCGGACGAGCTCCTCCGACGGCGAGCAGCCGGTGCCGGTGCTGCCGCCGGCGCACAGCGGAGCCCTGGTCGACACCCGGGTGGCCGGGACGGGCACGGACCCGCGGCTGCTGCTCGCCCAGGCCAACGACGGCCGGTGGTCGGCGACGCTCGACGGGGCACCGGTCGCTGTCGCCGGGGACAACCAGCTCGTCGTGGCATTGCCGCAGGGCCGCGAGGTGGACGTGGCGATCACCCACGACCAGGCCTCGCGCGATCGCGCACTGCTGGTTCCGCTGGCGGGCCTGCTGCTGCTGGCGCTGCTGCTCGGGCCCCGATCCCATCTCGGCGGGCCCGGCCCCGACCCCGACGCCGGGGACGATCCGCCCGCCCCGGCGCCCGGGCGCGCCGGTCCGCCCCTCGACGCCGACCCGACCCCCCAGACGGTCGATCTCACCGACGCCGGGCCGGTCCGCTGATGCGCGCACAGTCGGGGTGGGCGGCCCTCGCCGCGGCAGTGGTGGTCGCAGGCATCGTGGCCGCAGGTCTGGCGCTGCCCGAGACGCTGACCAGCACCGACCTCGCCGAGCCGGCGGTCGGACGGGTCAGCGAGCGCACCACGGCCTGCCCCGCACTGGCCCGGACCGCGGACGGATCCGAATCGGTGACCGCGTTCGTCGCCCCGGACGTTGCGGCCGGCACCGGATCCATCGGCGTTGCCGGCGAACCCGCGATACCCCTGCCCGAGCCCGGAGCGGCGGTGCGGGTGACCCCCGAGTCCGACACGTCGGTCACCGTCCGGGCCACCGGAGATACCGCCGCCGGCACCGCGACGGTCCGGGAGTACCACGACGCCGGGGAGGAGGGCCGGGGGCTGGCGATCGCGTCCTGCGCCGCGCCGCGGGCGGTGTGGTGGTTCGTCGGCGTCTCGGGCGCTCCGGGGCACATCGACCAGTTGCTGCTGTTCAACCCGACCGGTTCGCCGGCGGTGGTCTCCGTGGATGTCTACGGCCCGGCCGGACGGATCGATGTGCTCGGCGTCGGCGGTGTCACCATCCAGCCGGGCGGCCAGTCGATCGTCCGCGTGGACTCGCTCATCCCCGGGGTGGCCACCGCGACCCTCCGGATCAGGACCAGCGGGGGCCTGGTGTCTGCCGCCCTGCGGGCGACCGCGATCGACGGGCTCATCCCGCGCGGTGCGGAGTACCTCCCGCCCGCGGCGGAGCCCGCCGCGCAGGCGGTGGTCCCGGGAGTGCTGGGCGGGGAGGGCAGCCGCGAGCTCATCATCACCGCGCCCGATGCCGACGCCGCCGTCGACATCGCCTACCTGACCGAGAGCGGGCCCCTCGACCGGCCGGGGACGGCGCAGGTCCCGATCCCGGCAGGCCACACGGTCGTGGTCGACATCGACGACGACCTCGCCGGCAGGGCTGCGGCCGTGGTGATCACCGGATCCGCTGCGGTGACCGCCGCCGTCCGCTCGACCGTGTCGGCCACGCTGCCGCCGGATGCGACCGGAGTGCTCAACCGGCTCCCGGTGGCCGATATCGCGGCGACGGCAGCCGCACGGCCGGTCGCCGAGCGACTGGTGCTGCCGGTGTCGGGTGCGGCTGAAGCGCCCGCCGCGGTGCTGTTGAGCAGCACGGGCGGTGCGGCCACGGTGACGGTGAAGGTGCGGGACGCCTCCGGGGCGGCCGTCGAGCAGGTTGTCGAGGTGGCCGACGGCTGGTCGGCGACCGTGCCGGTCCCGGTGATGGCCGAGGGCGCATCCCTGATCACGGTCGAGCGCACCCCCGGGTCCGGCGGGCTGTTCGCCGCCGTCGTACAGACCGGCCTGTTGCCGACCGGCCCGATCGCTGCCGCCGCAACCGGGGAGGACCCCTCGGTCGCCGTGACCATTCCGCTGGCCTATCCCGACCCGCAGGCGCTCGCCGGGGAATGAGCCATCCCCGCCGGGTTGGACACGCGCCTCTGCGCGGCGCTGGGTCAATGTGCGGAAGTGCCGCGGCGGCGTTGTACCTTGGCGCCTGTGAGCACGTCTCGGCGCTGCAGTCGCCCATCCTGCGCCCGTCCCGCGGTGACGACCCTCACCTACGTCTATTCGGACTCCACGGCGGTCCTGGGGCCGTTGGCCACCTACGCCGAGCCGCACTGCTACGACCTGTGCGCGGTGCACGGCGATCGCCTGACAGCACCCCGCGGCTGGGAGGTGGTGCGGCTGGCCCAGGACCCGGATGCGCTGAAGCCGTCCAGCGATGATCTGGAGGCGCTGGCCAACGCGGTCCGCGATGCGGCTCGCCCCCGCGGCGCCGCTGATACCCCTGAACCGCAGACTCCTCCGGGCACCATCGAGGTCGCCCGGCGCGGACATTTGAGGATCCTGCGCAGCGTCGATTCCCAATGAGCCGATAAGGTTTCGGCGTGGACGATCTCGCGGACATCATCAAGGCCTACGACATTCGCGGCCTGGTCCCCCAGCAGGTGAACCCGGAATTGGCCAGGGCCGTCGGGCGGGCTTTCGTGGCGGTGCTGGAGGTGGCGAAGTCGGACGGGGGCCCGGGTGCCCTGGTCGTCGGCCACGACATGCGGCCATCGGGCCCGGAACTGGTCGACGCGTTCTCCGCGGGCGTCGCCTCGTGCGGGGTGGATGTCATCCGGATCGGCCTGTGCTCGACCGACGGGCTGTACTTCGCCTCCGGCACCCTCGGGCTGCCCGGGGCGATGTTCACGGCCAGCCACAACCCCGCGCAGTACAACGGGATCAAACTGTGCCGGCCCGGCGCCGCCCCCGTCTCGGGGCAGACGGGCCTGTTCGAGATCAAGCGCCGGCTGGCCGAGGGCGACCTGCCGGAGCCCGCGGAGCACCGGGGGAGCATCACCGATCGCCACATGCTGCGCGACTATGCGGCCTTCCTGCGCTCGCTGGTCGACATCAGCGGGATCCGCCACCTGAAAGTCGTGGTGGACGCCGGGAACGGGATGGCGGGCTACACCGTCCCGGCCGTGCTGGGGCAGCAGGAGGGCCTTCCCGCGCTGCCGGTCACCGTGGTCCCGATGTACTTCGAGCTCGACGGCACGTTCCCCAACCATGAGGCCAACCCGATCGACCCGGAGAACCTGCGCGATCTGCAGCAGCGCGTGCAGCAGACCGGCGCGGACCTGGGCCTGGCCTTCGACGGCGATGCCGACCGCTGCTTCGTCGTCGATGAGCGGGGGGAGGCCGTGGATCCCTCGGCGCTCACCTCGATGATCGCGGTGCGGGAGCTGCAGCGGGAGCCCGGGGCATCGATCATCCACAACCTCATCACGTCCGCAGCCGTGCCGGAGATCGTCAAAGAGCATGGCGGAACCCCGATCCGCACCCGGGTGGGGCATTCGTTCATCAAGGCGACGATGGCCTCCAGCGGCGCGGTGTTCGGCGGGGAGCACTCGGGGCACTTCTACTTCCGGGACTTCTGGCGCGCCGACAGCGGCATGCTGGCGGCCCTGCACACGCTCGCCGCGCTGGGTGCGACGACGCCCGGGACGACCCTGTCGAGCCTGGTCAGCCAGTTCCAGCGGTACACCGCCAGCGGCGAGGTCAACTCGACGGTGACCAGCCAGCCGGCGGCGATCGCCGCGGTGCGGGCGGCGTACGACGATCGCGAGGGCGTCTCCTTCGACGAGCTCGACGGTCTGACGGTGGCCGGACCGGACTGGTGGTTCAACGTCCGGCCGTCGAACACCGAGCCGCTGCTGCGGTTGAACGCCGAGGCGGCGACGCCGGAGCGGATGGCGCAGCTGCGCGACGAGGTGCTCGCGGTGATCCGCGGGGCTGCACAGTGAACGGCACGCTGCCGGCGCACCTGCTGGAGGTCCTGGCCTGTCCGTGCCCGCACCATGCGCCGGTCGTGCTGGCCGCCGACGGTCAGTGGCTGCGCTGCCAGCAGTGCGGGACGTCCTTCCCGATCCGCGACGGCATACCTGTCATGCTCCTGAGCGAAGCGGTGCCTGGACCAGAGGGTATCGGTGGAGGGGGGTAGCCGGGCATGGCGATCGTCGTCTCGGGAGCGGTCAAGGACTATCCATGGGGCATGGTCGACGGCATGGTCCCGTGGACCGGGCGGGGCACCGGCAAGCCGCAGGCCGAGCTGTGGTTCGGCGTGCATCCGTCGGGACCCTCCCCCACGCTGAACGGCTCGACCGCCGATGTCGAGCTGGCGGGCCAGGATGTCCCCCTGCTGGTCAAGATCCTCGCGGCGTCGAACCCGTTGAGCATCCAGATCCATCCGGACGCGGCGCAGGCGGCCGCGGGCTTCGCCGCACAGCCGCCGGGGGCGAAGACCTACGCCGACTCAGCCGCGAAGGACGAACTCATCGTCGCGATGTCCGACTTCACCGCGCTGGCGGGCTGGCGGGAGCCGAGCAGTGCGGCGGCGGTACTGGCCAACCTGGGCTACCCCGGGCAGGCCGTGCAGGCCGCGCGGGACGGGCACTGGGCGGACGCCGCCGAGCGGATCATGGCCGCCCGCCCCGTGACGGGCCCGTGGGACCCCGGCCGGGTGCGCCGTGCGCTGGGCAGCGACGACCCCCGGGAGACCGCTGCGCTCGGCGACGTGGCATCCGCCTACCCCGACGACCCCGGCGTCGGCCTGGCGGCCATCCTCGCCTATCACCGGCTGCAGCCGGGCGAGGCGATGTACCTCCCCGCCGGGGTGCCGCACGCCTACCTGCGAGGGGTGGGCCTGGAAGTGATGACCTCCAGCGACAACGTCCTGCGGCTGGGCCTGACGAACAAGGAGATCGCCGTCGCAGACGCCCTGCGCGCCATCCGCCCCGACGCGGCGCCGGTGGTGCTGCGGCAGCTCGGACCCAAGCAGGCTCCTGCCGCACCGTTCCGCGCGGATCTGCAGCGGGGGGTGGACGCCAAGCTGCAGCCGGGCTCCTACCGGGTGGTGATCGCGATCGATGGGCCGGTCGAGGTCGACCTGCAGGGCGAGACGCTGGCACTGGCCATCGGCCAGGGTGCGCTCATCCCGGCCTCGGACCCGATGGCGCAGGTCCGCTCCGAGTCGATGGTCGCACTGGTGGCAGCGGCGGACGGCGGGCAGCGGGGCGCGGTGTGAGCACCGAAGGCGGGATGAGGGCGGTCATCGCCGCCATGATCGCCAACGCCGGCATCGCGGCCAGCAAGTTCGCCGCCTACCTGGTCACGGGTTCCTCGTCGATGCTGTCCGAGGCGATCCACTCGCTGGCCGATACCGCCAACCAGGGGCTGCTGCTGGTGGGCAACAAGCGGGCGGCCAAGGCGCCCGACGCGGAGCACCAATTCGGCTACGGCCGCACGCGCTATCTGTACGCCTTCGTGGTCGCGATCATCCTCTTCCTGATGGGCGGGGTGTTCTCGCTGTACGAGGGGTTCCACAAGTTCCAGCATCCGGAAGAACTCCAGCAGGCCTGGGTGGCGTTCGCTGTGCTGTTCGTCGCGCTCGGCCTGGAGACCTGGTCGTGGCGCACCGCGATGCGGGAGGTCAACCGCTCCCGCGGACGGGTCGGGCTGATCGCCTACATCCGGCGCACCCGGCAGCCGGAGCTGCCGGTGGTGCTGCTGGAGGATTCGGGGGCGCTGGTCGGCCTGGTGTTCGCGCTGTTCGGAGTGACCATGGCGGTCGTCACCGGCGACGGCCGGTGGGACGGCCTGGGCGCCATGTCGGTCGGCGTCCTGCTGATCATCATCGCGATCTTCCTGGCGTTCGAGATGGCGAGCCTGCTGGTGGGCGAGAGCGCGCTGCCGGAACAGGAGGACGCCATCCGCGACGCGGTGGAGGGGACGCCGGGCATCGACCGGCTGATCAACCTGCGCACGGTGCATGTGGGGCCCGACGAACTGCTGGTGGCGATGAAGATCAGTGCGGGCGACTCGGCGTCCGCCGGCGAGGTGGCCCTCGCCATCAACGAGGCCGAGCGCCGGATCCGCCTGGCAGTCCCGACCGCCCGGTACATCTACATCGAACCGGACCTGTACCGGGCGGACTACACCTCGCCGCGGTCGGCGCCGATGCCGGACGCCGATCATTGACCCGGGGACGGCTGGGTTGGCGGGCGCGCCGAACGGATGCGAGACTGTCACGGGTCGAGCCATCGAGGCCTCGTGACGTTTCGACCCGACAGCTGGCGGACTCCGCCGCGGCCGCCAACGTCGGCCGGGGCGCCTTCACGAGGTGGGCACATGACACAGGACTTCAAGGTCGCTGACCTTTCCCTGGCGGCGTTCGGCCGCCACGAGATCCGGTTGGCCGAGCACGAGATGCCCGGCCTGATGGCGATGCGCCGTCAGTTCGGGGACAGCAGGCCGCTGGCCGGCGCCCGGATCACCGGGTCGCTGCACATGACGATCCAGACCGCCGTGCTGATCGAGACGCTGGTGGCGCTGGGGGCGGAGGTCCGCTGGGCCTCCTGCAACATCTTCTCCACCCAGGACCACGCCGCCGCCGCTGTCGTCGTCGGGCCGGACGGCACCCCGCAGCAGCCGCAGGGCGTTCCGGTCTACGCCTGGAAGGGCGAGACGCTCGAGGAGTACTGGTGGTGCACCGAGCAGGTGCTGCGCTGGCCCGGCGGCGGCGGCCCGAACATGATCCTCGACGACGGGGGGGACGCCACACTGCTGGTCCACAAGGGCGCGGAGTTCGAGCGCGCCGGCCTGGTGCCCGACCCGGCGGGCGCCGACTCGGAGGAATTCGCCGTCGTGCTGGGACTGCTGCAGCGATCGCTGGCCGAGGACCCGCAGCGCTGGACCGCGATCGCCGGCGGGATCCTGGGCGTCACCGAGGAGACCACCACCGGCGTTCACCGGCTGTACGAGATGGAGCGGGACAAGTCGCTGCTGTTCGGGGCGATCAACGTCAACGACTCGGTGACCAAGAGCAAGTTCGACAACAAGTACGGATGCCGGCACTCGCTGATCGACGGCATCAACCGGGCCACCGATGTGCTGATCGGCGGCAAGGTCGCGGTGGTCTGCGGATACGGCGATGTCGGCAAGGGCTGCGCGGATTCCCTGCGCGGACAGGGCGCGCGCGTCCTGGTCACCGAGATCGATCCGATCTGTGCCCTGCAGGCGGCGATGGACGGTTTCCAGGTCGCCGCGCTGGAGTCGGTGGTGTCCAGCGCCGACATCTTCATCACCGCGACCGGCTGCCTCGACGTCATCACCGCCGACCACATGCGCAGGATGAAGCACCAGGCCATCGTCGGCAACATCGGGCACTTCGACAACGAGATCGACATGGCCGGCCTGGCCGATCTGCCGGGCGTCGAGCGCAGGCCGATCAAGCCGCAGGTCGATGAATGGGTATTCGCCGACGGGCATTCGGTGATCGTGCTGTCGGAGGGCCGGCTGCTGAATCTGGGCAACGCCACGGGCCACCCCTCCTTCGTGATGAGCAACTCCTTCACCAACCAGGTCCTGGCCCAGATCGAGCTGTTCACCAAGACCGAGGCGTACCCGGTGGGCGTGTACACCCTGCCCAAGGAGCTCGACGAGATGGTGGCGCGGCTGCACCTTGCAGCACTGGGCGTTGAGCTGACGGAGCTCACCAAGCGGCAGGCGGACTACCTCGGCGTGCCCGTGGATGGGCCGTACAAGCCCGAGTCCTACCGGTACTAGATGCCGCGCAGCGACCCGCCGCTCTACCCGGCCTGCCCCGCAGCGGCCATCGACGCGGCCGCCCTGGGGGTCCCCCTGCGGACGACGTCCTGGACGGCGTGGGATGCGCTGTGGGCGGTGCTGGGCTCTGTTGTGATCGCCAACGTCGTCGCTCTGGTCGTGCTGCTGCTCGGCCAGAGCCTGGATTCGGGCTGGCTGCTGCTGACCGTCGCAGCGCCGTGGATCGCGATGGCGGGCTGGCCGCTGCTCGCCACCGCGCGGCGCGGCAACGGGGCGCAGATCGATCTGGGGCTGCAGCTGCGCATCCCCGATGCGCTGGGCGGACTCGCCGGAGGCGCGGCCGCGTTCGGTGCCGGCATCCTGGTGGGACTGATCAGCGTGTGGCTCTTCGGCGACTTCACCTCGGCGGCGGGCGAAGAAGCCGAGGAGCTGGCCGCATCAAACGGTTTCGGCGTCCTGCTGATCTTCGCGCTGATGGTGGTGATCGGTGCGCCGATCGCGGAGGAGCTCGCGTTCCGGGGCCTGCTGTGGTCCGGGCTCGCCAAACGCGGGGTTCCGCCGTGGCTCACGGTCGTGGTGAGCGCGGCGGCGTTCGCAGCGATGCATCTCGAGCCCAAGCGGTTCCTCCTCCTGTTCACCATCGGCGTCGTCCTCGGCATCGTGCGGTGGCGCACCGGTTCCCTGGGGGCCTGCATCATCGCCCATGCGGTCAACAATTTCCCGGGGGCCCTGGGCATCCTCGCGCTCTCGGCGGCCTGATGGCGCGCGGGCGTGGAGCCCGGAGTCGGGCCGGTCGAGGGACCTCGGAAGCCGCACCGCTGCGCGTGGCCATCGTCGCGCACCGGCTCCGCGGTCATCGCTGCCCGAGGGATCCCGGCACATCGGCGTCCCGGACCGATAGTTGTCGCCGGGCGGCCCCGTTCCTGTTCGACCGCACCGGTCACCGAGGCAGGCGCGCCTTCCGGCTGCGGCGGATCGGAAGATCCGCCACCCGGCCGCAGCCCGGGAGTGAAGTACCGACATGGGTTCGCGGCGTCGAAGCACCGGCGATCGGCGGTCCCCGAGACGGCCGTCGTACCTGACGAGCAGGTTCTGCTCATCGACGACTTCAGGGTCCAGGCCGCCACAGCCTGGGGTCGACCGGGGCATCTCATTGCGCTGACAACGGCCTTCTCGATGGCGTCCCCGAGGACCACTGGCTTGCGCTGCGCCACCCGAGGCGGTCGATGATCCCGGCAGGACGGGCGGTGGCCGGGACGGTTCTCTGCTTCGGCCACGCGAACGAGTCCCAGCGTCCGGGCGGCGCGCCGGGATGGGGCGGGTCGGCGGGGCTGCCGGTCCGGCGCCCCGGTGGTGACATTATGGTCCCGTGAAACTGCGGGTCCTCGTAGTCGATGACGACGCTGCGCTGTCGGAGATGCTCGGGATCGTGCTGCGCGGCGATGGGATCGAACCGGTGTTCTGCGCCGACGGGTCGGTCGCGCTGGAGGTCTTCCGGCAGGCGCGGCCCGATGTCGTCCTGCTCGATGTGATGCTGCCCGGCCGCAGCGGAGCGGAGATCGCGCGCCAGATCAGGGCGGAGTCCGATACCCCGATCATCATGCTCACCGCGCTGTCGGAGACAGCGGACGTGGTGGCGGGGCTCCGGTCGGGGGCCGACGACTACGTCACGAAGCCGTTCAAGCCCCGAGAATTGCTGGCCCGCGTCCGGGCGCAGGCGCGGCGGTCCACCAGCAACGGCCACGAGGTGCTGCGGATCGCCGACCTCGCCATCGATCAGGCCGGCCACTCGGTCACCCGGGAGGGTGTGCCCATCTCGCTGACCCCCCTGGAGTTCGAGCTGCTGACCTGCCTCGCGCGGCGGCCGTGGCAGGTCTTCACCCGCGAGCAGCTGCTGGCAGACGTCTGGGGCTACCAGCACGCCTCCGACACCCGCCTGGTCAACGTCCACGTGCAGCGGCTGCGGGCGAAGGTGGAGCGCGATCCCGACAACCCCCAGGTCGTGCTCACCGTCCGCGGCGTCGGCTACAAGGCGGGACCCTCCGGGTCGGAGCCGCCGGACGCCGCCGCAGATGGCTGAAGCCGACTCCTTGTTGCGCCACATCTGGTCAAGGATCACGGGGGCCTGGTCCGGGTCGCTGGTGCTGCGCACGGTGCTCACCACACTGGGCCTGTCGCTGGTCGTCGTCGGCCTCGTCGCCACCTCGCTGCTGAACCGGGTGACAGCAGGGATGCTGGACGCCAAGCAGATGCGGTCCCTGACGGAAGCCACCGCGGACTGGGAGCAGGCGCTGCAGATCCTGGCGGCGGCACATGCCGGGCCCGCCACCGCGAGCCCCGACCGCATCGTCGACGGTGTCGTGTCGGACCTCGCCGCCAACGCGGGCAGCCCGCCCAGCTACGAGATCCTGCTGCTGCAGCCCCCCTCGGCCGCGGTGAACGGTCCCGAGCGTGCGACGAACCTGATCTCGCCGGCCAGCGTGCCTGCCCGCCTGTCCGCCGCGGTGGCCGCGGAGGACACCCAGCTGTGGGCGAACTCCGAGGCGCTCTACCTCGACGGCGGCAGGAAGCCGGCCATGGTCGTGGGCGCACCGGTCGATGTGCCGAGCGTGGGAGGCTACCAGCTGTTCCACGTCTTCCCCTACACCGAGGAGGAGCGGATCATCAGCCTGGTGCGCTCGGCCACCCTGGTAGCCGGACTCTTCCTGGTGGTCCTCCTCGGGGCGATGGTCTGGCTGGTGACCCGGCACGTCGCAGTGCCGATCCGTCAGGCCGCGACCGTCGCGGAGCAGATCGCCGAGGGGGATCTGGACCGACGGATCCCGGTGCGGCGCTCCGACGAGATGGCCAGACTGGCGGCATCGTTCAACGGCATGGCCTTCAGCCTGCAGGAGCAGATCCGCGAGCTGGAGGACCTGTCCCGCATCCAGCAACGGTTCGTCTCCGATGTCTCCCATGAGCTGAGGACCCCCCTGACCACGATCCGGATGGGCAGCGACGTGCTGCATGATCGGCGGGATCTCGTCGACGGCGACACCCGCCGGGCCATCGAGTTGCTGTCCACGCAGGTGGACCGGTTCGAATCTCTGCTGTCCGATCTGCTGGAGATCAGCCGGATGGATGCCGGAGCCGTGGAGCTTGACCTCGAGCCGATCGATCTGTCGGCGCTGGTGGGCGTCGTGGTCGCCTCGGCGGCCCCGTTGGCGGCGGAGCGCGCAAGCCGGCTGCGCTGCTTCGGCAGTCCGGCGGCGAGCGTCGTGGGGGACCGCCGGCGGGTGCTGCGCATCGTGCGCAACCTCGTCACCAACGCGCTGGAGTACGGTGCGGGGCGTCCGATCGACATCGTGGTCGCCGCCGACGGACGAACCTCGGCGGTGGGGGTCCGCGACTACGGCCCGGGACTCGATCCGGATCAGCAGGCCCATGTGTTCGACCGGTTCTGGCGCGCCGACCCGTCCCGGGCGCGCACCCTCGGCGGCAGCGGGCTGGGACTGTCGATCGCGCTGGAGGACGCGCTGCTGCAGCGGGGGGCGCTGGAGGTCGAGTCGCGCCCCGGGGAGGGGGCGCTGTTCGTCCTCACCCTTCCGAGCCGCGGCAACGATCGTGCGCCGCTCACCCGACCGGTCCCGCTGGACCTGCAGGCCTTCGCCGGCCTGACCAGCGCCGGGCCGGCCCCAGCCACCGGCGGCGTCGCATGAGGCGGCTGCTGCCGGCTGTGCTGGTGGGCCTGCTGCTGGCGGGATGCGTGAGCATCCCCACCAGCGGCCCGGTCCAACCCGGGCTCGGGGGGAGCGTGAGCAGCGAGCAGGAGCCGCTGGTCCGTCCGATCGCCAACCCCCCGCGACCGGACATGACCCAGATCGAGGTGGTCGCAGGGTTCCTGGACGCCGTCGCCGCGGTGGGCGACGACTACCGGGTGGCGCGGGAGTACCTCACCGACGAGGCCGCCCAGTCCTGGGACCCGGGGGCGGGCGTGACGGTCATGGCAGCGGACAGCCCGGTCCTGACGGTGGTCGGCGACACGGTCACCGCCAGCTACTCGCAGGTCGCCACGGTGAACGCCTCGGGCGTGTACCTGCCGCAGCCCGCGGCTGCCGCGACCAGCGGGTTCGCGATGGCGTCGGCGGACGGCCAATGGCGGATCGCGCAGGCGCCGCACGGGCTGCTGCTCAGCGGCACCGACCTGGAGCGGGCGTTCGAGGTCCGCAACGCCTATTTCATCGATCCGGGCGGATCGGTCGCCGTGCCCGATGTCCGGCTGGTGCCGCGCACCGGGGTCCAGGCGCTGGCCACCGCCCTCGTCGCTGCCCTGCTGGCAGGCCCGTCGGACTGGCTGGCTCCGGCCGTCGCCTCCGCCATCCCGGCCGGAATGCAGCTGGCGCTCGGCGCGGTGCCCGTCACCGACGGGGTGGCACGGGTCGAGCTGCAGGGCCCGGCGATCGCCCTCGAAGAGCAGGATCTGGTCAGGTTCGGGGCGCAGCTCGCGTGGACCCTGGTGCAGGTGCCCGGCCTGACCGCGTTCGAGGTGTCGGTGGAGGGACAGCCGGTGCACCTGGGCCAGCGGCGCGGACCGGTCCCGGTGTCGGAGTTCGACCGGTTCGACCCGGACGTCATCGTCGGCGCGGCACCGCTGTACGGCCTGACCCCGCAGGGGGAATGGGCGGTTGTCGCCGACGGCGCGGTCCGGCCGCTCCGCTCGGACGAGGCTGGCGACGGGCTCGATCCCGCGTCCTCGATCGGTGTGGGCCCGTCGGGGAGTACCGTCGCCGGGGCCACTGCCGATCGCGCGGCAATGATGATCGGCAGCCTGCGCGCACCGGCGCAGCTGCAGCAGGCGCCCGGCGGGCCGGTCGCCGCGGGCCCCGCCATCGATGTCCTGGGGCGGGTGTGGTGGACGACGTCGGACGGCCGCGTCCTGGTCTCCGCGGTGGACGACTCGGGGGGCTACTCCGCGTCCCCGGTCATGGTGGTGGACAGCCCGGGCCCGGTTCGCGCGGTTCGCCCGGCCCGCGACGGCACCAGGGCTGCGCTGCTGATCGATGACGGCACGGTGCACCTCGCGGTTGTGGCCGCGACCGCCGATGGACTGCGGATCCAGGGGCTGCGCCCGCTGGGCATCGGTCCGGGGTGCGTCGACCTCGCCTGGCACGATGCGGATACTGTGACGGCCCTGCTGCCTGCGGCGCAGCGTGTCGAGCGCCGCGACCTGGCGGGGTCCCTCATCGCGGCGTTCGCCGTACCTGCCACGGCGTCGAAGGTGACCGATGCTCCGGAGGATGCGGTGGTGGTCGGCCTTGCCGACGGCACCGCCGGTCCGTTGAGCGGCAGCGGGGTACGGGTCATCGAAGGGTTGACGATGCCGGCCTACCCGGGCTGAGGCGCTGCCCTGTGGAGATCCCGTGCGGTCCACGCCGCGCGGTCGGGCGCCGGGCAGCCGGTCCTTCGTGCCGGGACACTTCCCCCATGCGTCCCGTGATCACCGGCCTGCTTTCGGATGCTGCAGCACTGATCTGGTCGCCGGGCTGCCCGGGCTGCGGCGCCCGAGGGGCGTGGTGCACCGGCTGTCGGCCGCCCGATCCGCCGCTGATGCTCCATCGTGCCGGGATCGGCCCGGTCGCGGCAAGCGGCGCGTACGGCGGCGGCCTGGCGGCCGCGATCCGCAGCTGGAAGCTGGCCGGCCGGCGAGACCTCACCGAGCCCCTTGCCGAGCACCTCGCAGCCGCCGTCGCCCTGCTCGTCCCGCCCGGCATGGCGGTCGCGCTGCTGCCGGTGCCCGCCCGCAGGATCAGCCGCCGGCGCAGGGGGGCGGACCTCGTGGCGGAACTGGTCGAGCGCGCTGCGGGGCGATTGCCCCAGGCGCGGCCCGTCGCCGGCCTGCGATTCGAGCGGGAGGTGGCCGAACAGGTCGGTGCGTCGGCGGCGCAGCGCCGCGACAACCTGTCGGGGTCCATGCGCGCGCGTTCGGGCTTGACGGGTCCCGCTCTCGTAGTGGACGACATCCTCACAACGGGGGCCACACTGACCGAGGCGGTCAGGGCGGTGGCCGCGGCCGGTGCGGCTCCGGTCGCCGCTGCGGTTCTGGCGGTCGCACACCCGCCGCGATCCGATGTGCGCTGCGCCGAGGGCGGGGGATAGCGTTGGGGCTGGGATTCGTCGGCGGGACCGCCGCAGGGGCACGCGAGGAGGAGACAGTGGAAGTTGTCGTCAGAGGCCGACAGATCGAGGTGTCCGAGCGGTTCCGCGATCACGCGCGTCAGCGGCTGCAGCGGCTGGAGCACTATGGCTCCGCGCTGACCCGGATCGATGTCGAGGTGACCAAGGAGCGCAACCCGCGGCTGGCCGATCAGGCGATCCGGGTGGAGCTCACCTGCCGCGGCCGCGGACCCGTGGTGCGCGCCGAGTACGCGGCGGCGGACAAGTTCGTCGCCTTCGACAGCGCGGCCGATCGCCTGGAGGAGCGGCTGCGGCGCAGTGCCGAGCGGCGGCGGGAGCGGGCCCGCGGCAATGGGCGGCCGGTCGTCCCCGCGGAACCGGCCCGTCCGGCCGCGGCCGCTGCGGACGAGGCGGAGCCGGTGGTCGAAGAACCGGGGGTGGTCTACGCAGCCGGCCCCGTGGTGGTGCGCGAGAAGACGCACGCAACCGAGGCCATGACGGTGGAACAGGCTCTCGACGCGATGGAGCTGGTGGGGCACGACTTCTACCTGTTCCTGGATGCCGCCAACCTCAAGCCGAGCGTCGTCTACCGGCGGCGGGGCTACGACTACGGCCTGATCCGGTTGGAGGTTGCGGCCGCGCCGGTCGCGTCGTGATCAGATGACGACCCCCGCTGTCGTGGCCGTTATCGAAGACGCCGAGGTGCTGTCACGAGGATTGGCCGACTTCGTGGCGCAGACCCTCCCGGGATCCGCTGTGCGGGCGCTGCCGGGCCCGGCCGGCCTGCCGGCGACGGAGGCCGACCTGGTGATCTGCGGTCCGTCGGCGCTTCGGTCGTTCTGCGGGTACCTGAGCGATGCTCCGCAGCCGGTTGCGGCGGTCGCAGTGATCAGCGACGCCTCGCGGGTGGACTTCGCGGCCCTGCTGGCTGCGGGCATCGAGGCGCTGTGGGATTTTCGGGGCAACCCCTCGTCCTTCGGCTCGGCCGTCGCCGCGGCGCTGCGGGGCAATGCCTGGGTGTCGGAATCGCTGACCGCTGCGATGGCCAGCGACATCGGGGTGCAGCTGCGCAGGGGCCTGCAGTCCGCGGACTACGGACTCACGCCCCGGGAGAACGAGATCCTGCAGTACCTGGCCACGGGCGCTAGCAACCGCGATATCGCCGCCGCGCTGTTCATCAGCCAGAACACGGTCAAGAACCATGTGCGGGCGGTGCTGGACAAGCTGCATGCCGCCTCGCGCACGGAAGCGGTGATGATCGGGGCGCGGGTGGGACTGATCGATGTGCGATCGGGCAGGGCTTGAGTGGCATCGGTGCGTGCCTCGGCGGCCCGCCTGCTCGTACCATGAACGCACGGGCACCGGCGTGCCCGTGCGGCAGCGCGGATGAAGGGCCATCGTGGGCGTACTGGAACGAATGCTTCGGGTCGGCGAGAAGAAGACCCTGCGGCAGTTGAAAGCGATTGCGACGCAGGTCAACGCCATCGAGGAGCACTACAAGGACCTGACCGACGCGCAGCTGCGCGCGCTCACCGACGAGTACAAGGCTCGGTACGCCGATGGCGCCAGCCTCGACGATCTGCTGCCGGAGGCGTTCGCCACCGTGCGGGAGGCGGCGATCCGGACCCTGGGGCAACGGCACTACGACGTGCAGATCATGGGCGGGGCGGCGCTGCACCTGGGCAATATCGCCGAGATGGGCACCGGTGAGGGCAAGACGTTGGTGGCGACCCTGCCGTCCTACCTGAACGGCATCTCCGGCAAGGGCGTCCACGTGATCACGGTCAACGACTACCTGGCCGAGCGCGATGCCGAATGGACCGGGCGAGTGCTCCGGTTCCTCGGCCTGGAGGTCGGGGCCATCCTGGGAGGGATGTCGGCCGCAGCCCGGCGCAAGTCCTACGCGGCCGATGTCACCTATGGCACCAACAACGAGTTCGGCTTCGACTATCTGCGCGACAACATGGCGTGGTCCAGCGAGGAGATGGTGCAGCGCGGCCACAACTTCGCCATCGTGGACGAGGTCGACTCGATCCTGGTCGATGAGGCCCGCACGCCGCTGATCATCAGCGGTCCCACCGACATCTCGACCCATTGGTACACCGAGTTCGCCCGCATCGTCGAGGGCATGGTCCTCAACGCCGACTACGAGATCGATGAGAAGAAGCGGACGGTCTCGGTCGGCGAGGGCGCGATCGAGCGGGTCGAGGACCAGCTCGGCATCGACAACCTCTACGACGCCGCCCACTCGCAGCTGGTCTCCTACCTCGCCAACGCCATCCGGGCCAAGGAGCTGTTCAAGCGCGACCGCGACTACATCGTCGCCGGCGACGGCGGCGTCCTCATCGTCGATGAGCACACCGGCCGCACGATGCACGGCCGGCGCTTCTCCAACGGTCTGCACCAGGCGCTGGAGGCCAAGGAGGGCGTCGAGGTCAAGACCGAGAACCAGACGCTGGCGACGATCACGCTGCAGAACTACTTCCGCATGTACGACACCCTGTCGGGCATGACCGGTACGGCGATGACCGAGGCGTCGGAGTTCTCCCAGATCTACAAGCTGGGAGTCGTCCCGATCCCTACCAACCGGCCGGTTGCCAGGCTCGACGACGCGGACCTGGTCTACCGGACCGAGCGCGCGAAGTTCGATGCGGTGGTCGAGGAGATCGTCGAGGTGCACCGGGCAGGGCAGCCGATCCTGGTGGGTACCACGAGCGTGGAGAAGAGCGAGTACCTGTCGGGCCTGCTGAAGAAGCGCGGCATCAAGCACCAGGTGCTCAATGCCAAGTTCCACGGGCAGGAGGCTGCGATCGTCGCGATGGCAGGGCGCAAGGGCAGCGTGACCGTGGCGACGAACATGGCCGGCCGCGGCACCGACATCATGCTCGGCGGCAACAGCGAGTTCCTCGCTACCCACACCCTGGAACGACAGGGCATCACGCCGCTGGAGTCGCCGCAGGAGTACGAGGCGGCGTGGCCGGAGGCCCTGCGCGCCGCCAAGGAGGCGGTGGCGGCCGAACACGATGAGGTGTCCTCCCTGGGCGGGCTGTATGTGCTGGGCACCGAGCGCCACGAGTCGCGCCGGATCGACAACCAGCTGCGCGGCCGGTCCGGCCGCCAGGGCGACCCCGGCCAGTCGCGGTTCTACCTGTCCCTGGAGGACGACCTGATGCGCTTGTTCAAGGCGGATCTGGTGGACAGCTTCCTGCGCCGGTTCAATGTCCCCGACGATGTCCCCATCGAGGCCAAGATGGTGACCAAGGCGATCGCGAACGCGCAGGCCCAGCGCGAGGCGCAGAACTTCGAGATCCGCAAGGACGTGCTGAAGTACGACGACGTCCTCAACCGGCAGCGCACCGTCGTCTACAACGAGCGCCGCGAGGTGCTCGGGGGCGCCGACATGAAGGCCCAGGTCAAAGGCTTCCTGAGCGAGACGGTGGCCGGGTACGTCGCGGCGGAGACCAGCGAGGGATACCCGGAGGATTGGGACCTCGAGCGGCTGTGGAGCACCTGCGGGAAGCTGTACCCGATGGGCACCACCCTTGCTGAGGTCATCGAGTCCAGCGGCGGGCACCTGCACGACCTGGACCGGGAGTTCCTCGCCGAGACGCTGCGGTCCGACGCCGAGGCGGCCTACGACTCGCGCGAGGAGTTGCTGGGCGAGAAGAACATGCGCGAGTTGGAGCGCAAGGTCGTGCTCTCGGTCCTGGACCGCAAGTGGCGCGAGCATCTGTTGGAGATGGACTACCTGCGCAACGGCATCGGGCTGCGCGCGATGGCGCAGCGAGACCCGCTGGTGGAGTACCAGCGGGAGGGGTTCCAGCTCTTCAACGGCATGATGGACGCGATCAAGGAGGAGGTGGCCGGGCTGGTCTTCAGCGTCCAGGTCCGCGAGACCCCGCCGATGGCGGCGCTGAGCGACGCAGCGGGCACCGCAGCCGCGGGCACGGTCGCAGCCGCCGTGGCTGCGGCGGCTGCCGAGCCGTCACCGGCACCGCAGGTGCAGGCAGCCCCGCAGGCCCCGGAGGTCGAGGCTCCGGCCGCGGCGCAGGAGCCCGAGGTCGAGGCTCCGGTTGCGGCGCAGGAGCCCGAGATCGAGCTCGAGCTGGCCGGACTCGGGCCTCGGCGGCCGACCCGGCTGCAGTACACCGCGCCCACCGAGACCGGCGGCGTCTCTGCTGTCTCGCAGGACGGGGACTCCGGGCCCGCGGCGATCGATCCGAATGCGACCCGCGCCGAGCGGCGGCGCGCCGAGCGTGCCAACCGCAAGCGCAAGGGCTGACCGCCAACTGGCCGGTGATTCGGCCCTCGGGGGAGGCGCGCTCGCTGACGTCGTGGGTCCGGAACCCGTGCCAGGTCGTGCTGGGCCTGGTCGTGACGAGGACCGCGTGGCCCGCCTTGGCAAGAACCACAGCCGCGATGCCCTGCACGCGGTCATGAAACGACGACGCTAGGCCGGCGACTGGACCTCCGTCACGATCCAGCGATTGTGCCGGAACTCCATGCGCACCCCGGCCGCCTGGGCGCGCGGACCGACGAGGAAGACCACGACGACCAGCACCGCCGTCCCGCTGACGATCATCGAGTTGGTGGTGCTGACGGCGGCGGGCCCTCCCCACCGCTGCTTGCGCACCGCACCGCGCCGGGCGAGCCGCTGCTGCACCTCGAGGCTGGCCCATCGATGCAGCTGCGACGCGGGGCGTGCCCCCGCCAGGACGTCGGCGACCAGGGTCGCGACCTGTGCGATGTAGGGCTCGGGCCTGGGAACCCCCGGATCCAGGTCGAGGGCCGGGTAGCGCGCCAGGCGCCGGGCGGCCGACTCCCCGTGTCGGTCCGCCGGCCAGCGCAGCGGAAGCTCCTGCTGCACCACGGACGCGGGCTCGGGGGCAGGGGCCGGTCGGGCGGGCTCGCGGGAATGGATCACCCGCAGGCGGGCGCGCGGGAGCTGCGGCTGGAGGTCGGGCGCAGCGGTCACGGCGCCACCTCCAGGGGGTGGTCGGCGGCGGCCAGATCGTGTGGAACCACCAGTTCCATACCCGGTCGGATGAGTGCCGGATCGGATCCGATCAGGGCACGGTTGGCGTCCCAGAGGCGTGGCCAGGCGCTCGCGACCGCGGACGCCGCCGCCCGCTTCCCGAGCAGGTCCTGGCTGATGCTCCACAGCGAGTCGCCGGGTTCCACCAGGATCGGGCCGGCCGATGGTGGTGCGGCGGTCCGATCCCCGGGCGACGGCTGCAGCGCCTCCCCGCTGGGCGGCGCCGTCGCGGCAGCGCAGCGCCCGGCCCGATCGAGCACCGGGACTCCGGTAGCGGCGTCCGCGCAGCCGGTGCCCGGGGCGGCCCACGCGCCGGCGCTACCGAGCGCCGCCCCCAGCAGACCGCCGACGAGCGCTCGCCGGATCAGGGGGCGCACCGTCCGTGGCGCGAACCTCACTGCGAACGCCTGTGCTTCGGGCACGGCCCTCCCGACTGCGACCAGCAGCAGCGCGGCTGCGATCCGCAACAGGTAACCGGCGCAGGCGAGCCCTGCAGCCAGGGCGAGTATCTGCCGCAGTTCGTCGGTTCCCAAGTACTGCATGAGCGCCCCCCAGTCAGCCCGAATCATGTGCCTTTGATGTTATGTGATGCAGTTTGCTGACGGAACCTCGGTGGCGCTGCTGTGGAAGCCGGTGCTGTGGAACCCGGTGCTCGGGAAGCACCGGCCGGAGGGGCCGGTGCGACAATCGCCGAGAGGGGGAGACAGATGAACGCAGAAGGCGCGTACGACGGCTATTCGGCGGTGCTGGCGGAGGCCGATGCCGACCGCGACGCCGCGGCGATGGCCGTCGCGGATGGCGTGTATGCGCGGGCCACCATCGCCGACCGCTTCCGGCATGCGCTGGGGGTCACCGTCGCGCTGCACACCCGCGCATGCGGGATGGACGACGAGCCGATCGCCGGTGCCGTGGCGGCGGTGTCGTCCGACGCCGTCCTGATCCACCGCCCGGGCGCCGCCTTCGGGTGGATCGTGATGCTGCACAGCCTCGAATCGGCCGCAGGCCTGCCGGCCGGCCACCGCAGAGCGGCCGGCGCGGCGCAGGAGGCCTGGTCCGCGCGGTCGATGCTCCGCAGGGCCGCCGACTGCGACGTTGTCGTCGCCCTGGGCGGCCGGCGCACCGCCGGCCGCCTGGAGCGCGTCGGCGCCGACCATGTGCAAGTGAGCTCAGCGGCCGGGTCGGCGATCGTGCCCCTGGCCGCCATCGGGTGGGTGAAGGTCCCGATCGAGCCTCAGTTGGAGTCCAGCGTCAGCGGGTTGTCCCGCACGTAGGCCTCGGTGGCGGCGTACATCCGGTCGATATAGGCCTCCAGCTCGGTCAGTTCGACGCGCCATTGGCCCCGGCCGCCGACCTTGATCGCCCTGAGCTCGCCCGAGCGGACCAGGGCGTAGGCCTGCGATGCGGAGATCGCAAGTGCTTCAGCAACATCGGCGAGGGTGAGGAATCGAGCGGGCACGCCTCCATTCTCCACGCCGCTTCGCGGGCGCTGTGGGTACCTGTGGACAATGGATGCAGCACGGGGGAACGGGGAGCGATGCGGGCATCTGCGTCCCCGCGGGCAGCGATGCGCAGAGCGGCTGACCCGCGGGTGTTCGGGGGGATCTTGATCATGGCCGGGTCGGCGTATGCCGGACTCGTCCTGCTGAACGATGCACCGGAGGCGGTCCTGGTGGCCGTGGCCGCCCGGGACCTGCCGGCGGGCATCGCGCTGCAGCGCGACGACTTCACGCTGCGGGAGGCGGTGGTCGAGCAGCCGGGCCGCTACCTGCAGCAGGAGGTGCCGCAGGGCACGCTGAGCCGGCCGGTCGGGGAGGGCGAACTGATCCCCCGGTCGTCGGTCGAGCAGCAGGCGGCCCCGAAGCGCCTGGTCGCGGTGCCGATCGAGGTGGAGCGGTTCCCGCCCCATGTGCAGCGCGGTTCGCGGGTGGACGTCTGGCGGGCCGGGGGGCTGCAGCCGGTGCTGCGCGGCGCCGCGGTGGTCAGCGTCGCCGATCCGGACGCCTGGGCCGGTGCGACGACGACGGTGGTGCTGGCGGTCGCGGAGGACGACGTCGCCGAGCTGCTGGCTGCGACCCGGGCCGGGCCGGTGGACATCACCGGGTACCAGGGGCCGTCGTGAGATCCCCGCACCGCGTGCTCCTGCTCTCACCGGGCGGGAAGCACGATCCGACCGCAAGATCCGCCAGCGGACTGCAGTTCCACGCGTGCGCCGACCTGGCGGACCTGCTGGGCCGGGCCGCCGCGGGTGCGGCCGATGCAGCGGTGGTCTCGCCGAGGGCCGCGGGATTGGACGCCGTCGTGGTCGCCCGGCTGCGCGGATTGGGCTGTCGTACGCTCGCACTGGTGCAGGGGCCCGAGGATGTGGCCCTGGCCCGCCGGATCGGGTTGACCGAATCGGTGGGGCAGCCGCTGGACGCCCGGGCCCTGCTCGCAGCGCTGCTGGCAGAGCAGGAGCATCCGTCACCGGCCGCGGGTGACGGCGCGTCCCGCGGATCGATCGTCGCGGTCTGGGGGCCGCCGGGCGCCGGACGGACGACGGTCGCGGCGCTGCTGGCCGTCGGTGCGTCCCGCAGCGGGCAGGATGTCGTGGTGGTCGATGCGGACCTGGCCTGCCCGCAGTGGTCGATGATGGCTTCGGGCGGCGCCGTCTCCTCCGGCCTGATCATCGCCTCCCGGAGGATCGCCGCCGGCGTCCACGACCTGTCCGACCTGCTCATCGACGCGGGCGCCGGGGTGAAGGTGCTGTCGGTGGCGGCAGAGCCCCACCGGTGGGTCGAGGTCGCCCCGACGATGATGGGCGGACTGCTGCAAGCGGTCGCTGCGCTGGCAGACGTGGTGGTGGTGGATGTCGGGGCGGATATCCGGGAGGCCCACCCCGCCTACGACATCGGCTGGGCCCACGACAGCGGGGCGATGGCCCGCCATGCGCTGTCGGCCGCCGACACGGTCGTGGGGGTTTTCAGCGCCGACCCGGTGGGGGTCCATCGGTTCGCCGCCTGGTGGCCGGTGCTGGGCGATCGGGCGGCGCCAGATCTGATCGTCGCCAACCGGGTGGGGGTGCCGCGCGGCGGGAAGCGTCCGCAGGCGCAGATCGCATCCGTCCTGCATGCGCTGGGGGCAGCCGGCGACCCGTTCCACATCCCCTGGGACACGCGCGCCGCCGACGCCCTGCTCGAGCCCTCGTGGCCCGCCGCCAGAGGTTGGCGCAACACCCCCGAGCGGCTCTGGACGGCGATGATGGAACAACGCGCCCCGGCCGCCGCCGGAGCATGATCGTCCCGCATCGCGTCCGACCCCGGACATGGCGCGAGGCTCCTCGAAGTACGGGAGTCGAGGAGCCTCGCGATGATGGCCGCATATGCCGCACTGCGCGTGTTCGATGCAGTTCGGCGCCAGACACATACCACCTGCCTGGCAGGTCCACCGCCGTTCTTGGGGGGATAGAGGTGGGCGGTAGGGACGCGTTCTGCGACCATTCGCCGCTGCTGAGCTGATTCGGGAGTTGGTGTTCGCGGGTCCAGTTGCGCCATCGGCGTTCCTGGCTCACGGTCGTGCACCTTCGCCTTATCGGTGCGAGTCCCGGTTGCCGGCCCTCTGGGCGGGCAATCATTCCGGGGCGACCGTCGCTGAGCAACGACTGGTTTCGACGAACCCGGCGGAACCGGATCAGTGCGATGTCGAGAAACCACCACTGTTCAGTTCATCTGCGGCACTGAACGCTTACCCCTTGTGTACGCCCGAGCGCCGAGGCGCGCAACGCAGCCGGCCTCCGGCCGCGGGAGATCACCCGTTCGTAGCAACCCCGCCGATCCGGTGCGCCGGCCGGCCCGGCAGGCGTGCGACGATGAAACACACGTTCATCCCAGGAGGCTTCCGGTGGCCGATCGGCTCAGCGCCCTTGACGTCTCGTTCCTGTACCTCGAGGACCGGACGACGCCGATGCACGTGGGCAGCGTCGCCATCTTCTCCGAGCCTGCGAAGGGTTTCGACCACGACCGGCTCGTGCAGCTGATCAAGCACCGGATCGCCTTCGTCCCGCGCTACCGGCAGCGGGTGCGGTGGGTCCCCGGCCGCGTGGCGAACCCGGTCTGGGTGGACGACGAGCACTTCGACGTCACCTACCACGTGCGCCGCTCCGCGCTTCCCCGGCCCGGGACCGAGGAGCAGCTGCGGGAACTCGTCGCCCGGATCATGAGCCGCCACCTGGACCGCAACCGCCCCCTGTGGGAGATGTACCTGGTCGAGGGGTTGGCGAACAACCGGTTCGCGATCCTGACCAAGACGCACCACGCCATGGTCGACGGGCTGTCGGCGGTCGACATCGGGCAGGTGATCCTGGACGTCACCCCCGAGCCCAGGGACACGATCGCCGACGTCTGGCGCCCGGGCCGGGAGCCGACCGGGCTGGAGCTGTTCGTCGGCGGGGTCGCCGATTGGGTCCGTTCCCCGGCCGATGCCGTTGCCACCGCCCGCACCGGCCTCGGCGACGCGCAGGACTCGGTGCGCGGGATCGGACGGTCGATCGGCGGGGTGATCAGTGCCGTGTCGACGGTCGTCCGGCCGCCGGCGACGAGCCCGTTGAACGCCGAGATCGGGGAGCAGCGCAGATTCGCGACGGCGGACACGCTGCTGGCCGATCACCGCCGGGTGCGCAAGGCGCACGGCGGCACCGTCAACGACGTGGTGCTCGCGGTGGTGGCCGGCGGGCTGCGCGAGTGGCTGATGATGCGGGGGGAGAACCTCAACGCCCGCAGCACGGTGCGGGTGATGGTGCCGGTGAGCATCCGGGAGGCAGAGGCGGCCGGCAGCAGCGGCAACCAGATCGCCGCGTTCCTGTGCGACCTGCCGGTCGGGGAGCCCGATCCGGTGGTGCGCCTGCAGCGGGTGACGTTCGAGATGGGCCAGTACAAGGCCGCCAACCAGATGGTCGGAGCCCAGGCCATCATCGGGATCGCCGGATTCAGCCCTCCGACGCTGCACGCCCTGGGCGCCCGTGCGGTCAGCGGACTGTCCCAGCGGGTGTGGAACACCGTCGTGACCAACGTTCCGGGGCCGCAATTCCCCTTGTACGCGGGCGGCTGCCTCATGCTGGCCGCCTACCCGGTGGTGCCGCTGGCCCGCAACCAGGCCGTCAGCATCGGGTTGACGTCGTACAACAGCGGTGTGTACTACGGCCTGCTCGGCGACCGGGAGGCCATGTCGGACGTGGACGTCCTCGCCGGATGCATCGAGTCCTCCCTGGCGGAGTTGGTGGATACCACTACTCCATCAGGCAGGAGGCGTACCGTGAGGGCATAATCGGGCGGTAACGGCTCGACCACTGGAGGTAGGCAGCGATGTCATCAGGTCGCCGCACGACACGCGGTCTGGTGCTCGGTGGCGGTGGCGTGCTGGGGGCGGCATGGATGGTCGGGGCGCTGGCCGCGCTCCAGGATGTGCACGGCTTCGATGTCCGCGACTGCGATGTGATCGTCGGCACCTCCGCCGGCTCGATCGTCGGGGCGCTGCTGGCGGCAGGGGTGTCACTGGAGGCGATGGTGGCCCACCAGCGCGGCCAGCCGATCACCGACGGCCCGCTGGCCGGGTACTCCTTCGACTACGAGAAGGCCGCTGGCGGCAGCCGGCCCAAGCGGCCGAGCCTGCTGCGCCCCGGCTCCGCCCGGATGATCGTCTCCGGCATCGGAAACGTCGGTCGGATGCCGCCCACGGCCGTGATCAGCGGGTTCCTCCCCCCGGGCAAGGGGTCGCTGGCGCGGGTGGGCCACCTGATCGATGCGATCACGCCGATGGACGAGTGGTCGCCGCACCCGAACTACTGGGCCGTGACGATGGACTACGAGACCGGCCGCCGTGTCCCGTTCGGCAGGGCCAGCGAGCCGGTCGCGCCCCTGTCGAAGGCGGTCATGGCGTCGTGCTCGATCCCGGGCTGGTTCGAGCCGATCGAGATCGGCGGCCGGATGTACGTCGACGGCGGGACCTGGTCGGCCACGAACGCCGATCTGGTGGAGGGGCAGAACCTCGACGAGGTGTACGTGGTGGCCCCCATGGTGTCGTTCCACTACGACCGGCCGCGGCATGTGCTGACGCGCCTGGAGCGGCGGTGGCGCGTGCAGGTGACCAAGCGCTGCCTGCGCGAGGTGGAGCGGGTCCGCAACGGCGGAGCGGCGGTGACGGTGGTCGGCCCCGGCCCGGAGGATCTGGAGGCCATCGGCGCCAACCTGATGGACCTGCCGCGACGGCTGCAGGTGCTTGACACCGCGATCCGCACCTCGATGGCGGCGCTGCGCGACCCGGAGAACGTGGGTCCGGACCACCTGTCCGAGGTGGGCTGAGCGTCCGAGCAGCCGGTACCGCGGGTGCCGCGCGACGGATGCCAACCCCTGGTGCGGCTGACATGATGGCGCCACAGGCCACAGGCCACAGCGGGAGCGAGGTGAGCTAGGTGGACGCCGTGACGAACGTGCCTGCGCCGGTCAACGAGCCGACCCGGCTGTACGAACCTGGGTCGGTGCACCGGGCCAGCCTGCAGGCGGCGCTGGCGAAGCTGCAGTCGGCCGGGCCGATCGACCTGCCGCAGAACATCGGCGGGCAGTGGCGCGCCGCCGGCGGGGGCGAGGTCGAGGTGGTGCAGCCCCACGACCATCACCGCGTGCTCGGCGTGGCGCGGGAATCCACCGGCGCCGACGCAGCCGCCGCCATCGAGGCGGCACGTGCCGCGGCACCCGCCTGGCGCGACCTGGCCTTCGACGATCGGGCGGCGGTCCTGCTGAAGGCGGCCGACCTGCTGGCCGGGCCGTGGCGGGACCGGCTCAACGGCGCCACGATGCTGGGGCAGTCCAAGACGGCGTTCCAGGCCGAGATCGATTCCGCCTGCGAGCTGATCGACTTCTGGCGCTACAACGTCCACTTCGCGCGGCAGATCCTCGCCGAGCAGCCGATCTCGTCGCCGGGCGTGTGGAACCGCGTCGACCACCGGCCCCTGGAGGGGTTCGTCTACGCGATCACGCCGTTCAACTTCACCGCGATCGCCGGCAACCTGCCGACCGCGCCGGCGCTGATGGGCAACACCGTGCTGTGGAAGCCCGCGCATACGCAGCAGTTCGCCGCCCACGTGATCATGGAGCTGCTGCTCGCCGCGGGCCTGCCGCCCGGCGTGATCAACATGGTCACCGGCGGCGGAACGCAGGTCAGCGAAGTCGCGCTCGCCGACCCCGGGCTCGCCGGGATCCACTTCACCGGATCGACTCCGGTGTTCCAGATGCTGTGGCGCACCGTCGGGGAGAACATCGCGGGGTACCGCAGTTACCCGCGGATCGTGGGGGAGACCGGCGGCAAGGATTTCATCCTCGCCCACCCCTCCGCGGACCCGGCAGTGCTGAAGACGGCGATGGTCCGGGGCGCCTTCGAGTTTCAGGGGCAGAAGTGCTCCGCCGCATCGCGGGCCTACGTGCCGCGCAGCGTCTGGGACCGGATCGCCGACGATTTCCGCGCCGAGGTCGACGGGCTCACCCAGGGCCCGACCACGGATTTCCGGAACTTCATGGGCGCCGTCATCGACGCCAAGAGCTACGCGAAGCTGTCGGGCGTCCTGGACCGCGCGAAGGCGGACGACACGGTGGAGGTGTTCGCGGGGGGGACCGCGGATGACAGCGAGGGCTACTTCGTCCGGCCCACGGTGCTGCTGTGCAGCGACCCGACGAGGGAGTACTTCACCGATGAGTACTTCGGCCCGATCCTGTCGGTCCATGTCTTCGACGACAGCGACTACGACGCCGTCATGCAGCAAATGGAGGGCATCGCACCGTACGCGCTGACCGGTTCGATCATCGCGCAGGACCGCGCCGCCATCGCGCAGGCCCGGCACGCGCTGCGGTTCGCGGCCGGCAACTTCTACACCAACGACAAGCCGACCGGAGCGGTCGTCGGTCAGCAGCCGTTCGGCGGCGGACGGGCCTCGGGTACCAACGACAAGGCAGGAGCCCCGCAGAACCTGCTGCGCTGGACCTCCACGCGGGCGCTGAAGGAGACGCTGGTCCCGCCCATCGATTACCGCTACCCGCACATGGACTGAGCCGCGCCGTTGCGTGGATCGTGGGCCGACGCGCGCATGTGCGGGAGCCGGTGCCCGCGGCGGTGGGACGGCCGGCGTCGGCGGCGGGGATCCCCCTCCTCGGAATCCGGCGGGGAGTCCCGGGGTGGTGTGCGCGCGGGGCTGGGTCGCTGGCCGCTGTTCCTCCCCGGCGGGCGCGAGGAGGCACCTGCTGACTGTTCGCACCAGGTGGGTGGCCGGATCGCCCCGCTGTTTGCACCCGGGGATGGAGGGGTTTGCACCCGGGGTGGATCGCCCGCGACACGCTGGGAGCCCACGGTGCGGGTGCAAAGCGGGGATCCCCAGCGTGCGGGGCCAGATCTGGTGCGATTCCGTCGATTCTCGTGCGACGACCCGCGGTGTGCCCGCGCCGACCACCTGCGCCGACGACCCGCGGTGTGCGGACTACCGCGCCAGCCACTCCCCGGCGACCTCTTCCTCCTTGCGGAGGTACCGTTCGGTCCATTCCTTGGCCACGCCCTCCGCCTTGCCCCCGACGAACGGGACCGATGACTTCAACGACCCGTCCGTGGTCACCTCGCTGCCGTCGGCGGTCGGACGCAGGGTCAGGCTGCCGTGGAAGGCCATGGGCTGGCCGCCGAAATCGATAACGAAGGTCCCGGTGCGCGACCCGTCGTCGGCGGCCGCCCCCCACTTCTGGGTCTCGTTGATGATCAGTTCCTCGCCGACGAACTTCTTCATGAATCCCGGCATCTTCGCGGGCAGCCGCCTGCGGCTGATGACCAGCGTGTGGTCCCCCTGCTCAGCCACCTCCGGATTGACCTCCAGCGAGCCGCTGCGCATGCCCTTGGTGGTGATGTACTCGACGTCGGTCATCATCTCCCAGACCGTTGTCGGGGGGGCGGGAAAGCTCTGCGTGTAGGTCACCGTGGTCGACATGCCCCAACTATGCCGCAGAAGGATCGGCTGCGTCCGCGGATGAGGGGCGGGCGCCGGTTCGCAAGGGCTTGGCCCGCACCTGCCGCGCGGCTCCCCGGCCCGTCGCGGCGGTGCCGAGGTCATCAGATGCCGCAATCGCGCCACCGGCAGGACTACCGTGCCGGTATGGACCTCGGCGGTGCGCCCATCGGAGCCTCGACCCCACCGTCAGAGATGGTGTCTGCCTTTCGGCGGTCGATCGCGGAGAAGGCGGAGGCGCTGAACCGGGCGGTGGCCGCGGCACTGCACCACCACTTGGCCGAGGTCCCCGATCTGGCGGAGTACCTGCAGGCCTTCTACCATCACACCGCCGTCGAGGATGTCCTGGCCATGGACCCGCTGGACCTCGTGGGTCTGGCGCTGTCGACCCGCCAGACCGCCGCGGTGCGCAGATCCGGCAGGCCCAACATCCGGGTGCTCAATCCGTCGCTGGATGAGCACGGATGGTCCTCGGGGCACACCGTGCTCGAGGTCGCAACCGACGACATGCCGTTCTTGGTGGACTCGCTGTCCGGCGCGATGGGGTTGGCGGGTGTCAGCCTGCACTTCGTGGCCCACCCCCAGATGCTCGTCCGGCGCGACCACGAGGGGCACCTGCAGGCGGTTCGCGAGTACACCGGCGACAGCCCGGCCGACGATGAGATCGCCGAAGCCTGGATCCACCTCTCCGTGGACCGCGACACCGACCCGCAGTCGCTGTCGGTGCTGGCCGGGCGGGCCGCGGAGGTGCTGGACGATGTCGCGGCTGCGGTGCAGGACTGGGAGCCGATGCGGATGGCGGTCGCCGATGCGGCGGCCGAACTGCGCGGGGCCACCATCACCGGGCTGTCCGACG
>CAZECO010000007.1:0-43754 GCA_964510455.1 uncultured Actinomycetes bacterium
TGCACGTCACCGAGCAGGTGTGGCACCCGATGCACTTGTCGAGGTTCATCACCATTCCGACCTGGGCCATGACCTTCATGTGGCGCTCCTGTCGTTTCTCGGGGATTCATCGGTTTGCCGCACTTGTTGGGGTTCCGCCTGACGTATACGGGCAGCGGAACCCCAACAAGTGCAGCGCTCGCGTGGCATCAGTACTGCACCTGCTGGGAGCGGCGGCGGATCACCGTGATCTCGTCGCGCTGGTTGCCGGTCGGGCCGAGGTAGTTCATCGCGAACGACAGCTGCGCGTATCCGCCGACCACGTGCGTCGGCTTGATCATCAGCCGGGTCAGCGAGTTGTGGATGCCGCCGCGCAGGCCCGAGGTCTCGGTCCGCGGCACATCCACGGTCCGGTCCTTGGCGTGGTACATGTACACCGTGCCGGCGGGCATCCGGTGGCTGACGATCGCCCTGGCCACGACTACGCCGTTGCGGTTGTACGCCTCGATCCACTCGTTGTCCTTCACCCCGATCGCGTCGGCGTCCACCGGGCTCATCCAGATCTCCGGTCCGCCGCGCGACAGCGACAGCATGAACAGGTTGTCCTGGTACTCCGAATGGATCGACCACTTGGAGTGCGGAGTCAGGTAGCGGACCGTCACCTCGCGACCGGCGCCGGTGCCCTGATCGCCGTACAGCCGGTTCATGTTCAGCGGCGGCCGGAACGTCGGCAGCTGCTCGCCGATCTCGGTCATCCAGTCGTGGTCGAGGAAGAAGCTCTGCCGCCCGGTGAGGGTGTGCCAGGGCTTGAGGTGCTCGACGTTGATCGCGAACGCGGTGTACCGGCGGCCGCCGTGCTCGCTGCCGGACCATTCCGGACTCGTGATCACCGGCACCGGACGGGCCTGCGTATCGGCGAAGGTGATCCGCTTGCCCTCGTGCTCCTGCGCCAGGAACGCCATCGCCTGGCCGGTGCGCTGCTCCAGATGCTGGAATCCCTCGACCGCGACCCGGCCGTTCGTGGTGCCGGACAGCGCCAGGATCGCCTCGCACGCCTGCACGTCGGTGGCCAGCGCCGGGCGCCCCGCGGCCGGGCCGGTCGGGATCACCCCGTTGGTCCTGGCCAGCAGCGCCACCTCCGCCGCGGTCTTGACCACCACGCCCTTCTGGACCGTTCCCACGGTGTCCAGCAGCGGGCCGAGCGCGGACATCTTCGCGCCGATCGCGGTGTAGTCGCGCTCCACACCGACGAACTTCGGCGCCGTTTGGCCGGGGATCAGGTCGACCTCGCCGGTGCGCCAGTCGCGCACCACCCCGCCCGGCACCGCCAGCTCGTCGGGGGTGTCGTGGTACAGCGGGATGCTCATGACGTCCTGCTCGACGCCCAGGTGCCCCTTCGCCAGCGCCGACACCGCCCGTCCGAACCCCTGGAAGATGTCGTAGTCGCTGCGGGTCTCCCACGGCGGGTCGATCGCGGGGGTGAACGCGTGCACGTAGGGGTGCATGTCGGTGCTGGACAGGTCGTGCTTCTCGTACCAGGTCGCCGCGGGCAGCAGGATGTCGCCGAACAGGCCGGTGGAGGTCATCCGGAAGTCGATGCTCACCAGCAGATCGAGCTTGCCCACCGGAGCGTCATCGCGCCAGATCACCGATGCCGGCCGCTCGTCCTCCGCGTTCTCCTCCGCCCGCACCGCGTGGTCGGTGCCGAGTAGGTGCTTCAGGAAGTACTCGTTGCCCTTGGACGAGGACCCCAGCAGGTTCGCCCGCCAGACGGTGAGCACCCGCGGCCAGTTCTCCGGGGCGTCCGGGTCCTCCACCGCGAACTTCAGCCGGCCCGCCTTCAGCTCCTCGGTGATGTGCTGGGGCACGGGCACCCCCGCGGCCCGTGCCTCAGCGGTGATCCGCAGCGGGTTGCGGTTCAGCGACGGGAACGACGGCATCCACCCCGACCGGGCCGACTGGGACAGGGTGTCCATCATGGTCATGCCGGCGAACCGGCCCTCGCCCAAGGGCGAGGCCAGCAGGTCCGCGCCGAGCCGGTCGTAGCGCCACTGGCTGGTGTTGACGTACCAGAACGCGGTGCCGATCATCTGCCGCGCCGGGCGCTGCCAGTCCAGCGCGAACGCCAGCTGCGCCCACCCGGTGGACGGCCGGCACTTCTCCTGGCCGACGTAGTGCGCCCAGCCGCCGCCGTTGATGCCCTGGCACCCGGTGAGCGTGATCAGCGACAGGAAGGTCCGGTAGATGGTGTCGGAGTGGAACCAGTGGTTGGTGCCGGCGCCGAGGATGATCATGGACCGGCCGCCGGAGTCCTCGGCGTTCTGGGCGAATTCGCGCCCGATCCGGATCGCCTGGGCGGCCGGCACGCCGGTGATCTCCTCCTGCCACGCCGGGGTGTACGGCGCCGGGTCGTCGTACCCGGTGGGCCACTGCCCGGGCAGACCCTCGCGGCCGACCCCGTACTGCGCCAGCAGCAGGTCGAACACCGTGGTGACGAAGCGCTCCCCGCCGACGGTGTGGATCGGGACGACCGGCACCCCGCGGGTGTGCACGCCGCCGCCCTCGCCACCGACGTCGAACCGGGGCATCAGGATCTCGAGGTTCTTCGAGCCGCCGGCGTTGTGCAGGGTCAGGGCGGGATCGACCCCCTCCAGATCGAGGTTCCACTTGCCCATCCCGGACTCGTTGAACCGGAACCCCAGGGATCCGTTGGGCACGTGCGGCCGCCCGGTCCCGCGGTCCACCAGCACGGTCTTGAACGCCGCGCCCTCGCCGTCGTCGCCCAGATCGGCCGCGGTGAGGAACTTGTCCGCGACGTAGGACCCGTCCTTCTCCTTCAGCGTGACCAGGAACGGCAGGTCGGAGAACTTCTTGACGTAGTCCACGAAGCGCGGGACCTGCCGCTGCACGTAGAACTCCTTGAGGATCACGTGGCCCATCGCCATGCCCAGCGCTCCGTCGGTGCCCGGGTGCGGGTTGAGCCATTCGTCGGCGAACTTCGTGTTGTCGGCGTAGTCGGGGGAGACGGTGACGACCTTCTGGCCGCGGTAGCGCGCCTCGGCCATGAAGTGCGCGTCCGGAGTGCGGGTCACCGGCACGTTGGCGCCCCACATGATCAGGTAGGAGGCGTTCCACCAGTCGGCCGACTCGGGCACGTCGGTCTGGTCGCCGAACACCTGCGGGGACGCCACCGGCAGGTCGCAGTACCAGTCGTAGAAGCTGAGCATCGCCCCGCCCATGAGGCTGATGAACCGGCTGCCCGCCGCGTGCGAGGCCATCGACATCGCCGGGATCGGGGAGAAGCCGAAGATCCGGTCCGGCCCGTGCTCCTTGACGGTGTGGACATGCGCCGCGGCGATGATCTCGTTGACCTCCGCCCAGGACGACCGCACCAGACCGCCCTTGCCGCGGGCCCGCTGGTAGCGCCGCCGCGTCTGCGGATCGCCGACCACCGCCGCCCAGGCGTCCACCGGGTCGGGATGCTGCTGCTTGGCCGCGCGGTACGCCTCGAGCAGCACGCCCCGGACGTAGGGGTAGCGCACCCGGGTGGGGGAGTAGGTGTACCAGGAGAACGCCGCACCGCGCGGGCAGCCGCGGGGCTCGTACTCCGGGGAGTCCGGCCCGATGCTCGGGTAGTCGGTCTGCTGGGACTCCCAGGTGATGATGCCGTCCTTGACGTACACCTTCCAGGAGCAGGAGCCGGTGCAGTTCACGCCGTGGGTCGACCGGACCACCTTGTCGTGGCTCCAGCGGTCGCGGTAGAAGACGTCGCCCTCCCGCCCGCCGACCCGGGTCACCGTCCGCTGATCGGCGGAGACCTCGCCGGGGGTGAAGAACCGGCCCGCACCCACCAGGAACTCCTTGACGGCATCGGACGGGGCCTGCGGCGCGGGGCTCATTCGGGACTCCTCATCGTGATCGTGCGGACGGGCTGCTGATCGCCGCGGCGCAGGTGGGCCGTGCAGACGCCCGGCCGCGGGAAGACGTCGAACCGCTCCAGCTCCACCGGCTGCCCGCTGGAATCCAGCAGTTGTCGCACCAGGGCGGCATGGATGTCGCAGATCACCGGCTGCTCGGCCACGAGGTCTGCGTAGGGGCACTGCAGCAGGTCCAGGCGATCCCGAGCCGGCGTCACGGAGACTTCGAACCCCAGGCCCTGCAGCGCGTCGGCGACCTGCTCGACGGCGCCATCGGCAGAATCGGCCGGCCCGATGGGGTGATCGAGCTGCTGCGCCCAGCGGCGGCCGGCGGCGCCGACCAGTTCCGGGGTGCCGCCCAGCTCGAGCTGCGCCAACAGCGCGTCCGCCAACGTCCGGCGTTCCCGATCTTGTGGCGCCTCGATGGCCCGGTAGCGCCAGGGCGGCCGCCCGCGACCCTCGCGCGGGCCCTGCTCCCGGGCGATCGCGCCGGCAGCTAGCAGGACGTCGAGGTGGGGCCGAACCGTGTTGGCGTGCAGGCCGGTCACCGAACAGATGCGATCGATCGAGATCGGGTCGCCCGCCTCGGCAATGATGCGGTAGACCGCCTGGCGGGTCGGCGGCGTATCCCGCGACATCGAGGCTCGGCTCCGCATCCTGCCCAACCGCGAAAGCGTCTGACCGATGACGGCGGCTGAGGCAGGCGGCATGGAACCTTCTTACCATAGTGCCGGTGGTAACCATATACACGGGGTTTATCCTCCGGCGCGCGAAAATGTGGCTCCCGCAGGATGATTGCGTGCCGCACGATCACCGACCGGCAGCGCCGCGCCGCGCCCGCGGCACGGGCTGGCCGCCGAGTCCGGTATGCCGCGGCCCCCGTCGGCTACGAGCCCGAACCGCCGTGAGCGTCCTGGATGCGGAACCGCGGGAGGGTAGCCGGTTGGATACCTGGGGCAGGCCGCGCTGGGTGGGTCAGAGCACCCGGGGTCGAATCACGATCCAGGTGTAGGTCAGCGCCGCGAGCGCCGTGAACGCGAGCAGCACGTAGCCGATCGAGTAGTCGCCGAACGCGCCATAGATGGCTCCCATGAGGAGCGGGGGGAAGAATCCGCCCAACCCCCCGGCTGCGCCCACCACCCCGGTGACCGAGCCGACCTTGTCCGGTGGCGCGAGTCGGGAGACCAGCGCGAACACCGCGCCGGTGCCCAGGCCCAGGGCGGCTGCCAGTCCGAGGAAGGCGACGGTCCCGATCGGGACCAGCGGGAGTTCGAAGGAGGCGATGCCCGCGAGCGCGAAGGCGAGGGCGTAGGACGCCGCGAGCACCTTGACCGGGTGGGTCCGGTCTGAGAGCCAGCCGCCGACGGGTCGCATGATCACCGCGAAGACGACGAAGCCCGCGGTGCGGGTCGCGGCGTCGCCCTGGGTCAGCTCATAGGCGTTCTTGAGGTAGGTGGGCAGGTACACGCTGAAGGCCACGAATCCACCGAAGGAGACTGCGTAGAGCAGGGCGAGCTCGATGGTGGGGCGAAGTCTGAGCGTGGTCCAGGTCCGTGCGATCCAGCTCCCCTCGGCGCGCGGACGGTCGCTGCGGTCACGCAGGATCAGCCAGGCGGCGACCGCATAGACGGCCAGCAGCGCCGCCACCAGGTTGAAGGGGAAGGCGGGGCCGAAGGACTCGGTCAGGCGGACGGTGGTGAAGGCCGAGATGGCAGTTCCCCCCATGCCCGCACCGAAGATTCCCAACGCCGTTCCCCGCCGGGCGGGCGGGAACCAGGAGTTCACGAAGGGGATGCCGATCGCGAAGGTCGTGCCGCCCATGCCGAGGAAGAACCCGGCGATCAGGTATTCGGCGTAGCTCGACGCGACGTTGCCCAGGTAGAGCACGGGCGCGATGGTCAGCAGCGCCATCAGGGGGAACATGACCCTGGCTCCGAGCCGGTCGGTCAGGGCTCCTACCGGGATGCGGCCCAGCGATCCGACGATCACGGGAACGGCGATGAGCACCGACTGCTCGAAGGAGCTCAGCCCGAGCTGGTCGCGCAGTGCCGGCCCGAGGGGACTGAGCAGGGCCCAGGCCCAGAAGGTCAGGGCGAAGCCGATGGTCGACATCGCGAGCATCGGGTTGGGCGTCCTGCCCTGCTCGAGGCTCGTCCGGTGCCGAGCCTCCGCCAGATGTTCCTGCATCGTCTCTCCTCGTTTCGCCCGGTGGGGAACCGCGCCGATCAACACGCGTTGCCCGGTACCCCTGTCCGCACATTACATGGTTTGAGTACAGCGAATCTGTAGACACCGTGAGTATTCGGGACCTCCGTCGTAATAGGATAGACGCGCCGCGGGCGCGCGACCTCCGTCCCCCGGATCCGGATGCGCCGCCGCCCAGCGCCTCGGCCGCGGCGACCCCGCCAACACGCTCGTGGCGGGGCGCCGGAGGTGTTGACAGCCCCCGGAGGTGCGGCCAGTGTCGGAACAGTACGAGGTTCCGCAGGGACCTGCGGATGTCCGAGCTCAGGGTGCAGGTGGGCCGCGTCTACGACGCCCGGGCCGGGGGAGACGGTGCCAGGGTCCTCGCGCGGCGCTATCGAGCCGAACTCGATGATCCCGCGGCCCAGGAGGTGATCGAGCACCTGCGATCCCTTGCCCGGCGGGGCAACCTCACGCTGTTGACCGGCAGCAGGATGGTCGCCCTCGGCGACGCCGTCGTGCTGGCCGAGCTGCTGGGCGAGTGAGCCTCGGAAGACGACCGGGCACCGCCGGTGCAGGGGCCTGGCGTCAGCAAGATGACGGTGCTACGTCCGGTGCCGAGGTGCCGGAGCCGCCGGAGCGGTGGAGGTGCGCGATTCGCGAGAACCCACATACCGACGGGGATCGCCGCGAGCGGGCAGTCCTGGCGGATGAGTCGGCCGTCTGCCGAGATGGCCCTGGGGGCGCGGTAGCCCAGTGCGCGCCGCGTGTCCGGCCGTTCGGCGAGGCGGGCACCAACCCGGCGCAGGACGGCTTCCACGGCGCTCTGGCGACGCTGGTGGCGGTGCTGGGCATCGCGGCGACTTCCAGCTCGACCCCGCGAGCGTGGACGGGTTCGGCGCCTTCGTCTGGGGGCGGATGGCGGTCGTCTGCTTCTCCGGGGGCGTCTGCCTGATCGCAGCGGCGCTGACCTGGTGGTAGTACGCCCCGCGCAAAGCGGAGAAGCCGTCCTGATGGTCGTGCGGGGGAGTCACGCCGGCAGCGGGAGCAGAGGGACCCGCTGCCCGGCCGCGGCCCCGCCCGGCGGTAGGACGGCGAAACCGTCGGCGGCCGCCAGGCCCCGCAGCATGGCCGACCCCAGGTGCGCGACAGGGGTAGCGCGCGCCTCGCGGATCGTGCATGCCACCAGCCGGTGCTCGCGGTCGGGCGCCTTGGTGCCGTGCGTCAGCTCTACCGTCGACAGCGGTGCCAGCGCCCGGCCCAGCAGCGAGTCGATCAGCGGCGCGCCGAGGGTGAGCAGCGAGACGACGGCGCTGAGCGGATTGCCGGGCAGGCCGAGCAGCCACCGGGCGGCGCCGGCTTCCTCGCCGAGGTCGGCCAGGGCCATCGGATGGCCCGGCCGGACCGCGACGGAGTCGATCACGAATGCCCCGCCCAGTGCCGCGACCGCCGGATGCAGATGGTCCACCGGGCCGGCCGCGGTGCCTCCGGTGGTGATGACCATGTCGGCGTCCGTCCGCGCGGCCGTGATCGCGGCGATGTGGTCCTCCAGCGTGTCGGCGGCCCGGGCAACCGAGACCGTGAGCGCGCCCAGGCGCTCGAGCCACCCGGGCAGCTGCGGTCCCAGGGAATCGCGGACCTGCCCGACGCCGGCGACCCCCGACTCGGTCAGCTCGTCGCCGAACAGCACGATGGCCGCGCGCACCCGCGGGCGGACCTCGATCGCATCGAGCCCCGCCGCGGCGAACATGCCGACGTGGGCGGGGGTGACGGTGCTCCCTGCGCGGGCAAGCACATCGCCGGTGCGGCATTCCTCGCCACGGGGGCGGATGTCGGTGCCCGGCGCGGGCGCGGGTGCGGACAGCGACCCGCTCGCGACGGTTCCGTCCTCCCGTCGGACCACGGCTGTCGCGCCGTCGGGCACGGCCGCACCCGTGGCGATCACGCACGCCTGTCCGGGATGCAGCACGACCTCCGGTGCCCGGCCTGCCAGCACGGTGCCGATCAGCCGCCACGGCCCCGGTCCCGCGACCGCCCAGCCGTCCATCGCCGAGGTGGGGTACGCGGGCAGGTCGGTCAGCGCTCGGGCGTCGGCGGCCAGCACCCGCCGGTCGGCCAGGGGCAGGGCAACCGTCTGCGCCGCCAACGCTGCTCCGCACGCAGCAGCCAGCCGGGCGTCGAACCAATCGGGCTCGTGCAAGGTCATGCGCGTACTACTTGTCGGCGATCCAGCCGGACGCCAATGCGCGGATCTTGTCCGCCGCCTCGTGCAGCGGCATCCCCGATCCGACGGCGAGGCCCAACAGGTAGGTCGTGACGGGGGCGGCGGGGCGCTGGACGCTGTGGGCGACATCCTTGGCCACGTCGAGGACGACGTCGACGTCGAGCTCCCCCGACATGTCGAGGTCGAGGCGTACCGCATCGATCCAGTCCTGCATCATCAGTGCTCCTCGTGCTCTGGCCAGGTCGACGGGGGTGTCGACGTCCATCGTCGGGTCAACGGTAGTCGTGCGCGGTCTGAAGCGTGCGGCCCGCAAGCGGCGCAGCAGTTGGCGCATCGCGGTCCCGTCCGGATCACCGAGACCCGCGATGGCGATGCGCAGCGCCTCGGTGCGGTAGGCCGCGCACACCGGCTGTTCGCGCCCTGTGGCGTCCGTCGCCAGGATCGCGTCGGCGCCCGAACCGGCGAGCCGGTCGGCGAGCTGTTCGGGGACGTCGCCCAGGAACGGCAGATCCGTGGCCAGCAGCACCAGCACGTCGGTTGCCACATCGGGCAGGGCGGCGGCCAGTCCCGCGACCGGCCCCCCGCCCGGCGGGTCCTCGCGGGTCAGCACGATCGGCCGCCCGAGATCGACCCCGGGCGCCGGGCCCACGATGACGATCGGCACCTGACGGGGAACCGAGGCGACGACCCGCTCGACCAGCGCGGCGCCGCCGATCCGGGCATGCGCCTTGTCCCGGCCCATGCGGGCGCTGCGGCCCCCGGTGAGGATCACGGCGGTCCATGCGGTCACAGGGCCGACAATAGAGTGAGTCGAAGGGATCTGACATGACCGACCTGACGCATCTCGACGCTGCCGGCCACGCGCGGATGGTGGACGTGGCCCAGCGGGAGGTCACCACGCGCACCGCCGTCGCCACCGGTGCGGTGCGGACAACGGCTGCTTCAATGATCGCGGCCGGCGCCGTGCCGAAGGGCGACGTCCTGGCGACGGCTCGGATCGCGGGGATCATGGGGGCCAAGCGGACCCCGGATCTGATCCCGCTGTGCCACCCGATCGCGGTCCACGGGGTCGTGGTGGACCTCCGGGTCGTGGGCGACGAGGTCCGCATCACCGCGCAAGTGCGGACCGCCGATCGCACCGGGGTGGAGATGGAGGCCCTGACCGCGGTGGCGGTGGCCGGGCTGACCGTGATCGACATGATCAAGGCGGTGGATCCGGCGGCATCCCTGGAGGCGGTGCGGGTGGAGTCCAAGGACGGCGGGCGCAGCGGGCGGTGGCAGCGATGAGGGCTGCGGTGATCACCTGCTCGGACTCGGTGTCGGCCGGCCGCAACCGCGACGACTCCGGCTCCGCCGCGGCTGCCGCGCTGCGCGAACTCGGCTGGACGGTCGCAGATGTCGTGGCGGTGCCGGACGAGGCGGCGACCATCGCAGCTGCGGTGCGGGGCGCCATCAGCGATGGGGCGCGGGTGTTGGTGACGAACGGCGGCACCGGGCTCGGGCCGCGCGATGTGACGGTGGCGGCCGTGGCAGGGCTCGGCGGGGTGATCGTGCCGGGGATCGGGGAGGCGATCCGTGCCGCCGCCAGGTCCGGCGTACCGACGGCCGACCTGTCGCGGGCGGGGGCGTTCCAGGTCGGGTCGGCGCTGGTGCTGTGCCTGCCGGGCAGCCCGGGCGGGGTCGCGGACGGGCTGGCGGTCGCTGGGCCGCTGCTGGCCCATGCGGTGGCGATGATGGACGGCGGCGGGCACGAGCACGGCGGGCACGGGCACGGCGGCCAAACCGTCGAACCCCGGCCGGTCGACCCCCGGCAGGCGGTGCTGACGGACGCTCCGATCGACCTGGCAGCCCTGGTGGACAGCGTCGCCAGGGACGCCGCCGGTGCCGTGATCACCTTCGAGGGCCGGGTCCGCAACACCGACCACGGCCGGCACGTCGCATCGTTGGCCTACGAGGCGCACCCGGATGCGCAGCGTGTGCTGGCAGGCATCGTCGCGCGCGCCCAGCTGCAGCGCAAGGTGCTGGCGGCCGCCGCCGCGCACCGGACGGGGGAGCTGCAGATCGGGGACCTGGCATTCGCCGCGGTGGTTGCCACGCCGCACCGCAGGGAGGGGTTCGCGGCGCTGGCCTGGCTGGTGGATGAGGTGAAGAGCGAGCTGCCGGTGTGGAAGCTGCAGGTCTTCGCCGACGGGACGCGGGAATGGGTGAACTGCGCATGAGCGGACTGGTTGACGGATTCGGGCGCGTCCACACCGACCTGCGGGTGTCCCTGACCGACCGGTGCTCGCTGCGGTGCACGTACTGCATGCCGGAACAGGGGCTGCCCTGGCTGCCGGGTTCCGACCTGCTCACGACGCAGGAGCTGTTGCGACTGGTGTCGATCGCCGTGTCGCAGGGCATCCGCGGTATCCGGCTGACCGGCGGGGAACCGCTGCTGCGGCCCGATGCGGTGCACATCGTGCGCAGCATCCGCAACCTGCCGGAACGTCCGGACATCTCGTTGACGACCAATGGCCTGCGGCTGCCGGGGCTTGCGGCCCCGTTGGCGGACGCGGGGCTGCGCCGGGTCAACATCAGCCTGGATACGCTCAACCGGGAGACGTTCAAGCGCCTGGCGCACCGGGACCGCCTGGTGGACACGCTGGCGGGGATCGCCGCTGCCCAGGCGGCAGGGCTGGATCCGGTGAAGATCAACGCGGTCCTGATCCGGGGGATCAACGACCACCAGGCGCCGGACCTGCTGCGCTGGGCGCTGGCGGAAGGGCTGTCGCTGCGGTTCATCGAACAGATGCCGCTGGATCCGCAGCACGGGTGGAACCGGGCGGAGATGGTGACCGGCGAGGAGATCCGGGCGCGGCTGGCCGAAGCGGGCTTCGCGCTCACGCCGCTGGACGGCCGCGGCAGCGCGCCGGCGCAGGAGTTCGCAGTGGACGCCGGACCGGCGACGGTCGGCATCGTGGCCTCGGTTTCGGAGCCGTTCTGCGGCGACTGCAACCGGGTGCGGCTCACCGCCGACGGGCAGTGGCGCAACTGCCTGTTCGCCAGGTCCGAGTCCGACCTGCGCACCCCGATGAGGGACGGGGCGTCCGATGAGCACCTGGCCCGGCTGATGCGTCTGGAGGTGTCCCGCAAGGCGGCCGGGCACGGGATCGACGACCCGGGTTTCGTGCAGCCGCAGCGGCCGATGTCCGCGATCGGAGGGTGAGGATGCTGACGGTGCGCTTGTTCGCGGCGGCCCGCGAGGCCGTGGGGGAGCCGGTGGTGGAAGTGCCGGCAGGGCCGGTCCGGGACGTCTGCGCGGCGTTGGAGGCGCTGGTCGAGCCGGCGCGGCAGCCGCGGGTGGCGGCGGTGCTGTCGCTCAGCACGCTGCTCTGCGACGGCGTGCGCTTCCGGGCGGCGGATGACGCGGAACTGCCGGATGGATCGGTGGTCGACGTGCTGCCGCCGTTCGCGGGCGGATGACGGCGCGACGCAACAGCACCGGGGACCTGCTGCGAAGCGCGCTCGTCGGGACGGCCATGATGGCGGATATGAGGCGAGCCCGATGAAGGTCACCATGCTGCTGTGCGATCACGCGCAGATCGCGAACAACAAGCTCTTCATCAGCGGCGCAGGTTGGGACATGTGCGGAACGCCGACCCCGATGCATGCCGTGGCGGTGCTGGTGTCGGTGCCATGGGACCAGACCAACGTGCGCTTCGAGTACCGGCTGCAGCTGATCCATGAGGACGGTCGGCAGGTGACCCGCACAGGGCCTGCCGGACCGGTTCCCATCGAGGCGGTCGGCACCTTCGAGGTCGGGCGGCCCACCGGGCTGCGCCCCGGCTCGTCGATCTCGGTGCCGCTGGTGATGAACGCTGTGCCGATGCAGCTCGATGCCGACACCGGATACGAATGGCGGCTGCTGATCGCCGGCGAGACGCGGGAGGGTTGGTCGCTGCCGTTCCGCACCCGTCGGCCGGCGTGATCTGCGGATCGACAGATTTGGTTGGAGTGCTTCGGCGCGCTGGTCCGAGCGGACATCCAGACCCCTGGCCCGTGCCTGTCACGGACGTGGTGGCACGACGACTGTCAGCTCAACTCCGGCCAGCTCAGCCACGCGGGCAAGGACGCCCGGCGCGACCTCGGCAACCTCCCCGAGGGCCGTGACGCGGATCGCGCTCGGCGGGTCACCCAATAGGGCGACTCGCTTCGCCGGCTGGAACTCAAGCAGCCAGAAGCGAGCCTTCTCCCAACTCGCTTCGGTGAACTCAAGATGCCCGTTGACGGGAACAAGGTCGAAGACACTCGTCTGAGCCATGTGAACACCGTATCGGTCCAGCACTGTTCCCAACCGAGCTCGTCACGCGGCTCGTGAACCCCGACGATCGACAAGGGGCGACGCGATGAGGCAGCCAGGGGTTCAGATCGGGCAGGGTTCGTCGGGTTCGTCGGTGATGGTGGTGCCGGCGGGGGTGCGCCAGGTTTGTGTGGCGGGGTCGGGTGCGGCCAGCTGCCAGGGCAGGAATGTCTTTTGGATGTGGTGCCGTCGACACAGAGGTCCGAGGTTCTCCTGCGTCGTCAGGCCTTTGGGCCAGGGGATGGCGTGGTCGAGGTCGCAGCGGGCCGAGGGTTGTCGGCAGCCGGGCATCCGGCAGTGTTGTTCGCGGGCCCGGATGAGGCGGGCCAGGGCTTCGGTGGGGCGGTAGCAGCGGGTCCCGGTCGCGGTCACCGCGCCGTTGGCGTCGCTGATCCAGGCGGTCCACCGGGCGTCGGCGGCCAGCTCGCGGGCGACGTCGGCGGGGATCGGCCCGTGGCCGGGGATCATCGCCGGGGTGTCGGAGCGGCCCAGCAGCGACTCCGCGCGGACGATCACGTTGACCTCCACCCCGGTGGCGCCCGGTGCGGCGTGGCCGAGCAGCAGGTCGGTGAACAGGTCCGCGCGGCGGCAGTCGATCGGCCGCGGGTCGCCGGCCAGGCCGTCGGCCAGCGCGGTCAGCCGCCGCATGATCCGCAGGGCGCCGGCTTCGGGGAGGGTGGCCTGGACGGTGGAGGTGCCGTCGCCGTTGCTCCACGACTCCACCCGCCGCCGGTCGACGGCTTTGCGGCGGGCCTCGGTGTAGGACGGGCAGCGGATGGCCAGCCGCTGGGCCGCGGCGGCGGCGTCGCTGCCGGTCCACGGCCGCCGCCCGCGGGCGATCCGCGCCCGCACCCGATCGGCGAGGGTGCCGGCCGCCTGCGCGGCGTCGTCGGGGGACAGCCCGCTCAGCGCGTGGCCGATCCGGGCCGCGAACCGCTGCGGCAGCACCCCCTGCGCGGCCAGCGCCGCCAGTTGCGGCAATGCGGCCTGTTCCCGGGCGGCGGCGATCCGGGTGGACGCCGAGCCCGGGGACAGCCGCAGCGCGCACGCCAGCTCCTCCCGCGCCGGATCGGCGATCGGCGGGCGGGCGCCCGCCCGGGGCAGCCGCACCGCTTCGGCGCCCGCGGCATCCACGATCGCGGCGTCGGCGTTGGCCTGCGCGAAGCCGACGCACGCCTGCCAGGCGGCCGCCACCGCCAGCTGGCACAGGCACGGGAACCCCGGCACCGACCCGGGGGCCGGGGCATCCGGCGGGCCGTCGTCGTGCCGCGCCGGGCAGCCGCCCCGCTCCAGCCCCGCGAGGGCCGCCATCAGCTGCGGGCCGGCCGGCAGGCACAGCACCGCCGCCACGTCGGCGCGGAACCGCCCGCCCCACCAGCCCGGATCCGCCCACACCGCGAGCAGCACCGAGCGCACCGTCTGCAGCAGGTCGTCCTCCAACGGCGAGCACGGGCCGTCGAACGCCGCCAGCCCCACCAGCACCAGCCGGCGCCGCGGGTCCGAAGATTCAGAGCCAAATCCCCCGTACATGTGTTCGAGACTACCAGCCCCCGCGACACCCCACAAGCACCGACACCCCCCCTGCGCAAAACACGGCGACAGGCATGCCGAGCTGGCGAACGGGCCGGCGGGCTCTGAGACCCATGGACCCATGAGCGCCCAGCCGTCATCTGCTGCACCTGTTCACCGCCGTCGCCCTGATAGCCGGCGCATCGCCCTCCGCGCGCTGCCGATCCTGCCAGCGGAATGGCGCTTCGGTGACTGGCGGGGATCGGGGTTGTCACCGCCTTGGCCTGGTGGCTGACCGCGGGCCGAGGCAGCAGCCTGTCGCCCCCCACAAGGGATGCCGGGCCGCCGAATGGCCGGGTCAGTCGCTGCTGTCCACGAGTGCTCCGTTTCGCTCGGCAAGGGCCACCGCGCCGGCCAGATCCAACCGGGTTCGACCCAACGCGGCCAGTTCCAGCTCGACGCCGTGCAGGATCGCGCCTCGCAGGTCCGCGCGCCGCAAGTTGGTCGTGTTCACGATCGCTCCGGTGAGGTTGCAGCCGCGGAGCGTGGCCCCGCTCAGGTCCGCCCCGGTGAGGTCGGCGCCCTGCAGGTCCACCTCCTGCAGATCCAGCCCGGCCAGTTCCGCCCCCTGCAGCCAGACGTTGCGCCACAGCCCTCCTGAGACCCGAATCGGCCGCAGGGTGCAGTCGGTGAAGGTGCTGCCGTCGAACTTGCATCCGATCAGTGCGGCGTCGAAGAACGAGGTGTTCGAGAAGGTGCAGGCGACGAACGCCGCTGCGGTGTGGGTGGAGGCGTTGAATCGGCAACGCGCGAACGTGCACGAATCGAAGACGACCGAGGTGCTCGTGGCCTCGGTCAGGTCCACGTCGGCGAACGTGCAGCGCCGGTAGCGGACGCCGTCGAGATCGCGCCCGTACCAGTCAAGGTCGCGGAAGGTCTCGCCCTCGATGGCTTCGGTCATTGCTCCAGTGTGTAGCCGGCCGGCAGCGCCATCGCTGTCGAGAACGGCGAGACGTGATCACAGGCGCACCGAGCCTCAGCCCGCCTGCCCCGCCGCCTCCACCAGCTCCGCCAGCGCCGCGTCCATGAAGTCGGCGTAGGCCGACATGTCGTACATCGCGTCGCGCTCCCCGATCAGCCCCCAGCACATCTGCCCGTTGAAGGACAGCACCCCGTGGGTGAGGGCTCGGTTCGGGAACGTCGTCAGGAACGGGAACATGCTCTTGATCGCGGCGCCGTTGATGTACAGCTGGAACTGCGGACCCGGGACATTGGTCACCACGGTGTGCAGGACGTCGGCGTGGACGCCGGAGCGGACGGCGATCGCGAACAGGTTGGGGGCGATGAAGTCCGCCGCCGGCATCAGCGCACCGGCTGCCACTGCTTCGCCGGTCGCCTTGATCCGCTGCGTCTGCTGCTGGATGTTCGCATAGCGGGCCCGCGGGTCGGCCTCGCCGACGGGCACGTCGATGAACATCCCGGACACCAGGTTGCCGCCGGACCCCATCTCCTCCGGCTTGCGCATCGAAGCCGGGGACATGACACGCAGAGTGAGATCGGGCGCGACGTCCTCCCCCCGGTTGAGCAGCCACGCCCGCATGGCCCCGCAGGCGACAGCCAGCACCACGTCGTTGATCGTGCCGCCGAGGGCGTTCTTGACCGCCTTGTACGCCGACAGGTCGTGGCTGACCCCGCGGTAGCGGCGCCACTCGGTGCTCGGGGTCGTCAGGGGCGTCTTCGCGAGCCTGACCGGCATGTTCCGCCCGGTGGAGGCAAGCCCGACGGCGGTACCCGCGGACTTCTTCGCCGTGTCCGAGAGGTTGGCGACCCAGTCCTTCATCGCGATCGCGACCTGCCGGGGCTGCTGCACCAGGTCGAGGACGCCCGATGCCAACAGATCGGTATCGGTGGGCTCCGGCTCCGGTGTCCAGGGCTCCGGCTCCATCCGGCGCGGGTCGGGCCCGATGTCGACCAGCGCGGTGAGCATCTCCACGGCGCTGACGCCATCGACCATGCAGTGATGGGACTTCAGCAGCAGGGCCGCCCGGCCATCGGCCAGGCCGTCGATCAGGTACCCCTCCCACAGCGGCTTGGACCGGTCCAGGCTGCGGGAGAACAGGCGTCCGGCAAGGTCCCACAGCTGCTCATCGCGGCCCGGCTTGGGCAGGGAGCGGTGCTGCAGGTGATAGGACAGGTCGAACGCGGGGTCGTCGACCCAGACCGGGTTCGCGAGGTGTCCGGGTACGAAGCGGACCTTCTGCCGATACCGGGGCACCAGATGCAGGCGCTCCTTGAGCAGATCGACCATGCGCGCCGCATCGAAGCCTTCGGGGCCGGGCTCCAGCAGCATCAATGCCCCCACGTGCATGGGCCGGTTGCGCCGCTCGATGACCAGGAATGACGCATCCAGCGCCGACATCCGTTCCAACATGCCATCGATACTGCCAACTGCGACGGTCGGATGGGCGGTTCAATCCCGCCCGCGGCCAGGCATCGGCAGCGCCTGCGGCAGGCCGGCCCGGAAGGTCTGGTCCGTGCGCACCTCCGCACCGCAGGACAACGGTCTCGGCGGCACCAGCACCGGCTCGAGCGGCACCCGCCACGACGAGCCGTCGGCCAGGTCCAGGCTGACGCCGGACTCAGACGCCTCGGCGGCGGACAGCGGGCTGAAACCGTGGGCCGACCACACGGCGACGGCTGCGATCTGCACCGGCGCCGGCCAGCCGACCGGCCCGCGCAGGAAATCCGGGGAGGTGGTGCCCTGCAGGGCAGCCAGCGCAGCGTCGCGCGTCAGCCGCCCGAGCACCATCCGATCCGGCAGGCGGACGGCCGTCGGTGCGAACCGATGGCCGCCCAGGTGCGAGCACTCCCACGCGCGGCCGACCGGCAGGGCGTCCAGCAGGGCTCTGCCGAACCTTGCACAGCAGCGGTCCCGGCGGCCGTTGGTGCAGATGAACAGGATCGGCTCCTCGATCGCGCGGGCCAGGTGCGGCAACCGATCCGGGGCGACCGGCGCGTCGAGCGGCACCCGCCACTGCTGCGCGGGCCCCTGCGGCGTGCTCAGCCAGACGAACCGGTCCGCCTGCGCCCGCAGCGGCCGGTCGCGCCGGCGGACCAGCGCGACGCGCCAGTGCGGCGGCAGCCCGAGCAATACCTCCCGGTCCGCGGCCGGCAGGGAGCAGTCAGCCAAGGCGTCCCGCCCCCAGCTGCCGGGCGCCTCCACGAACAGCCAATGCGTTTCGACCGGCGCGGTCCCCGCCGACGGTTCGCCGAGGGCCGACTCGCTGCAGTACCCGCTCACACCCCGACCGCGCCGATCGGAACCGTCGCGGGGACGCCCGGCCCGTCGCGCCGCTCATCGACGGCCGGCAGTTCGACCGGTGATCCGCTGGCCGAGGCGGCGATGGGAACGCCCGGGGCCACCGCTGCGAACAGCAGCCGGTCGGCACCCTTGGTGAAGCGCATGCAGCGCACTCCGCCGGTGGCGCGCCCCTTCGCGGGGTAGACGGCCAGCGGGGTCACCTTGACCAGCCCGGGTTCGATGCCGGGCAGCGCCGAGCCGGATCCGGCCACCGTGACCAGCTGCGGGTCGTCCGCCATGGATACCGCCGCGAACGCGATCGCCGACACCCCGTCGGGCATCTTCACCCCGGCCATGCCGCCGGCGGCCCGTCCCTGCGCCCGCACCGAGGAGCCGCCGAACCGCAGCAACTGCGCCTCGTCGGTCACGAACACCAGGTCCCGGTCGTCGTCGACGGGTGCAGCCGCCGCCCCGATCACCTCGTCGCCCTCGGCGAGCGCGACGACCTCCCACGAGTCGCGGCGCTCCGGCGCGTCGGGCAGCACCCGTTTCACCACCCCGCGCCGCGTCCCGAGCACCACCCCGGTGGAGCCGTCCAGCGGCATCAGGCCGACCGCGCGGACACCGGCCGGCAGATCGAGCAGCGCCCCCAGCGGCGCCCCGCCCGACAGCGCCGGCCGGCTGGCGGTGGTGACGATCGTCGGCAGTTCGAGCACCGGCAGCCGGTGCACCTGGCCGTCGCTGGTCAGCAGCCCCACGGCGCTGCGCGCGGTGGACGGCGCCGCCGCGAGGAGCACATCGTGCCCGGCCCGTTCGCCGGTCCGCGCCAGCGGCTGGTCCGACGTCGTCCGCGCCATCAGCCCCGAACTGCTCAGCAGCACCCAGCACGGGTCGTCGCCGACCTCCAGCGGGACATCGACCGGCTGGACCGCCCGATCGGCCTCCAGCAGGATCGTGCGGCGGGGGGTGGCGTGCCGCGCGGCGACATCGGCCAGTTCCTGCGACACCACGCCCCGCAGCCGGGACTCGTTGGCCAGGATGTCGTCCAGGTCGTCGATCGTGGTCCGCAACTGATCGCGCTCGGCCTCCAGCTCGATCCGGGAGAACTTCGTCAGGCGGCGCAGCGGCATGTCCAGGATGTAATTCGCCTGCAGCTCGGACAGGTCGAACGCCAGCATCAGCCGGTCCCGCGCGGTCGCGCCGTCGTCGCTGGCCCGGATGATCGCGATCACCTCGTCGATATCGATGATCGCCACCAGCAGGCCCTCGACCAGATGCAGCCGCTGCGCCGCCTTGTCGCGGCGGAACTGCGACCTGCGCCGCACCACCGTCATCCGGTGGCCCAGGAACACCTCGAGCAGGCCCTTCAGGCCCAGCACCCGGGGCTGGCCGTCCACCAGGGCGACGTTGTTGAAGGAGAACTGCTCCTCCATCGCGGTCTGCCGGTACAGCTCGGCGAGCACCGCTTCGGGATGGAACCCGCTCTTGACCGACAGCTCCAGCCGCAGGCCGTGCTCGCCGTCGGTCAGGTCGACCAGATCCGCCACCCCCTGCAGCTTCTTCGCCTGCACCAGCGCCTTGATCCGCTCGATCACCCGCTCCGGGCCGACGTTGAACGGCAGCTCGGTGACGACGATCCCCTGCCGGCGCGCCGTGAGCTGTTCGATGCGCGCCGTGGCCCGCATCCGGAAGCTTCCGCGGCCCGTCTGGTAGGCCTCCCGGATCCCCTCCAGCCCCACGATCATGCCCCCGCCGGGCAGGTCCGGTCCGGGGATGAACCGCATCAGGGCGGCGGTGTCCGCGTCCGGGTGCTGCAGCAGGTGCCGGGCCGCCGCTATCACCTCGCCCAGATTGTGCGGCGGCATGTTCGTCGCCATCCCGACCGCGATCCCGGCCGCCCCGTTGACCAGCAGGTTCGGGATCGCGGCCGGCAGCACCTCCGGCTCGGTCTCCCGGCCGTCGTAGTTGGGCAGGAAGTCGACGACGTCCTCATCGAGGGACGCGGTCATGTCCAGCGCGGGGGAGTCGAGGCGGCATTCGGTGTTGTGGTTGACGAACCCGCCGCCGAGAAACGAATGGTCTTCGGTGTCGACCCGGATCGAGTACACGCTCTCCACCGAGTCAGGTTCGATCGAGCGCACCTCGACGAACCGGTAGCCGGTATCCATCACGTTCATCAGGACGCGGGCCATCTGCGGATCCTTGATCCGCGACAAGATCAGCGACCGGTCGGCCTCCCACCGCTCGACGCGGTCGATGTTGTGGTTGAGCAGCCAATGGCGGCCCGAGCCCCGACGGGGTTCCAGCGAATCCTCCAGGTACTGGCGGACGTACGGGGCGGCGTCGTTGCTGAGCTTGTGCGTGCGCTTGGGCGCCGTGCGGACCAGTTCCAGCAGCCTGTCCTGCTTCTGCGTGAGGAACCCGACGTTCGCGGCGAACAGGTGGAGATTCCGGCGCCCCGAGACGATGACCCGGTAGGAGTCGCGCTGCTGATGGTGGAAGCGCCGCGACGAGATCCCGAACTCGAGCAGCAGTTCTTGGACGTCGTGGCACAACTGCCGGCTCGCAGTGGAGTACTGCACGCTGAAAGAGTTGTTGGGCGCGACAGCGAGGTGGCCGTCCCCCTCGAACGCTGCCATGAGGAAGGCCCGCTTCACCCCAGGCCCCCCGAGCCAGACCGCATCTGGGATCGACTTGTCCCTCGACCGCTGACCGGCCATCTCGGCCAGCGGGCTGCGCAACAACTGGTCGATGTTGTGGATATCCAACTCGTGGATGGTCCTGCCGCTTCGCCGGAGCTTTCGCCGGGACACGTAGCGCGCTCCGCCGACGATCTGGTCGTAGGCATCCAGCGTGTGGTTGAAGAAGCGCTCGTCGGTGTTGTTGAAGCCCGCGCGATCCGGCGACACCCATCCTTGGCAGACGAAGGCGCCCAGCAGCACGCCGAGGCGCCACTCCTGCGGTGTCGGGACCGAAGCCAGCGAGGAATTCCTGCTGAGGCACACAGACGTTCCGGGGCTGATCTCGTCCATCTGCATCCACAGCAGCATCGGGACGCCGGCCACAGGGGTCAGGCACAGCACCGGATGGTTGCGGCTGGCTCGCAGCGTCAGACCGTTGGCCGTCTCCAGGCGGAGGATCGGGTGCTTCCCGGCGTTGAACGCCCGGGAGGCATGGGCCGGCTTCCCGTCCTTGTCGAGGACCCACAGATCGACGTCGCGCTCGCCTGGTTCCTCGAGGGCGACCACATCGCGGATCCTGGGGGACGTCCCGTCCGCCAACCGGATGCGGGTATCGCCTGCCAAGCAGTAGCGCATCGCCGCCGGACCATCGTCGGGCGACCCGAAATTCCCGTGCCCGTCCACCATCGGCAGTCGCAGCGTGAACGGCTGGCTCATCCGGACCAGGGCGTCGTAGATCGCGCCGTCCCCGTGGGGATGCAGGCGTCCCATCACCTCGCCCACCACGCGCGCGCTCTTCACGTGCCCGCGGTCGGGCCGCAGCCCCATCTGGGCCATCTGGTACAGGATGCGGCGCTGGACCGGCTTCAGCCCGTCCCTGGCATCGGGCAGCGCCCGGGAGAAGATCACCGAGTAGGCGTACTCCAGGAACGAGGAGCGCATCTCATCGTTGACGTCGATGTCGACGATGTGCTCGGGCCGGGGGTCCTGCGGTCCCGATCCGCTGCTGCGGCGTGCCATGCGCGCCTCCTCGAGTTCGTCCCCGGCGTTGATGCGGCGTGGTCATGCTATGCCAGGCCGGCGGCGCCGCCGGGGAGGGCAACAGCGGCGCGACACCGGCGACAAGTCACTAGCGTGTGGGGGGTGGGCAACGAATCCGGTGCAGTGCCGCCTGGTGCCGTGCGGTTGGAGCCGGAGGAGGCTCCCGCGTACCCGGAGCACTGGGAGGCCGACGTCGTGCTGCGCGACGGCGGCACCTGCCATATGCGCCCGATCAGCCCCGACGACGGCATGCGGCTGCGGGAGTTCCACTCCAGGCTGTCGCCGGAAACGATCTACTACCGGTTCTTCGCGCCCTACCCGGAACTCACCGACCGGGACGTCAAGCGGTTCACCGAGGTCGATCACGACAAGCGCGTCGCGATCGTGGCCACCATCGGCGGCCAGTTCGTCGGCGTCGGGCGCTACGACCGGGTCAGCGCCACCGAGGCGGAGATCGCGTTCACCGTGCGCGACGACTACCAGGGCCGCGGGCTCGGCTCGGTGCTGCTGGAGCATCTGGCCGCCGCGGCCCGGGAGCGGGGGATCGACCGGTTCGTCGCCGAGGTGCTGCCCGCCAACCGCAAGATGCTGGGCACGTTCGCCGCGGCCGGGTACACCGTCGCCCAGGAGTTGGACGAGGGCGTCGTCCGGCTCGCCTTCGACATCGAGCCGACCGGCGCCCAGCGCGCGGTCGCCCGCAGCCGGGAGCAGCGCGCCGAGGCCAGATCGGTCGCCCGGCTGTTCAACCCGCAGTCCGTCGCCGTGATCGGCGCCTCGCGGCGCAAGGAGTCGATGGGCAACCAGCTGCTGCGCTCGCTGCTGGAGGGCGGATTCACGGGCCGCCTGTTCGCGATCCACCCGACCGCGAACGAGGTGGCGGGAGTGACGGCCTACACGACGCTGCACGAGGCCCCCGGCCCGATCGACCTGGCGATCATCGCGGTGCCCGCCGATGCCGTCGACCGGGTGATCGACGACGCCGCCCAGGCGGGGGTCCACGGCCTGATCGTCATCTCCTCCGGATTCGCCGAAGCCGGAGCGGAAGGGGCGCAGCGGCAGCGCGAACTGGTCCAGAAGGTCCGCGGCGCGGGGATGCGCCTGGTGGGCCCCAACGCCCTGGGAATGATCAACACCGACTCCCGGGTGCGCCTGCATGCCGCGCTGACCAAGGAGCAGGCGCTGCGGGGCCGGATCGCGGTGTTCTGCCAGTCCGCCGCCATCGGCACTGTGCTGCTCGACCGGTTCCGGCAGCGGTCGCTGGGCCTGTCGTCCTTCGTGTCGGTCGGCAACCGTGCCGACATCGCCAGTCCGGAGGCCCTCCACTACTGGTCGGACGACGAGTCGACCGGGGTGATCGCCCTCTACCTCGACGGCATCGCCAACCCGGCCAAGGCGATCCGGGTCGCCCGGGATGTCGCACGGCGCACGCCCATCGTCGCGCTGCGGGCCGGCCGGGTGAGCCAGGCGTTCCCGCTCGGGTCCCGCGTGCGCCGCACCACGCTGCCCCCGCACGGCGTGCAGCAGCTGTTCGACCAGGCCGGCTTCATCGATGTCGAATCGCTGGACCGGATGCTCGATGTCTGCGGCCTGTTGGCCTGCCAGCCGCTGCCGCGCGGCAACCGCTTGGCAGTCATCAGCGATTCGCACGAGCTCGCCCTGGTGGCGACCGATTCGGCCGGCGGATTCGGGTTGCGGGCAGCCGGGGAGCCGACGGTCCTGACCGACCCGATCGGTCAGCTGCCCGCAGCCTTGGACGCCGCCCTGCGGGACCCGCAGACCGATGCGGTGCTGGTCATCAACTCCCCGCCGGGGGTGGAGGAGCCCCCCGACATCTCCGCCGAACTGCTACGGGCCAGCGCACAGGCGACCATCCCGCTGGTGGCGGTCCTCTCGTTCGGGGAGCACCGCAAGATGCTCGTCGCCCCCGGCCCCGACAACGGCGCCGCCCGCGGGTCGGTGCCGGTGTTCGGGACCGTGGAGGATGCCCTGGACACCCTCGGCCGGGTCGCCGCCTACCGCGCCTGGCTCAACACACCGCGGGGGGAGGTCCCCGAACTGCCCGACGTGGACACCGAGCGCGCCCGCGGCATCACCGAGCGCGCATTGAAGCGGCAGCGCGAGAAGCCGCCCGCGGTGCGGCAGACGGTGCGGCTGTCGGCTCCCGCCGCCGCGTCGCTGATGGAGTGCTACGGCATCAGCGTGTGGCCCTCGCGGCCGGTGGCGAGCGAGGACGAGGCGGTCGCGCACGCCGACCATGTCGGGTGGCCGGTCGTCCTCAAAACGATCGATCCGCGGCTGGCGCGCCGGATGGAGATGGGCGGCGTGCGGATGAACCTGGAGTCCGAGGCGAGCCTGCGCGCCGCCTACCTGTCGATGTGCGCGCAGCTGGACTCCATCTCGATGGCCCAGGTGGTGGTGCAGCGGATGGCCCCGGCGGGGGTGCAGTGCGTGCTGTCCTCGGTCGAGGACCCGTTGTTCGGCCCGGTCGCGTCGTTCAGCATCGGAGGCGTGATCCCCGAACTGCTGGACGACAAGGCATGGCGGGTGCCGCCGATCACCGACCTGGACGCCGCCTCGCTGGTGCGATCGCCTCGCGCCTCGCGCCTGCTGTTCGGCTACGGCGGCAACCCGTCGGTCGATGTCGCACTGGTGGAGGATCTGCTGATCCGCCTGGGGAGGATGGCCGAGGACCTGCCCTCGCTGGTGCGGGTGAACCTCGATCCGGTCGTGGCGTCCCCGCGGACCGTCAGCGTCCTGGGGGCATCGGTGTGGGTGCGGGTGCCCGACCTGCGGATCGACACGGAGGCCCGGAGGCTGGCCGATGTCTAGGTTCCGGGGCAGGTGGGACACTACTGGTATGACCGACGCTGCCCTGCTGCACCGCTTGCGGCACGACATCGACAAGTCGGGGTACTACCCCGACCTGATTGCCGACGCGATGGCCACCGCCCTGGGCGGCGAGCAATTGACCGCCTACCTCGTGCAGCACGAGGCGACGTTCGAGAACGAGGAGCTGCGGCGGCACATGACCGTCCTGATCCTCACCCCCACCCGGCTGCTGGTCAGCCACACCGACGAGCACCCGCCGGACGCCACCTACTCCGAGCCGTACGCGACCACGTCCACCGAGGCGGTGCGGCTGCAGCAGGTGCAATCGGTCGTGGTCACCCGGGTCGTGACCAGTCCGGCCGACCACCGCCCCGGGGGCGTGGCCCGCGAGGTCATGCTGACCATCGGCTGGGGCGCGGTCAACCGCATCGATCTGGAGCCCGCGACCTGCGGGGACCCCAGCTGCGAGGCCGATCACGGGTACACCGGGACCTCGTCCAACGACGACCTCGCGCTGCGGGTCAGCGAGGCCGCGGACGGCGCCCATGTGGTGGCCCAGGCATTGCAGTTCGCCGAGTCGCTGTCGGCCGCGACCGGCCACGAACTGCGGTGACGCGCCGATGCTCCCCTGGGCGGCGCCGGCCTACGACGGCGCCTGCCTGACGCAGCTGCTGCCCTCCGCCGTCGCGTCCCTCACCCGGACCCAGCCCGTCCTCCCGATCCCGCCGGCCGACCGGATCGTGGTGCTGCTCGTCGACGGGCTCGGGCACCTCCTGCTGCCGCTGGCCGGCGATCAGGTGCCGTACCTGGCGCAGATGACCCCCCTGGTGCCGGACGGCATCGACGTGGTGTTCCCCAGCACGACGGCGGCCAGCCTCACCTCGCTGGGCACCGGGCTGCCGCCGGGCGGGCACGGGATCGTCGGAGCCTCCTTCTGGCTGCCGGAACTGGGCAGGGCGCTGCTGCCGCTGCGCTGGCGGGACCAGCCGAACGCGACAGCGGTCCAGCCGGAGCGCACGGTGTTCCAGCGCGCCGAAGCCATGGGGATCGCCGTCACGATCGTCGGACCGCGGTCCTTCGCGGGCAGCGGCCTGACCGCGGCCGCCCTGCGCGGCGGCCGGTACCTCGGGGCGGACTCCGTCGGCGAAACCGTGGTGGGCGTCGCCGCCGCCGCGGGGCAGGCCCCGCCGGCGCTGGTGTACGGGTACTTCAGCACGGTGGACAAGTCCGGCCACGTCCATGGCGTCGGATCCGAGCAGTGGCTGCTGGATCTGCAGCACACGGATCGAGCCATCGCGCAGATCGCCGAACGGCTCCCGCCGGGGACCCTGCTGCTGGTCACCGGGGATCACGGGATGATCAACTGCCCCGATGAGGCGCGGATCGACATCGATGCGCCCTGGTTCGCCGACGGGGTGCGGGCGATCGCGGGAGAGCCGCGGATGCGGCACGTCTACCTGCGGCCGGGGGCATCGGGCAGCGAGGTGGCGCAGCGCTGGCAGGACCGGCTGGGGGATCGGGCCGTGGTGCTGACCCGCGACACCGCGGTCGCCGCCGGCCTGTTCGGCGACCTCGCGGCCGGCATCGCCGATCGCATCGGCGACGTGCTGGCGCTGGCCACCGACGACAACGCGCTGGTCAGCGAGAAGGTCGACTCCATCGTCTCCTCGCTGCGCGGCCAGCACGGCGGCCTGACCGAGCTCGAGCGCCGGGTGCCGCTGCTCGCGGCGCGGGCGGGCTGAGGGCCTCCGGTCAGGACCCTTCGCTGTCGCCGGACCCGCCGAACAGGATCTCGTCCCAGCTCGGCACGCTGGCGCGCTTGCTCCGCTGTTGGGCCGCCGGATTGGCAGGCGCCGCCGGCGCAGGGGGTTCGGCCGGGTCTTGCGCGTGGCGCTGCTGCGCGACGGCATCCTCGGCCTGGCGGCGCAGGGCCGGGTGCCTGCTGACCTCCGGGTCGTTGCGCTTGGGCGGCAGATTGACGATCCGGGCTCCGGGCTCGTCGGGCTCGGCCAGCACCGGCGGGGCGGTCGGTGCGGGTTCGGCGTGGTACTCCGAGAGCCACTTCGCCTCGTCATCGACCGGTTGCAGGGTGCGCGATTCGGTGTCGAACAACCAGGTGGCGACCTGATCGCCCCGTCCCGCCGGGTAGGCCAGCAGCACCGTCCAGCGCCCGTCATCGCCGCGCCAGGCGTCCCAGCGGAAGTCGGAGATATCGATCCCGCGCTCGGCGAGGCGATGCGCGACCACCTCCTGCAGCGGCAGCTCCCCGTCCTGGTAGCGGATCAGGGACGCCTGGGCCTGCTGGGCGACGAAGCTGCGCTCCTGCAGCACCGGCACGGCGAAGGACTCGACCCGTTCCAGCGGCCAGCCCGCCTGCTCGGCGACCTCCTCGGCGGTGGCGCCGCCCCGCAGCCGGGACTGCACATCCTTCGGACGCATCGTCTCGTGGGGGATCGTCATCTGTCCGGCCCTGCCCGAGCCGCGGGTGGCGGCCCGCAGCCGCTCATCGATCGGCAGCGCGAAGCGACGGCCATCGGCCAGTGCCAGCAGCAGCCGCGAGCCATCCTCCGACAGACCGACGAAGGTCAGTTCTTGCATCGCGCCCCTCCGAACCGACTAGGTGCCCCCGCTGCCGGCGCAGGCGGCACCTCCCGGCAGCAGCGCCCATCTTCGCACACCAGGGGCGCCCCGGGCTGACATCGGCGTGCGATGCATGTCGGGGGCCGCCGCCGCAGGCGGCGGGGCCGCGCGGACCTGTCACTATCGATGTGTGCCCAATGACGCGATCCTGTTGATCGGTTTCGGCGGCCCAGAGGGCCCCGACGAGGTGCTGCCCTTCCTGCGCCGGGTGACCGCGGGCAAGAACATCCCCGATGAGCGGCTGATCGAGGTGGGCCGCCATTACGACCACTTCGGCGGCGTTTCGCCCATCAACGCCTTCCACCGCGAGCTGCTGCGCCGCTGGCGCCCCGTGGTCCAGCGGCGCTGGCCGCAGGTGCCCCTGTACTGGGCCAATCGCAACAGTGCGCCGTTCATCGACGAAGCCCTGCGCCAGATGCGGGCCGACGGTGTGCACAGCGCCGTGGCGGCCGTGACCAGCGCCTTCAGCTCGTACTCCGGGTGCCGCCAGTACCGGCAGGACATCGAGGCGGCCCGCGCACTGGTGCCGGATGCGCCGACGGTCAGCAAGGCGCATCCCTTCTTCGACCATCCGCTGATGGTGGACATGTGGGCCGACAGCGTCCGCGCCGGGCTGGCGCAGCTGCCGCGGCGGGGCCGGGCGCTGGTGCTGTTCTCCACCCACTCGCTGCCGGAATCCGCGGCAGCCGCGGCCGGACCCGGGGGGACCGGGGCCTATGTCTCGCAGCACCTGGCACTCGCGTCTAAGGTCATCGCGGCAGTGGACGGCTCGCTGCCCTGGGACCTGTGCTACCAGTCCCGGTCCGGCCCGCCGCACCAGCCGTGGCTGGAGCCGGACGTCTCCGACCGGCTGGCCACGGCGAAGCTGCAGGGCTACGCCGGGGTCGTGCTCGTGCCGCTGGGGTTCGTCAGCGATCACATCGAGGTGCTGTGGGACCTGGACCATGTCGCGCTGACCGATGGCCGGGAGCTCGGACTGGCGGTGGTCCGCACACCCACGATCGGCGCCGACGACCGGTTCCTGGACGTCCTGACCGATCTGGCGGCGCAGTACCTGGACGGGGACCGCTTCCCGTCGTTCCGGGCAGCGGGCCCGCTGCCGGAGTGCCCCGCGGACTGCTGCTTGCCGACGGGACCCGCGCCTCGCCCAGCATCGGGCACAGTTGTCCCGTGAACCCCAACCCGGTCGAACCCGACCCGCGCATCCTCGTCGCCCTGGCCGTGACCGCGGCCGATGTCGGCGGCCGGCTGCTGCTCGAGGGTCAGTCCCGTGCGCGGCAGGTGGACTCCAAGACCTCGCTGACCGATGTCGTCACCCAGATGGACACCGACTCCGAGCGTGCCATCGTCGCCCACCTGCTGGCCGCGCGGCGCGACGACGCGATCCTCGGCGAGGAGGCCGGGCAGCGGCCGGGCACCTCCGGGGTGCGGTGGATCATCGACCCGCTGGACGGCACCGTCAACTACCTGTACGGACTGCCGCTGTGGGCGGTCTCGGTGGCCGCGGAAACCGACGGGGGCGTGGTCGCCGGAGCCGTCGCGGTCCCGGCGCTACGGACCACCTACGTGGCGCGCAGCGGGGGAGGAGCGTGGTGCCTGACCGGGGCGGCCCGGCAGCGCCTTACCGTGCGCCAGTGCGAGGGCCTGGAATCGGCCCTCGTCGCGACCGGCTTCGGGTATCAGGCGCAGCGCAGGGCGGCGCAGGGGGCGGCCCTGTCCGCGGTCGTGTCCCAGATCCGGGATGTGCGCAGGTGCGGAGCCGCTGCGCTGGATCTGTGCTGGCTGGCCGCCGGCCACTTCGACGCCTACTTCGAGCGCGGCCTGCAGCCGTGGGACGCCGCCGCGGGGACCCTGATCGCGCGCGAGGCGGGGGCCGTCGTGACCGGCGCGACCGCCTCGGAGCCCGACGAGCAGTTCCTGGTGGGCGCGGTGCCGAGCATCCACGGCGCGCTGCGAGACCTGCTGGTGGACGCGGGGGCCCACCGCGGGGCCTAGTCCAGTCGTCGCAGCTCGGTGTTGTACCAGTGGGCATTGAGCCGGTAGACCTCGGCAGTGCGCCGGTTCGACCCGGCCGGAACAGCCTCCGGGCGGATCTTGGCGGGGACGCCGAGCGCCATTGCTCGCGCCGGCACCTCGGTGTCGTTGGTCACCAGCGCCTGCGCCCCGACAAGTGCGCCCCGCCGCACGACGACGCGGTGCAGGATCACGCTGCCGGAGCCGATGAGGCAGTCGTCCTCGATCGTGCAGCCCTCCAGGTGCGCGCGGTGCCCGATGGTGCAGTCGTCGCCGATGATCGTGTCGTGCGCGCTGGTGCAGTGGACGACCGCCCCGTCCTGCACCGAGGTGCGCGCCCCCACCCGGATGGAGCCGTGGTCCCCGCGCAGCACCGCGGTCGGCCAGACGGTCGACTCGGGGCCGATCACGACATCGCCGATGATCACGGAGTCGGGGTGGATGAAGGCGGCTGGGTCGATGGTCGGCTGGCGGTTGCCGATTGCATAGAGGGGCATGTCACACTCCGGGGTCCGAGTAGGCGCCATGCTATCGGCAGGCCGCGGCCGGATCGGCAGCCCTGAAATTCGCTGTCGGCAAACTCACACGCGATCGGGCATATTCGGGGCCCTGTTGTGTTGGTACTGGCACCGGAAGTGGGGCAGAATCGCCGCGCTGGGGCGAACGTACCTAGTGCAGACAGCTGGAGAAGGACGAATGGCTACCGACTACGACGCACCGCGGCACAAGGACGAGGACCTGGCGACCGACAGCCTCGAGGAGTTGAAGGCGCGCCGCGCCGATCCGGCGGCGGGCGTCGTGGATATCGATGAATCCGACCTCGCCGAGCACCTCGAGCTGCCCGGTGCGGACCTCTCCAAGGAGAGCCTGAGTGTCCGTGTCCTGCCCAAGCAGCAGGACGAGTTCACCTGTTCGGTCTGCTTCCTGGTGCACCACCGCAGCCAGTACGTCACCGGTGAGCCCGGTCACGAGGTCTGCCGCGACTGCGCGGACTGACCCGCAGATCAGGCGACGGCGAGGGCCGGGGGTCCCGCGCGGTGCGCCGCCCTGGCCACGCCGCGCTGGACGCTCACATTGATGATCGCGGTGACCGCCGCGGTCGCGACGGCGAAGAGGATGACCCGGGTGACCGGGGTGTCGAGGTCGTCCGGCTTCGGCGGCTCGTTGCCGGTCATTGCGCTGTAGCCGCTGCGCAGCACCTTCCCGGCGATGAACACGGTGCCGGCCGCCACAATCGGCGCCCCGATGCGCAGCAAGTCGTTCCGGTCCAAGACTCCTCCTTCGCTCTGCGGACAAATCTAGCCCGATCGCGCGGCGTCGCGTGCCCTTCCCAGGGCATCGGCGAGCCGATCGGGCCGCCGCGTGGACACCAGCCAGTACGGGTGCGGGTCCTGCGGGTCGGTCACCTCGAGGATCACCGCGGCGGCGCTCGCCCACGGCCGCAGCACCAGGTATGCGCGGGGGTCGGCGGCCGCGGTACGGGCCCGGAAGGCCTCCTGGGGGGTCAGTGCGGCGACCCGGCCCACGAATCGGATGGGCAGCCGCGCCCGCCCGGCGCGCACCTCGCCGCGATCGACCTCGATCCTGGTCCGCATGCCCAGCACCATCGCCACCAAGAGCAGTGCGGCGGTGAGGCAGCCGACGAGCCAGCCCGTGGCGTCGCCGTACGCGTAGCCGTAGGCGACCCCGAGCGAGGCCGCGAACGCGATCGGCAGCAGCCACACCCGCAGCCGGGGCCACAGGACCTCGGCGTACAGCACGTCCCCATCGGCCATCGCGATCCTCCCCGACTCCGGCAGCGGGCAGCCTCGCTACTGTCGTTGTATGGACATGATGGCAGCGCCCGGCAGCATCACCACGACGCCGCCCAGCGACGCGGTGGTGCCGCAGCGGGCCGCGACCGGAGCCGCGCCGGGAACGGTCCTGCCCAGCCACTACCGGCTGTGCGTGGGATGCGGGGCCGATCACGCGAGCGGCCTGCATCTGCGGACCGGTGCCGAGGAGGGGCTGCGGGTCACCGGAGAATTCCTGGTCACCGAGCATCACCAGGGGGCGCCGGGCCTGGCGCACGGCGGAATCCTGGCCACGGCCCTCGACGAGGTCATGGGTGCGCTGAACTGGCTGCTGATGAGACCGGCCGTCACCGCTCGGCTGGAGGTCGACTTCAAGGCGCCGGTCCCGGTCGGTGCGACCGTCCGCTTCGACGCCGAGATCGTCGGCCAGTCCGGCCGCAAGGTGTACAGCGCTGCGGAGGGCCGGCTGCAGGACGAATCGGGCCCGGTGGTCCTGCAGGCGCGCGGGCTGTTCCTGCAGGTGCCGCTGGAGCACTTCCGCGACCACGGCAGGCCGGCCGACGTCGCCCGCGCCGCGCAGGAGAAGACCGGTTCGCCGCAGCGGCCGTGGTTGGAGATCAACCCGTGACCGGAGTCGATGTGCTGATCGTCCGCCTCGACAGCGGACTCCCGCTGCCGCAGCGCGCCCATCCCGGAGATGCCGGGCTGGACCTGTACTGCACCCGCGATCTGGTCCTCGCACCGGGCGAACGGTCCGCTGTCGGAACCGGGATCGCGATCGCGCTGCCAGCGGGGTACGCGGCCTTCGTACACCCCCGCAGCGGACTGGCCATGCGGCACGGTCTGACCATGGTCAACGCTCCCGGCACGGTCGACGCCGGATACCGGGGCGAGATCTCGGTGCTGCTGCTCAACACCGACCCCCGCGAGCCGATCAGTCTGCGGCGGGGAGACCGGATCGCCCAGCTGGTGGTGCAACGAGTGGCCGATGTCGTGTTGCATGAGGTGGAACGGCTGCCCGGATCGCACCGGGGCCAAGGCGGGTTCGGGTCCACCGGGGTCGCGATGGCGAAGGAGGCCTGATGGTATTCAAACGCAAGCGGACCGGGCAAGGACCGGCCGTGGACGCTGCGGCGGCAGAACAGCCCGCCGAGGCCCCCCCGGAGGAATCTCCGCAACAGGAGGCTGCGCCCGCTGCCCGGCTGGGTGGGCCGTTCGACGTCGATGAGGTCTCCGACACCTCCGGCCACCTCGACTTCGGCGCACTGCTGGTCCCGCAGCGCCCGGACGTCCGGGTGGGGCTGGACCAGGACCAGGCCAGCAAGCGCCTGTTCGGGGTCACGATGATCCTCGGCGGCGCGGCCGTGCAGCTGCGCCTCTTCGCAGCCCCCCGCAGCGGGGGCTACTGGGAGGAGAACCGCAAGGTGCTGCTGCTGCAGCTGCAGGACGCCGGCGGCCGGGCGGTCGAGGCCGACGGCCCGTACGGCATCGAGCTGCGCGCCAACGTCCCCGGCCCGCCCGAGCAGTCGGGCGGCGGCCTGCGGGCGGTGCGCTTCGTCGGGGTGGAGGGCCCGCGCTGGCTGCTGCGGGGCGCCTTCACCGGCGAGGGGGCGGACCCGGCGAAGGCAGCGCAGATCGAGGAGGTGTTCCGCAGTGTCGTCGTGGTGCGCGGAGCTGACGCGATGCCGGTGGGCGCGATGCTGATGCTGCGCATGCCGCCGGGACCGTCGGACGAGGCGCAGCCCGACGCCCAAGCGGCCGGGGACGGCCCGACCGTGGAGTCCCTCGAACCGGGCGACCGGATCACCGAGGTCCGCTGAGGGTGGCCAACCACCGGCCGACGGCGGCACCGAAGACTGTGCGGGACGCCGCCGGAGCATCGCGGGCCAGCACCGTCAGCCGGGCGCCGGGGATCAGTTCCGCCCACTGACGGGCGACCGACAGCGGGTGCACCGGATCGTCGGCCAGGGCCAGGACCAGGGTCGGCGTCCGGATGCCGCGCAGGTCCGCCGGTGCCGGGGCGGCCTCGAGCGCAGCTGTCCGCAGTTCCGATGCCAGGGTCGGCCGGTCTCGCCAGGCCGTCTGCAGTTCCTGCACCACCCAGTCGTCACGGGTGGAGGGGTCCTCGCCCAGCCGTTGCAGCACCGCCTGGGTGCCCCGCTGCTCGATCTCGGCGGCCGCTGCGGCTGTGGCGCTGCCGGGATCGGCGGATCCGGTCCACGCGGGCAGCGCCAGCACACAACCGTCGATCGCGGCGCCATCGTCATGGGCGCAGGCCAGCGCGGCGGCGTGCGCGCCGATCGACACCCCGCCGACATACAGCCGCCCGAACCGGGGACGCACGGCTGACACGGCGTCACGGATCAGTTGCGCGGTCCGTGCGGCCGATCCGGTGCGGTCATCGAGGGCAAGCGTCTGCGCGCCGCATGCCGATGCCGGGAAGGCGCGACCCAAGAATTCAGCGGTGGAGCCCGCGCCGTGGGCCAGGATCAGGCCGCGATCCGGCGCTGCGGTCATCTGGCATTTCTCCTCCCAGGCATGCATGGCTAGCCTAGAGGGGTGGACGCCCCATCGCCGCGGACGCAGCGGCTGCGCCGCATGCTGTCGTCACTGGTCGCCCCCAAGGCCGAGCAGGAGATGCGCGAGGCCCGCAGCCAGGTGAGGGCCACGGGCGCGACGCCGATCAAAGACTGCGAGGGCGGTGCGCTCACCACGGTCTCCGGTGTCTTGAAGAGCGTTTCGCTGCGGCCGCGCGCCGGGGTGCCAGCCGTCGAGGCGGACCTGTTCGACGGCACCGGGCACCTGAGCGTCGTCTTCCTGGGGCGCCGCTCCATCGTCGGGATCGAGCCCGGCCGCCGGATCGTCGCCACCGGGCGCGTGAACTGTCACGACAACGTCAACATGATGTACAACCCCCGTTACCAGCTGCTCCCGCTGGCGAACGGCGAATCGGTCGGGCGGGCGGGTGCCTGAGCCGGAGTCGGAGGTCGGCGTCGGCGACCTGGTCCGCGCGAATCTGACCGACCGCAACAGCCTCATCGACTCCGCCCTGCCCACGGTGGCCTTCCTGGCCGCCTACGTGGTGTCGGGGTCGCAGCTGAAGCCCGCACTGGTCGCGGCGGTCCTCGCCGGCCTTGCGATCGCCGGGCTGCGGGCCGCCCGCCGGGAGAGCCTGCGCCACATCGCGTCCGGGTTCCTGGGGGTCGGCATCGCGGCCTGGCTGGCCAACCGTACCGGGCGCGCCGAGGACTTCTTCCTCCCCGGGCTGCTCCTCAATCTCGGCTACGCCGCGGCCTTCGCGCTCTCCGCGCTGATCCGCCAGCCTCTGGTCGGGGTCGGGATCAGGGTGATGACCGGCGATGGCGGGGCCTGGCGCGAGTTCGCACCGCTGCGCCGCGCGGCATACCGCGCCACCTGGCTGTGGGCGGCGCTGTTCACGGTTCGGGTGGTGGTGCAGGTGCCGCTCTACCTGGCGGGCGAGGTCGGTGCGCTCGGGGTCGCCAAGCTCGTCCTGGGCTTCCCGCTGTTCCTGCTGGGTGCGTTCGCTACCCACCGGCTGCTGTCGCCGGCGCTGGCGCAGCGCAAGGCCGACAGCGCCGAAGCGGAATAGGCCCTGGTCAGCCGATGCCCAGCACCGTCAGGATCCCGAGGACCACAAACCCCCACAAGACCAGACAGGCGATCAGCATTCCCGTCCATACGAGGGCGCCCTGCCGGCCGGAGGCCACATCGGCGGCAGGGCTGGTGCCGACAGGACGGTGGATGGTCGCGGTGGATTCGGTAAGGATGGCCATGCCTGGTTCTACCCGGCTCTGCCCGCGTTAAACACCGAAGCGCCTGACGCTTCGGTCGCGGGTGCCGGGGAGTGCGACAATTCCACGCGTGAACCTTGCCTCCCTGCTGCTGCCGATCATCATCCTGCTGTCGCTGCTCGCCCTCGGCGTCGGACTCTTCCTGGTCGCCCGGCGCAACCGCGCAGCACCGCCACCGCTCAGGCCGGGCCAGGACTACCTCCCAGGCGTCGGCGACGACGCGACACAGCCGCGCGACACGCCGCGGCGCGGGATCGAGGATGTGCCGGTCGGCGACGTGCTCGTCGCCCCTGAGCAGCCCACAATCTCGGTGCCGGCCCAGGCGCAGCCCCCGACCATCGAGGCGCCTGCCCCAGCCGCGGGGCGGATGGCGCGGCTGCGCGCCCGGCTCGCCCGGTCCAACAGCGCCATCGGCGTGGCGCTGCTGGCGCTGCTGTCCAAGGACCGGATCGACGAGCAGACCTGGGAGGAGGTCGAGGAGACCCTCCTGATGGCCGACCTGGGCGTCGGCCCGACGACCGAACTCGTCGAGGCGCTGCGCGCGGAGGTCCGGGTCAACGGGATCGCGGATCCCGCCAAGCTGCGGGCGGTGCTCAGCGGCCAGCTGCTGGCGCAGGTGGACCCCGGCCTGGACCGCTCCCTGGCGACGTCGCGGCGGGAGGGCAAGCCGGCGGTGGTGCTCATCGTCGGCGTGAACGGCACCGGGAAGACCACCACGACCGGGAAGATCGCGCGGCTGCTCGTGGCGGACGACCGCCAGGTGGTGCTCGGCGCGGCGGACACCTTCCGCGCCGCCGCCGCCGACCAGCTGGCGACCTGGGGCACCCGGGTCGGCGCCGAAGTCGTCCGCGGCCCCGACGGGGGAGACCCGGCAGCGGTCGCGTTCGACGCGGTGCGCGCCGGGATCGCCAGCGAGGCGGACACCGTGCTGATCGACACCGCCGGCCGGCTGCACACCAAGACGGGGCTGATGGACGAGCTCGGCAAGGTGAAGCGGGTGATCGAGAAGCAGGCGCCGGTCAGCGAGGTGCTGCTGGTGCTGGATGCTACGACCGGTCAGAACGGGCTCAACCAGGCGCGGGTGTTCGCGGAGGTGGTCGAGATCACCGGCATCGTGCTGACCAAGCTCGACGGGACGGCGAAGGGCGGCATCGTCGTGGCCGTCCAGCGGGAGCTCGGGGTCCCGGTGAAGCTGGTCGGGCTCGGTGAGGGGCCCGACGACCTGGCGCCCTTCGAGCCCGCGGAATTCGTCTCGGCCATCGTGGCCGGCTCTTGATCGCTGTTACACGCCCTTAACCGTAGGCGCCCAGACGATACACCGCCGTAATGCCGGCCGCCCCCCGCTCGAAACACCCGGGGCTCACTGTTTCGCTATTCCGTTCACTTCGAGAGGGAGAGGGAGGCGATGGACGACATTGCTCTGAACTCCGGCGATACCGCCTGGGTTCTCACATCATCAGCATTGGTGCTGTTCATGATTCCGGGTCTTGCGCTGTTCTACGGCGGCATGACCCGGTCCAAGGGAGTGCTCAACATGACCATGATGGTCATGGGGGCGCTGGGCGTGGTCAGCATGCTCTGGGTCGTGTTCGGGTACTCGGTGGCGTTCAGCGAGGGCAACGCCTTCTTCGGCAACCCCGGGACCTACTTCGGCCTCGAGGGGCTGATGACCGACGATCCGGAGGCCAGCCTGCCGGCGATCGCGTTCGTGGCGTTCCAGTTGCTGTTCGCATCGATCACCGCCGGCCTGATCGCCGGCGCCATCGCGGACCGGGCGAAGTTCGGCGCATGGTTGATCTTCGCCGGGCTCTGGGCGACGATCGTCTACTTCCCGGTCGCCCACTGGGTGTGGAGCACCGGCGGCTGGATCTTCGAGGGGCTGGGCCCGCTCAACGGCGTTCCCGCGATCGACTTCGCCGGGGGCACCGCCGTGCACATCAACGCGGGCGCCGCCGCCCTGGCGCTGGCGATCGTGCTGGGCAAGCGGCTCGGCTGGCCGAAGACCCCGATGAAGCCGCACAACCTGACGCTGGTCATGCTCGGCGCCGCGATGCTGTGGTTCGGCTGGTTCGGGTTCAACGCCGGCTCGGCGCTGGCTGCGGACAACACGGCCGCGGTGGTCTTCCTGAACACCATCGTCGCGACCTGTGCCGCGATGCTCGGCTGGCTGCTCACGGAGAAGATCCGCGACGGCCACGCGACGACCCTCGGCGCAGCGTCCGGCATCGTCGCGGGCCTGGTGGCCATCACTCCGTCGTGCTCCTCGGTCAGCCCGATCGGCGCCATCGCCATCGGCGCCATCGCCGGCGTGCTGTGCGCCCTGGCTGTCAGCCTGAAGTACCGGTTGAAGTACGACGACTCGCTCGATGTGGTCGGCGTGCACCTGGTCGGCGGCCTGGTGGGCACGATCCTGATCGGCGTCCTGGCCACCGAGGCTGCTCCGGCGGGCGTCAACGGCCTGCTCTACGGCGGCGGGTTCGCCCAGCTGTGGACGCAGGTGGTCGCCGCCGTCGCGGTCATGGCGTTCTCCTTCATCCTGGCGCTGATCATCGCCAAGGCCATCGACCTGGCGATCGGCTTCCGGGTCAGCGAGGACACCGAGGTCTCGGGCATCGACCGGATCGTGCACGGCGAGACGGCGTACGTGTTGGGCGAGAACACCGGCGCGGGCGGCAGCTTCGTCGGGGTCGGATCGGCTGCGGCGCGGGCCGCGCAGAAGGAAGGGGTGACGTCATGAAGCTCATCACAGCGGTGATCAAGCCGTTCAAGTTGGAGGATGTGAAGTCCGCGCTGGAGGCCTACGGCATCCACGGGCTCACGGTCAGCGAGGCCTCGGGCTTCGGCCGGCAGAAGGGCCACACCGAGGTGTACCGCGGCGCGGAGTACACCGTGGACCTGGTGCCCAAGCTCCGCATCGAGATCCTGGTCGAGAACGATGACGCCGACTCTGTCGTCGATGTCATCGTCAAGACCGCCCAGACGGGTCGGATCGGCGACGGCAAGGTGTGGGTGTCGCCGGTCGACAGCGTGGTGCGGGTGCGGACCGGGGAGCGCGGCCCCGACGCGCTGTAGAGCACCAGGGATGAGGGGTTCGGGCCGGCCACGATGGTGGTCGGCCCGAACCTCGTTCGGGCAGGATCGAGGACGGAAGGGATGCCTGCGATGAGTTCGGCGACGCAGTACGCAGCCGCGCGGCAGGAGTTGCTGCAGCGGCGGGGCCTGACGCCCGAGGAACGCCGCTCGGCCCTGAGCGGGCTCACCGACCAGTGGCTGGGCTCGCTCTTCGAGGCCAGCGGCGGGGCGAAGCACAGCGCCGCTCTGGTGGCCGTGGGCGGCTACGGCCGGCGCGAGATGTCCCCGGGCAGCGACCTCGATCTGCTGCTGATCCACAACGGCGGGATCGACGGTGTGGCGGAGGCGATCTGGTACCCGGTCTGGGACGCCAAGCTCAAGCTGGATCACAGCGTGCGCACCATCTCGGAGGCGCGCCGCCTGGCGGCCTCCGATCTGAAGGTGGTGCTGGGCCTGCTCGACTCCAGGACCGTGGCCGGCGACGATGAGCTGCGCAGCAGGCTGCTGGAGTCCGTGCTGGCCGACTGGCGCGCGCTCGCGCCGAGCCGGCTGTCGGGGCTGCGCGAACTGGTGGACGAGCGGATCGACCGGGACGGCGAGCTCGCGTACCTGTTGGAACCGGACATCAAGGAGGCCTACGGGGGTCTGCGGGACATCACGATCCTGCGGGCGCTGGCGGCCACCTGGCTGACCGACCTGCCGCACACCGGGATCGAGGGCCCGCGCCGGCTGCTGCTGGATGTGCGCGATGCACTGCATCTGAGCCTGCTGTCGCGCTCGGCCCGGCCGAACGACCGGCTGCTGATGCAGGAGCAGGATGCGGTGGCCGACGAGCTCGGCTACGGCGACTCGTTGGACATGATGCGGGAGGTCAGTGCGGCCGGACGGGCGATCGCGTACGCCAGCGATGCGACCTGGTACCGGCTGCAGCGGGCGACCTCCCGCCAGCGCCGCGGGCCGCTGCGGAGGATGCGCGGCGAGCGGGGCGCCTCCCGCAGGCCGCTGGCCACTGGGGTCGTCGAGCAGGCAGGCGAGGTGGTGCTGGCCGCTGACGCCAGACCCGATCGCGACCCGGTCCTGGTGCTGCGCGCCGCAGCTGCGGCGGCCCAGTCGGGGCTGCGCCTGTCGCCGCATGCCCTTGCCCGGCTGGGCCAAGAGTCAGCCCTCATGCCGGCGCCGTGGCCCCGGCAGGCGCGCGACGCGATGGTGTCGCTGCTGGGCGCTGGACGGCCCGCGGTGCCGGTGTGGGAGTCGCTGGATCAGGTCGGTCTGATCGAGCGGCTGATCCCGCTGTGGGCGCCGATCCGCTCCGCCCCCCAGCGCAACGCCGTGCACCGGTTCACCGTCGACCGCCACCTGGTGGAGACCGCGGTCGTGGCGGCCCAGTACCAGCGCCACGTGGACCGCCCCGATCTGCTGCTCTTCGGCGCGCTGCTGCACGACATCGGCAAGGGCCGCCCGGGTCGCGACCACAGCATCTTGGGCGGCGAGCTGATCACCGAGATCGCACCGGACCTCGGTTTCGACGCAGCCGATTCGGCGGTCCTGCACACACTCGTGCGGCACCACCTGATCCTGCCCGAGGCCGCCACCCGCCGCGATCTGGACGATCCCGAGACGATCGCGGCCGTCGCAGGCGTCGTCGGGGACACCGATACCCTGGACCTGCTGTACTACCTGACCCTGGCCGATGCCGCCGCGACGGGTCCCAAGGCCTGGAGCGACTGGAAGGCCGCCCTGGTCGATGAACTGACCAGGCGGTGCAGGGCCGTCCTGCAGGGCCGTCCCCAGCAGGCCGCATCCAGCTTGCCGGCTCAGGCGTACCGCAGGCTCCTGGCCGGGCAGGACGTGGAGGTCGCCATCAGGCGCGGCCCCGGCGGCATCGAGGTGGTCATAGCAGCCGATGACCGCCCCGGGCTGCTCTCCCTGGTCGCGGGCACGCTTGCGATGTACCGGCTCGATGTCCGCTCCGCCACCACCGAGACCTACGGCAGCCGGGCGCTGCTGATGTGGACCGTCGATGCGACCTACGGCGGGTCGGTGGATGACGGCCGGCTTGCGGCAGATGTCCGCCGCGCGCTGGACGGATCGCTGGACCTCGCGGCGGCCCTGCGTCGCCGTGAGGACGCCTACCCGGCGCAGGAGGCACAGTTCGACCGCCCGGCCAACCGGGTCGATATCGTCGATCGCGCATCCCGCACCGCCACCGTCGTCGAGGTGCGCGCACACGACCGGCCGGGCACCCTCTACCGGCTGACGCGCGCCCTCACCGGAGCGGGTGTCAACATCTCCTCGGCCCACATCGAGTCCCGCGGCGCCAACGTGATCGACACGTTCTACATCACCGATCGGGAGGGGCAGCCGCTGGCGCAGGAGCATGCGGAGCGGGTTCGCGGCCTGCTGCAGGAGGTCCTGCAGCAGCGCTGACGGCTCCGCCAACGGGTACCCTGATGGGGTCGGCCGCGCTGTGCGCGCCGCCAGATTCGAGCCCTGAACGGGGGAGACCGACGTGTTCGCCAACCTGTCCGACCGCCTCACCGCGACGTTCAAGAACCTGCGGGGCAAGGGACGCCTGTCGGAGGAGGACGTCAACGCGACGATCCGCGAGATCCGCATCGCCCTGCTCGAGGCCGATGTGGCGCTGCCGGCGGTCCGGGCGTTCACCGCGCGCGTCCGGGAGCGCGCCCTGTCCGCCGAGGTCAGCGGCGCGCTGAACCCGGCTCAGCAGGTCGTGAAGATCGTCAACGAGGAGCTGATCGCGATCCTCGGCGGGTCGACCCGGCGCCTCGCGCTGTCCAAGACGCCGCCGACGGTGATCCTGCTCGCCGGTCTGCAGGGCGCCGGCAAGACGTCGCTGGCCGGCAAGCTCGCCAAGCAGCTGGTGCGGCAGGGGCATCAGCCGCTGCTGGTCGCCGCGGACCTGCAGCGACCGAACGCGGTCGATCAGCTGAAGGTCGTGGGCGAGCAGGCCGGTGTGCCGGTGTACGCGCCCCAGCCCGGCAACGGTGTCGGCGATCCCGTGGCCGTGTCGACCGACGGTGTCGCCCGTGCGCGCGCGACCGTCCGCGACATCGTCATCATCGACACCGCGGGGCGGTTGGCGATCGACAGCGAGCTGATGGATCAGCTGCGCCGGATCAAGGCCGCGGTCGATCCGGACGAGACCCTGCTGGTGATCGACGCGATGATCGGCCAGGACGCGGTCACCACGGCCGACAACTTCGCCCGCGAGGTGGGGATCGACGGCGTCATCCTCACCAAGCTGGACGGCGACGCGCGCGGCGGTGCGGCGCTGTCGGTCGTGACCGTCACCGGCAAGCCCATCCTGTACGCCGCGGTCGGGGAGAAGCTCGACGACCTCGAGGTGTTCCACCCCGACCGGATGGCTTCGCGGATCCTCGACATGGGCGACATCCTGACGCTCATCGAGCAGGCGGAGCGGGCCTTCGATGCCGAGCAGGCCATGAAGATGGCCGGGAAGGTGGAGCGAGGCGAGAGCTTCACCCTCGATGATTTCCTGCAGCAGATGACCGCGGTGAAGAAGATGGGGTCGCTGTCGAAGCTCCTCGGCATGCTGCCGGGAATGGGGGAGTTGAAGGACCAGATCGCCGGCATCGACGACCGCGAGCTCGACCGGGTGGCCGCGATCATCCATTCGATGACGCCGCAGGAGCGGCAGGACCCCAAGATCCTCAACGCGAGCCGGCGGCAGCGCATCGCCAACGGCTCCGGCCGCACCGTCGCCGACGTCAACGGCCTGCTCGAGCGGTTCGAGCAGGCGCAGAAGATGATGAAGCAGATGCGCGCCGGCGGCGGGATGCCCGGTATGCCGGGGATGCCGGGCGTCGCGGGCGGGAGCGGGGCGAAGAAGGCCAAGGGCAAGCAGCAGAAGTCGAATCGCGGCGCGAAGGGGCGCAGCGGGAACCCGGCCAAGCGGGCCCAGCAGCAACAGGACACCGCCGCTGCGCAGAGCGCGGATTCGCTGGAGCTGCCCGAGGAGTTCAAGAACCTGCTGGGATAGCGGCATCGACGCCGTTGACCCGTTGCGGGGGCGAGGATGCACCCGCGGCGGGGGTGGATCGGGCGCGGCACGCCGCGGGAACCCCCGGAGCAGGTGCGAAGCCCCGGCCGGACGGGTGCAAACAGGGTCTTCGGCATCTGGCGGGGCGGTTGATCGCAGCGTCTCACCGCATCGCTGCGGCAGATCGTTGAGATCAACGCCCGGTGAATCCCAGGTCCGCCGCTGCCGGGACCGCCTGCTCGCGGCGCCCGAATCCGCCGCCCACCGCTCCGGCACCGCCACCCTCCCCACCAGATTCCGAAGCGCATGCAAGCACCGTGGATCCGCCGCCCGCCTGCCCGACGATCCGGCGAGACTCTGAAGCGAGCGGAATCGGGCCGTATCGAGGCCGGGAACGCCGCCGAGCTGCCGCACCGCTGCCGATCCGCCGCCCGGTCCGCCGCACCGCGGAACCCCGAAGCGCGGATTTACCCAAGGGCGCGCCGTCTGGCACACTGGTGCGGCGAGGCATCTGCCGGGCGGCCCTCTCTCCGCCTGCGATGCAACCATCTGCGAACCATCGGTCGTCGGAACCCCGCCCGGCCGACCGGGTGCAGCAACCGGAAGAACCAGGAGACCGTGCAGCCGTGGCTGTCAAGATCAAGTTGAAGCGCTTGGGCAAGAAGCGCAACCCGCAGTACCGCATCGTCATCGCCGACTCGCGCAACCGCCGCGACGGCCGGTCGATCGAGGAGATCGGGCTCTATCACCCCAAGGAAGAGCCCAGCCTCATCCAGATCGCCGGCGACCGTGCGCAGTACTGGCTCGGAGTCGGCGCCCAGCCGACCGAGGCCGTGCAGCGCCTGCTGGAGATCACCGGTGATTGGCAGAAGTACAAGGGTCTGCCCGGTGCCGAGGGGACGCTGAAGGTTGCCCCGGCGAAGCCCGACCGCCGCGCGATCTTCGAGGCGGCCGCGCTGGACGCCGCCGGCGAGAACGAGAAGTTCGCCAAGGAGCAGGCCGCCAAGTCGAAGGCGAAGGCCGCTGCAGCCGCCGAGCCGGCGGTTGCCGAGCCGGTCGAGGTGGCCGCCCAGGAGGCCCCGCAACCCGTTGCCGAAGCCGGCGAGGCCGAGGCCGAGAAGGTCTGATCATGCTCGCTGAGGCAGTCGAGCACCTGATCAAGGGCATCGTGGACCATCCGGAGGACGTTTCGGTCCGGTTGGCGTCGTCCAGGCGCGGGCGCACGCTGCAGATCCGGGTGCACCCCGATGACATGGGCAGGGCGATCGGACGTTCCGGGCGCACCGCGAACGCGATCCGGACGGTGGTCGATGCGATCGACACCGACCCCGGATCCCGGGTGAGGGTTGACTTCGTGGACGTGGCCGGGCGCTAGTGCGCGTCGTGGTGGGCCGGGTGGGCCGCGCCCACGGGGTCCGGGGCGAAGTCGCAGTCGATGTGCGCACCGACGATCCGGATGTCAGGTTCGCACCGGGGTCGGTGCTGTTCACCGCCGCGGAGGGCCCGTCGGCGCTGACCGTGCAGGCCAGCCGGTGGCATTCGGGCCGCCTGATGGTGGCCTTCGCCGGCGCCCGCGATCGCGATGCCGCGCAGGCGCTCAGCGGTGTGGTGCTGTACCGCGACGAGGACGACCGGGTGGCCGAGCCGCAGGCGTGGTACGACTACGACCTCATCGGCTGCGCTGTGCGCACGGAAGCCGGTGTGGTGGGGTCGGTGGTCGACGTGATGCACCCGCCGGCCCAGGATCTGCTCGTGGTGGAGATGGCCGACGGTTCGACGCGGCTGGTGCCGCTGGTCGCCGAGATCGTCCCGGAGGTCGATGTCGAGGCGCGGGCGATCACGGTGGCGGACCGCCCCGGCCTGCTGTCCGATGCGCCCGACGATGGGGACTGAGGACGTCGTGCGCATCGATGTGGTGTCCATCTTCCCCGACTACCTCGAGCCGCTGCGGCTGAGCCTGCTGGGCAGGGCGGTGGCCGACCAGGTGATCGACCTGCGGATCCACGATCTGCGCGAGCACACCCATGACCGCCACCGCACCGTCGACGACGCGCCCTACGGCGGCGGACCGGGCATGGTCATGAAGCCAGAACCCTGGGGGGAGTGCCTCGACGCGCTGCTGGAACTCGACCCGCAGGAGTCGGTGCTGCTGATCCCGACGCCCACCGGGGTCCCCTTCCGCCAGTCCACCGCCGTGGCGCTGTCCGGCGCCGGCCGTCTGATCATCGCGTGCGGGCGCTACGAGGGCATCGACGCCAGGGTGGCGCAGCATTACCGCAGCCGGCTGCCGGTGCTGGAGCTGTCTATCGGTGACTACGTGCTCGCCGGGGGGGAGGCGGCCGCACTGGTCATCGTGGAGGCGGTGGCCCGGCTGATCCCGGGCGTGCTCGGCAATGCCG
>CAZECO010000007.1:43854-45435 GCA_964510455.1 uncultured Actinomycetes bacterium
CTGGTCATCGTGGAGGCGGTGGCCCGGCTGATCCCGGGCGTGCTCGGCAATGCCGACAGCGCCGACGACGACTCCTTCTCAGCGGGCCGAGACGGGCTGCTGGAGGCTCCCTGCTACACCCGGCCGCGGACCTGGCGCGGCCTGGACGTCCCGGCGGTCCTGCAGTCGGGCAACCATGCGGCTGTCGCGCAATGGCGCACCGAGCAGTCGGCGCTGCGCACCAGGCTCAACCGTCCCGACCTGCTCGGCCCCGCCTGACGGCGAGCGGCGCCGCGATTGGCTGGCGCTGCGGCCGCTGTGGCACACTGAAGCCGCGCCGCGGGTCCGCTTGCCACAGGGAGCCCCATCACGGCGCATCTGCCACAATCACTTCCGGCCCTCGAGCCGGACGGCGGTGGGCGGCCTGTGGCGCCTGCGGAATGGACGACCCCATGCACAACCTCGATTCGGTCAACGCGGCCTCGCTGCGCACCGATCACCCCGACTTCCGGCCCGGCGACACGGTCAAGGTCCATGTGAAGGTCATCGAGGGCAACCGCTCCCGCATCCAGGTGTTCCAGGGTGCGGTGATCGCCCGGCAGGGCGGAGGCGTGGGGGAGACGTTCACCGTCCGCAAGGTCTCCTTCGGCGTCGGTGTCGAGCGGACCTTCCCGGTGCATACCCCGATCGTGGAGAAGATCGAGATCGTCAGCCGGGGCGATGTCCGCCGCGCCAAGCTGTACTACCTGCGCGAGCGCCGCGGGAAGGCCGCCAAGATCCGCGAGCGCCGCGAGAACGTCTGACCGCCAGAGGATAGCCTTCCACCGTGTCCGCACTCCCAATCCCTCCTCCGACGGATCGCGGACCCGGGACCCGACCATCGGAGCCGAGGACGAAGCGGAAGCTTCCCGCGTGGCTGGAACTCATCGTCACGGTCGCGCTGGCGCTGCTGATCGCGCTGTTCGTCAGGGCCTTCCTGGTGCAGGTGTTCTTCATCCCGTCCGGGTCGATGGAACTGACGCTGAACGTGGGGGACCGCGTGGCGGTCAACCGGTTGACGTACCGGATCGACGAACCCCGCCGCGGGGACGTGGTGGTGTTCGACGGCGCCGGGACCTTCGCCGCTGCGGCGGTGGTCGCACCCGTCAACCCGGTGGAAGGGTTCTTCTCCGAGATCGGCCGCACCGTCGGGCTGGTGCCGCCTCCGGACACCGTGTTCGTCAAGCGGTTGATCGGCATCGGCGGGGATCACGTGAAGTGCTGCAACTCCGACGGGGCCATCACGGTCAACGGCATCCCCCTCCACGAGCCATACCTGTACCCCGGTGATCTCCCGAGCACGCAGCAGTTCGATGTGATCGTGCCCGAGGGCCACATGTGGCTGATGGGGGACCACCGCTCTGCTTCGGCCGACTCCCGGTCGCACCTGGGCGACCCGGGCGGCGGCATGGTGCCCGTGGACAGGGCGATCGGCCGCGTATTCGCGGTCATCTGGCCGCTGTCCGAGGCCGGTTCCGTGCCCTCGTACTCCTCGGTGCCGGCGGGATGACCGCACCGCCCAAGCCCTCGCTGGCGCTGGAGCGCCGGATGATGCGCGCGGGC
>CAZECO010000008.1:0-7388 GCA_964510455.1 uncultured Actinomycetes bacterium
GATGATCACCCACAGGCCCCAGCCCAGCAGCAGCGGGATCAGCAGGAAGCCGACCAGGACGAACATCAGCACGAATGAGATCGCCCATCCCACGAAGTAGACGATGGAGAAGTTCAGGCCCTCCTTGGCGTGGTCATTCGCGAATCGCTTGGCCGGGTCGCCGTTAGTGAGGACGAAGACGATCAAAGGTGAGATGAAGCCGGCGATCAGCATCCCCAGCGTCGAGATCAGCGCGAGGTTCTTCTGATCCTGCGGGACGTCGTAGCGGACACCGGCCTGCGCAGCGTCCAGCGGCGGCATCGGTACGGAGCCGAAGTCCGGGCTCGGCGGCGGTACGGAGCCGAATTCCGGGCTCGGCGGCGGCACGGGGGTGCTGAAGTCGGGGCTCGGCGGGGGGGGCGGGGGCGTTGCAGACCAGTCGCCGGAGCTCGGCGGCGGGGTCGGCTCGGATGCAGATTCAGGAGTCTCTTCGGGCGGAGTGCTGCTCATGGTCATTTCCTTCCGTGATCTAGGAGGGCCGTTCCAGGCGCGCGTGCGACCCCATAGGCCCATTGTCGCGGCCGTTCGCGCGAAAAGGAATATTGACCGTCCGCGCAGCGGGGTGATTCATAGCACGATGGAATCACAAAGCCAGGGCAATTGGGATCGGATTGGCCGCCACCCACGCCCGGTCGGCGGCGACCTGATCGGCCGCTGCGGCCAGCTGCTCCCTCACCCTGCTCGGGGCCGTCCCGCCCGGCGCCGAGCGCGCGTTGAGCGCGTACCCAACGTCCAGGACCTCCCTGACCGCTTCGGTCAGCAGCGGATGCGCGGAGGCCAGCTCCTCGCCCGTCAGGTCGGTCAGGTCCGCCCCCCGCGCCTCCGCCAGTCGCACGCATCGGCCCGAGGCCTCATGGGCCTCGCGGAAGGGCACACCGCGGCGAACCAGCCAATCGGCGATCTCGGTGGCGAGCGCGAACCCCTCCGGTGCGACCTGCGCCATCCGTGCGGTGTCGAACCGCAGGGTCTCGACGGTCCCCGCCATCGCCGGCAGCACCAGGTGCAGCGTGGCGATCGAGTCCATCGCCGGCTCCTTGTCCTCCTGCAGATCCCGGTTGTACGCGAACGGCAGCCCTTTGAGCACCGTCAGCAGCGCCACCAGATTCCCGACCAGCCGGCCCGACTTCCCGCGCGCGAGCTCGGCGGCATCGGGATTCTTCTTCTGCGGCATGATGCTCGATCCGGTCGCGAACCTGTCATCGAGCTGCGCCCATGCGAACTCCCGCGATGCCCACAAGCAGATCTCCTCCCCCAGGCGGGAGACGTGGACGCCCAGCATCGCCGCGACGAAGAGGAACTCCGCCACGAAGTCCCGGTCGCTGACCGCGTCGATGGAGTTCGCCAGCACCCCGTCGAAGCCCAGCTCTCGGGCAACGGTCATGGGGTCCAGCGGCAACGACGAGCCGGACAGTGCGCCGGCGCCCATCGGCGACAGAGCGGTGCGCGCATCCCAGTCGCGCAGCCGGTCGACGTCCCGCAGCAGGGCCTGCACGTGCTTGCCGAGCTCGTGGCCGAAGGACACCGGCTGCGCCCGTTGCAGGTGCGTGAAACCGGGCGCGGGGTCGTCGACGTGCCGTGCCGCCTGGTGGCGCAGCGCCTCGGCCAGGTCCAGCACCAGCGACGCCAGCAGCCGCGCCTGATCGCGCAGGAACATCCGGAAGTCGGTGGCGACCTGGTCATTGCGGCTGCGGCCCGCCCGGAGCTTGCCCCCGAGCTCCTCGCCGAGCACCTCCAGCAGCCGGCGCTCCAGCGCCGTGTGCACGTCCTCATCCGCCGGGCTCGGGCGGAACTCCGCCCGCGACACCTCGCCGGCCATCTGCGCCAGTGCCTGCAGCATCGCCCGCGATTCCTCGTCGGTCAGCAGACCGGCAGCGTGCAGCACCCGCGCGTGGGCCTTCGATTGCGCGATGTCATAGGGCGCCAGCGCCCAGTCGAAGTGGGTCGACCGGCTGAGCTCGGCCATCGCCTCGCCGGGCTGCCGCGTGAAGCGGCCCCCGTACAGCAGCGTGGGCTGCTCCTCAGTAGGCACGGCCCACCCGCTGGTCACGGGCGGCCGCGAGCGTGCTGGCCAGGCCCCACAGATCGATGAACCCCTTGGCCCGGGACTGGTCGAAGGTGTCGCCGGTGTCGTAGGTGGCCAGGCCGAAGTCGTACAGCGACTCGGCGCTGCGCCTTCCGACCACGGTTGCCCGCCCGGCGTGCAGCATCATCCGCACCTCGCCCGAGACGTACTGGTTCACCTCATCGCTGAACCGCTCCAGGGCCCGCTTCAGCGGCGAGAACCAGAGCCCGTCGTAGACCAGCTCGCTCCACCGCTGGGAGACGCCGCGGTAGAACCGCGCCAGCTCGCGCTCCAGCGTCACGTTGCCGAGCTCCTCCCGCGCGGTCAGCAGCGCCATCGCCCCGGGGGCCTCGTAGATCTCGCGGCTCTTGATGCCGACGAGGCGGTCCTCGACCATGTCGAGGCGGCCCACGCCATGGGCTCCGGCCCGGGCGTTGAGCTGCTCGATGGCCTGCAGCGCGGTGACCGGCTGGCCGTCGAGTGCGACGGGGTTGCCGTGCTCGAAGGTGATGGTGACCTCGTCCGGGGCACGGTGGGTGTCCGGGGCGCTGGTGTAGGAGTACAGGTGCTCGGTCGGCCCGTTCCACAGGTCTTCCAGGAAGCCGGTCTCCACCGCGCGCCCCCAGACGTTCTGGTCGATCGAGTACGGGGACTTCTTGGTCACGTCGATGGGGAGGTTCCGCTGCTCGGCGTAGTCGATGGCGACGTCGCGCGTCCATGCGTAGTCGCGGGCGGGTGCGATCACCTTCATCCCCGGCGCGAGGTTGCTGTAGGCGACCTCGAAGCGGACCTGGTCGTTGCCCTTGCCGGTGCAACCGTGGGCGAGGGTGTTCGCGCCGAAGTACTTGGCCGCCTCGACCTGATGCTTGGCGATGAGCGGCCGCGACAGTGCGGACACCAGGGGGTAGCGGTCCATATAGAGCGCGTTGGCCCGCAGCGCCGGCATGCAGTAGTCGGACGCGAACTCCTCTCGGGCATCGACGACGATCGACTCCACCGCGCCGCAGCCGAGGGCGCGCTCGCGGATGACCTCCATGTCCTCGCCGCCCTGGCCGACGTCGACCGCCACCGCGACCACTTCCGCCCCGGTGTCGTCCGCGATCCAGGGGATCGCAACCGACGTGTCCAGTCCGCCGGAGTACGCGAGTACCACGCGATCCGTCATGGGTGCACCTTTCGTTGTTCCGTTCGTGTGATTCGGTGAGATCTGTTTCTTCGGCTCACGCCAGGCGGGCGCGGCCGTTGATGAGGTCGAGCAGCCGCTGCGCCACCTCGAGCCCGCCCGTGGGTGATCGCGTCACCATAAGGACGGTGTCGTCCCCCGCGACTGTTCCGATCACGCCCGGCAGCACGGTGTGATCGATGTGGCTGGCCAGATACTGGGCCCCGCCGGGCGGGGTGCGCACGACCACCAGGTTCCCCGAGTGGTCCACCGAGACCACCAGGTCCGCGCCGATCCGCGCGAGGCGCGCACCGGTGACGGTCTCCTCGTCCGGGGTCTGCAGCGAGGTGTCGCCGCCCTCGCCGGGCACCGCGTACACGTTGCCCCCGCCGGTGTAGGGGACCTTCGTCGCGCCGATCTCGTCGAGGTCGCGCGACAGGGTGGCCTGGGTGACGTCGATGCCGTCGGACAGCAGCAGCTCGCGCAGCTCGGACTGGGATCGGATCGGCCGGGTCAGGATCAGCTCGATGATCCGGGCGCGGCGGGCGTTCTTCGTCTTCGGCACGCTCATGGCGCCACCCCGTCCAGCAGTGCCGGGACGGCCGCCGCGAACCGGAGGGCCTCGTCGCGCGTGAGCACCAGCGGGGGTGCCAGCCGGATCGCGTCGGGGCGCACCGCGTTGATCAGGAATCCCGCTTCCCTGGCGGCGGCCTCGACCTGCGGCGCCACGGGCTGCGCCAGCTGCAGCGCGCGCCAGAGCCCGACCCCGCGGTGCCCGGCCAGCAGCGGGTGATCGATGGCGTCGAACGCCTGCGACCACGCCTCGCCGACGGCTGTGGCGTGCGCCAGCAGGTCGTCGGCCTCGATCGTGTCGAGGACGGCGAGCGCGGCGGCCGTCGACACCGGATTGCCGCCGAAGGTGGAGCCGTGGTCGCCGGGGGCGAACAGGTCGGCGGCCGGACCCAGCCCGATCGTCACGCCCAGCGGCATGCCGCCCGCGACTCCCTTGGCCAGCGTGATGATGTCGGGCACGACGCCGGCGGCCAGGCTGGCGAACCACGCGCCGGTGCGTCCGATGCCGGACTGGACCTCGTCGACGATGAGCAGGGCGCCGGCGCGGTCGCAGGCCTCCCGGGCGGCGGCGAGGTACCCGGCCGGGGGCACGATGACGCCGCCCTCGCCCAGCACCGGCTCCAGGATGACGGCCGCGGTGGCCTCGGTCACCGCACCGGCCAGCGCATCGGCGTCGCCGTAGGGGACGAAGGCGACCGGGCCCGGCAGCGGCTGGAACGGGTCCCGCTTGGCCGGGTTGCCGGTCACGGCGAGCGCTCCCATCGTGCGGCCGTGGAAGGACCCCTCTGCGGCGACGACCTCGAGCCGTCCGCCCTCGGGGCTGCTGCGCCAGCCGTGCCGGCGCGCCAGCTTCAGCGCGGCCTCGTTCGCGGTCGCGCCGTCGTTGCAGAGGAACACCCGGCCGGGGCGGCCGATCAGGTCCAGCAGCCGCTCCGCCAGCGCGATGCCCGGCTCGTGGATGAACAGGTTCGAGCTGTGCACCAGGCGCTGGGACTGTTCCGCAACCGCGGCGGCGAGGCCCGGGTGGGCATGGCCGATGCTGACCGTCGCGATGCCGGCGATGAGGTCGAGGTAGGCCCTGCCGTCGGCGTCCCAGACGGTGCACCCGCTGCCGTGCGACAGCGCCAGCGGCGGCGTGCCGTAGTTGTTCATCATCACCGCCTGCCAGCGCTGCTGGGCTGCGGCGGTACCGGGGCCGGTCATACGTCCTCCACCCCGTCCGGCAGCACCATCGTGCCGACACCGACGTCGGTGAAGACCTCCAGCAGCAGCGAGTGGGCGAGCCGGCCGTCGATGACGTGGGCTCTGGCCACCCCGGCGGTGACCGCGTCGAGGCAGGCCCGCATCTTGGGCACCATCCCTGAGGCGAGCGTGGGCAGCAGCTCGGTGAGCTCGCTGGTGTAGATGGTGCGGATCACCTCATCGGAGGCCGGCCAGTCGGCGTACAGGCCCTCGACATCGGTCAGCATGATCAGCTTCTCCGCGGGCAGCGCCGCCGCCAGCGCGGCTGCGGCGGCGTCCGCGTTGACGTTGTACACCTCGCCGCCGGCGCCCAGGCCGATGGACGACACGACCGGGATCAGGTTGTCGTTCAGCAGGGTGGTGACGAAGTCGGGGCGGACCTCGGCGATGTCGCCGACCAGGCCGATGTCGATGCTCTCGCCGTCGACCGTCGCCAGGCGCTTCACGGCGGTGAACAGGTGCGCGTCCTCCCCGGAGATCCCGACCGCGTACGGGCCGTGCTCGTTGATCAGGCCCACGATCTCCCGCTGCACCTGACCGGTGAGCACCATGCGGACCACGTCCATCGCCTCCGGGGTGGTCACCCGGTACCCGCTGCGCCATTCGTGGTAGACGTCGAGCCGCTGCAGCATCGCGGTGATCTGCGGCCCTCCGCCGTGGACGACGACAGGCCGCAGCCCGGCCAGGCGCAGGAAGACGATGTCGGATGCGAACGACCGCTTCAGCTGGTTGTCGATCATGGCGTTGCCGCCGTACTTGACCACGACCGTGGCGCCGTGGAACCGCTTGAGCCAGGGCAGCGCCTGGGCGAGGATGGCCGCATTGGCCATCGCGGTGCCGTGATCGATGCGTCGCAGGATGGTCATGTCGAGTATGCCGAGTTCTCGTGGACGTACTCCGCGGTCAGGTCGTTGGTCAGGATCCAGCCGGTCGCCGCGCCGGCATGCAGATCGATATCGACATCGACCTGCCGCGCCGCCATGGAGACCCGTTCCCGATCCTCGCCCGGCATCCCCGAGCGGCACACCTGCACCCCGTTGATGGCGACGTCGATCTCGTCGGGCTCGAAGACCGCATCGGTGGTCCCGATCGCGGCCAGGACCCGGCCCCAGTTCGGATCCTCGCCGTGGATCGCGGCCTTGAACAGGTTGCTGCGGGCCACCGACCGCGCGACGGCCTGGGCGTCGGCGACCGTCGCGGCGCCGGCGACCCGGATCAGGATGTCCTTGCTGGCGCCTTCGGCATCGTTGATCAGCTGGGTCGCGAGGTCCTCGGCGACGGCGGTGACCAGGGTTCCCAGGTCCGCCGGGGGCAATGCCACCCCGCTGGCGCCGGAGGCGAGCAGCAGCACGGTGTCGTTGGTCGACATGCATCCGTCGGAGTCGATGCGGTCGAAGCTCAGCGCGGCGGCGTCCCGCAGGACCGCGTCGGCGGTGGCCGCGTCCACCACCGCATCGGTGGTGATGACGCACAGCATGGTGGCCATCCCCGGTGCCAGCATCCCCGCGCCCTTCGCCATCCCGCCGACGGTGACCCCGGCGAGCGTGGCGCTGGCCGTCTTGGGAACGCTGTCGGTGGTCATGATGGCCAGGGCCGCATCCGAACCGCCTTCCGCGGACAGCGCGGCGGCGGCCGAGTCGATCCCCGGCAGCAGGCGGTCCATCGGCAGCCGGATCCCGATCAGGCCGGTCGAGCAGACACCGATCTCGATCGGCCCCACGTCGAGCCGCTGCGCGAGGTGCTCGGCGGTGCGGTGGGTGTCGGCGAATCCGTCCGGGCCGGTGCAGGCGTTGGCACCCCCGGAATTCAGGACGACCGCGGACAGCTCGCCGGTCGTGAGGCACTGCTGGGTCCAGATCACCGGTGCCGCCTTGACCCGGTTGGCGGTGAAGACCCCGGCGGCTGCGCGCAGCGGCCCGTCGTTGACGACGAGTGCGACATCGGGGCCGCCCGAACTCTTCAGCCCTGCCGCGACTCCGGCGGCGCGGAAGCCCGACGGGGCGGTCACGCCGTGGCCGGTGCGCTGCACCTCGATGCTGTTCACGGCGCCACTCCGATCTGCGGGAGACCGGTCGTCTCCGGGAAGCCCAGTGCGAGATTGGCGTTCTGCACCGCCTGGCCCGCAGCCCCCTTGATGAGATTGTCCAGTGCGCTGACAACGGTGACGCGACCGGTCCTGGCATCGAAGGCCGCGCCGATGTGGACGCTGTTGCTGCCGAGCACCGCGCCGGTGCGCGGCCAGCTGCCGCGCGGAAGGACCTGCACGAACGGCTCGGCGCCGTAGGCCGCGTGCAGCGCGTCCTCCACGGC
>CAZECO010000008.1:7488-43942 GCA_964510455.1 uncultured Actinomycetes bacterium
GGACCTGCACGAACGGCTCGGCGCCGTAGGCCGCGTGCAGCGCGTCCTCCACGGCGTCGCGCGTGGTCCCTGGTTCCGCCGCCGCGGTGCAGGTGGCGAGGATGCCGCGCGGCATCGGGGCCAGCGTCGGCGTGAACAGCACCGTCACGTCGGTGCCGGCTGCGGCGCGCAGACCCTGTTCGATCTCGGGGGTGTGCTGGTGCCCCCCGCCCGCCTTGTAGGCCGACATGGACGACATGACCTCGGAGCCGATCAGCGAGTCGGTGGGTTTGCGGCCGGCTCCTGAGGTGCCCGACGCGGCCACAACCACGATGTCGGTGGGTGCCACCAGCCCGGCCGCCAGCAGCGGGGCCAGCGCGAGGATCACCGACGTCGGGTAGCAGCCGGGGTTCGCGATGCGGGATGCACCGGTGATTCTTGGTCTGGTTCCTGGGAGTTCCGGAAGGCCGTAGGGCCAGGTTCCGGCGTGATCGCCGCCGTAGTAGGACTCCCAGTCGGCAGCGTGATCCAGCCGATGGTCGGCCCCGAGGTCGACGATGACGGTCGTGGCCGGCAGCTCCCGGGCGATCGCGGCCGAGTGGCCGTGCGGCAGGGCCAGGAAGACCACGTCCGCCGCAAGGGTCGCAGGCGTCGCAGACACCAGCGGCAGCTCGGCGACGGGAGACCCGAGGAGCTGGGGGTGCACCGTGGCGACCGATTGGCCCGCCTTCGCGCCGGCCGACACCGCAACCACATCGAACGCGGGATGACCAGCGAGCAGCCGCAGCAGCTCGCCCCCCGCGTAGCCGCTGGCCCCAGCGACAGCGGCCGTAGTCTGACCCATGCGAAGGAGTATACGCATATGCAAGGCATTTGCTGATTCGCTGGTGTTGCCGCGCCTTGGGGCTGGCAACGCGGACCCCTGCAGGGACCGCATTCGATCGCCCGCCGCCTGCCCTTGCGCGCCCGAGGCCGGTCCGGGAACAACGTGTTCCCATGCTTCTACCCATCCGGTCCGGGGTCTGCAACGTACGCTGCCCGCCGCCCCTCCCGTGATCAACGCGATCCCATGCATTTCTGCACACGACAGCGTTGATCACCCGCGCCGGCCCTCCAGCTGACCCAGCCGCAACGGCCAGCAGCGCAGGCGGATATCCCGCCTGCGCTGCCTCGCCTCAAGCCCTAGGCCGGGCCCAGGTATGTCCCTACTCCACGAGCCGGACGGGGTCGCCGTCCACCGTGGCCGTCCAGGTCGTCTGGTCGGTGACCTGACCACTACCGAAGTCCACCTTGATCCGCCACCAGCACCCGAACAGGCTGTCGAAGTCGCAGGTGTAGCCGGTGGGCACCGGGATCCTCATCTGCTGCGCCTGGCCATTCCAGCCGTTGTCGTTCTTGATGCCGCTGATCGAGCAGTCGGGGTCCGGGCCGTTCTCCTTGCCCTGCTTCGTGCAACCCGTCGCCGCGGCCACGTTGGAGTCCGTCGGAGGGAGCACGGACAAGGTGCCGCTGCCGGCGGCATCACCGACGTCGTAGAAGGAGAAGTCGATGCTCTGTCCGGCATTGCCCGGAAGCACGCGGATGAGGTTGAACGTCGCCTGGCTGCCGTTGCTGTTCGCGAAGATCGGCATCCGGTTGTACGGCGACACCGAGATCTTGCCTCGGTCGCTGGCGTTGTCCGGGATCGCTCGCACCGCGAACCGGTTCGCCCCGTTGCTCACGACCGACGGGTAGTCGGTCACCGTGTACACCCCGGCGGCGTTGCCGGCTGGGACGTTGGTGCGCACCCGCAGGTAGTAGTCGCCTTGCTTCACGTCATTGAACGTGCAGAAGTTCACCCACCGGTGGAAGGTCTGCGTCAACGGGCTGTTCTGGGACAACTGCGCCGTCGCGTCGGCTCCCGGTGCCGCGCCCACCTGCGTCGAGGTCCACGCGTTGTTCCCGCTTCCGGACTTGCTGTACCCGGGGTACTGGACGGTGCAGATCCGATTCCCGGCTGCGTTCGCAGTGGCGTCGAACGGGTTGTAGGTCGCTGTCGGCTTGATCAGCCCGAACGACGTCACCGTCGGGACCTCGCCGCCGAACCGCAGCCCCTGGTTGTCGGCGTCGCCGGTGCAGTACGAGGGCTTGGTGCTGGAGATGGGGTTCGGGTCGGCCTTGTAGCGCTGGCTGGCGTCGTCGACGGTGTTGCTCCCCAGGGTGTTGGTGGTGATGGACGGGAGCAGCTCGCAGCGCGATCCGGTCTCCACATAGGCGGGGTCGTACAGCTGGACCGTGAGCGGGCCGGCAAGGTCCTCGGTGACCCGGATGGTGATGACGTACCCCTTGGGGTCGAACTCGGCGTTCGCGCCACCGCGACCGCTGGTCGCGCATCCGGACTCCTGGTAGGGCTCGACACCGCACTTGCGGGCCGAGAACCGGTCGCCCTGGGTCTTGTACACCTCGGGGCCGACGATGGTGGACCAGAACTGGGGGTAGTTTGAGCAGTTGGAGGGCAGTGAACCGGGCAGAGCACTGCCCTGCACGGACCCGCTCGTCCAGGGCTCGTTGCCGTGGACGTTGCAGGGGCTGCCCAGCGGCGCCGGCGCAGCGAAGTCCGCGACGGCGGTGCGGGTGATGGTCGAGGTCGGCACACCGAGGACGGAGCCGAACTGGTTGGTCACCTGGCTGGACATCGTCACACGGAACTGCGACGGACGGCCGCCCGGCTCCTTGACGACGGTGACATCGCTCAGCGCCCACCCATTGGCCACGATGAGGTTGTCTGCGCTGACCTTGGCCTTCTCGAAGTTGTCGGGCATGTAGACCGCCCCGGAGAGCGCGGCAGCATCGACGGTCTTCTGCACCCGCTCGGCCTCCACGTACCACCGGGCGATATCCACCGCGATTGCGGCCATTCCGATGAACACGATGATCAGTAGCGCCAGCCAAATGGCGACGATGCCCCGATCACCTCCGGCGTCGGAAATCCGTCGACGTACCGCCGTTATCGTTCTGTTCATGATCGACCCCCGCACCTCACGTCGTCCATCAGCCCTGGCACGACAGCGGGGGCTTCGGCTCGAACTTCATCACAGCCCGGTCGGAGACCATCGTCTCGTCGAAGAACAGCCCAGTGATCCAGGTGTGCTTGGCTTTCAGATACACGCCCACTGACATGGCGTTGTTGTCGCCCGGGCAGGCGTTCACGTGCAGGGGCCACGTTTCGTTGCCGGACACCCGGACGAACTCCTCGGGGTTCCCGGCCCAGGCGAAGCGGGTGCAGTTGGCGTCGCAGTCCACCTCGTCGAAGTCCTTATTCGCCGGGCCGCCCGGATAGCCGTGCTGGTTCGCCGCGTAGATCCAGAGCTCTTCGTAGTACTCCTTCGGCATCGCCGAGCCGGCCTTCTCCATGGCGGCCCTTGTCGTATCGATAAGGGTCGCCTCTCGGGGAAGCGCAGAAGCAGTACGCGCCCCAGCCCGGACAAGCGATGTCGTTGCAACATGGTCGCGCATCAGTAGCGAGAACTCAATGATGCCGAACGTGAGCACGATGAGCAGCGGGAAGATGAAGGCTGCCTCGATCGCCACCGACCCTCGCTCTCCCACCTTTCGGCCTCGCAGCCAGCTGCTGAGCATGGAATTCGCAGTACCCGGTCGCGCATTGTGCATGGCGCACCACCCCCTTTGACGTCATCACAGTAGGTTCGCGCTGTGGCCGCCTTGGTCATCCGAACGGATGAGACGGCATCAGGCATTCGCCTTCGACATGCCCCGCATTGGCGGATGGATGCAGGGGCAGCCTGCTCATACCGTTGCGATTGGATCTATCCATCGGGGGGAACGGTACGCGCCAGATCCTGGCGACGGCATCCCTCCGACCGCGGCCCAACCAGGGCTAGGCGGTACACGAACTAGTGGCGAGGACTAGGAAAATGGGACGTCGAAGCGCATTGCTGATTACCGGCCTGGTGGTCGCGGCATTGGGGACCTTGTTGGTCTTCCTCTACACGAACAACGTGCAGAATACGGTCAGCGCCGAGGGTGAATCGGTTGATGTATACGTGGCTGCTGCGCCGATCGCGGTCGGCACGCCCGGAGCGGACATCGCCGGATCCCTCGAGTTGAAGACGGTGTCGCAGGGGACCGTGCCCAGCGGCGCGGTCACGGATCCCGCCGTGCTGGCGGACCAGTTCGCGATCGTTCCGATCGCAGCCGGCCAGGTTGTCCTGCAGGGGATGTTCGGCTCACCGGCGCAGGTCGCCAGCCTCCCGATCCCGGAGGGGCAGATGGGCGTGGCGGTGCAGCTCGATGACGCCCAGCGCGTCGCCGGCTTCGTGATCCCGGGCTCGGAGGTCGCAGTCTTCAGCACCCTGGAGGGCGAGGACGGAACCACGACGACGCGTCTGCTGCTGGATCGCGCCACCGTTGCTGCTGTCGGCCCGACGACCATCGTCAGCCGGACCACCGGCCAGGGCGAGGCCGCGAACACCGAAGAGATCCCCACGGCGATCCTCACGCTGGCGCTGGACCAGGCATCGGCCGAGAAGCTCATCTACGGCCAGCAGGAGACCCGCCTGCACTTCGCGCTGCTGACCCCGGCGTCGGTCACGGCACCCAGCGGCGGCGTGTCGGGCACCTCCCTGTTCGTCGGCTGACCCACCAACCACCCAACCATCGGAGCAGCCATGATTGCGCTCGTCGAGTTCGACCAGATGGTCGCTGGCACGATCCGCTCAGCTGTGAGCGGCGATGTCGTCGACTTCAAGAACGTCGGTGACCTGCGAAATGCGCTCACCGCCGACCACCGGCTGGAGACCGTGATCCTCGGTCCATCGGTCGACCAGCAGGCGGCCCTCGAGCTCGCTGCCGCGTTCCGCGCCAAGCGGCCGGCCCTTGGGGTCATCCTGATCCGGCCCCGCCTCGACACGACCATCGTGACCGAGGCGATCCGGGCGGGTGTGCGGGACGTGATCGGCGATCGCGACATGACCCAGCTGAACGCATCGGTCAAACGGTCGCAGCGGATCAGTCGGGAGATCAGCGCGGCCGGAGCGGAGGCGGATGCGGACCCCGTCCGGCGGGGCCGGGTCGTCACCGTGTTCTCGGCGAAGGGCGGATGCGGCAAGACCACGGTCGCAACGAGTCTCGCGACCTACCTGGCGGTTCAGGGCAGGGGGACGGTAGCGCTGGTCGACCTCGATCTGGCCTTCGGGGATGTCTGCATCGCCATGCAGGTGACTCCCAAGCACTCGATCTCGGATGCGGTCAGCATGGGCGACCAGATCGACGAAGTCGGCCTGCTGCAACTGATGGAGCAACACCATTCCGGGGTGCAGATCCTCGCTTCTCCGCCAACTCCCGAGCTGGCGGAGAAGGTGCACGAATCCGTAGTCACGGAAGTGCTCGACGTGCTCGCGTCCCTGTACGACTATGTGATCGTCGATTCTCCACCGGCCATGGACGGGCCGACGCTCGCGGCCTTCGACGCAAGCGACATGATCACCTTGCTCACCACGCTGGACATCCCCTCGCTGAAGAACACCAAGATCTCCCTGGAAACCCTCCGAGCGCTGGGATTCCAGGAGGAGCGGCTGCGCCTGGTCCTCAACCGCGCCGACTCCAAGGTCGGACTGGACCCCAGAGACGTTGTCGATGCCCTCGGGCTCGATGTTGTGGGGCAGTTGCCGAGCTCTCGGGATATCCCGGCGAGCACCAATCGCGGAGATGTCCTGGTGGAAAAGGAACCGAAGCATCCCTTCTCCACCGCGCTGGCATCGTTCGCGGAAACACATATCGTCGCCGGCGATCAGCCAGCAGGGGCACAGGCGGCAAAGCGCCGCCGTTCACTTTTCAGGAGGAAGTCATGAGTCTGGCCGACCGCCTTATCCAGGCGAAGCGCAACACCGAAGCGACACCGCCAACGGGTGCGGCCGCCGGCGGCGGTCCGTCCGCACGGAACGCCCTGACCGATCCGGTCCTCGAGCTGAAAGCCACCGTCCACGCCGAACTGCTGGCGACACTCGGCTCGGCGCTGTACGACTCGCACATGACCGAAGAGGAACTGGCCCGGCAGGTGCGTTTGACCCTGCAGGGAGTCCTCGATGCGGATCAAACGCCGATGTCGACGTCGGAGCGCACCCGGATCGCCCAGGAGATCGCCGACGACATCCTCGGCTACGGACCGATCGAGCCCTACCTGCGGGATCCGGAAGTCACCGAGGTGATGGTGAACGGGTTCAGCCAGGTGTACGTCGAGCGCGGCGGCAAGCTCTATGCGATGCCGGCGACGTTCGAGAGCGACGACCACGTCCGGCGGACGATCGACAAGATCGCCAACCGGGTGGGCCGGCGGATCGACGAGTCCAGTCCGATGGTCGACGCCCGGTTGCCCGACGGCTCTCGTGTGAACGCCGTCATCCCTCCCCTCGCGGTGGACGGCCCCGTGCTCACGATCCGGAAGTTCGCCACCGACCCGTACATGGTCGAGGACCTGCTGGCCTTCGGCACGCTGACTCCGGCGGTCGCGGAGTTCCTCGAGGCTTGCGTCCGTGGCCGTCTCAACATCCTGGTCTCCGGGGGCACCGGCGCCGGCAAGACCACGACGCTCAACGTGCTGTCCAGTTTCATCCCAGAGGAGGAGCGCATCGTCACGATCGAGGACGCCGCTGAGCTGCAGCTCCATCAGAGCCATGTGGTAAGGCTGGAGTTCCGGCCCGCAAACATCGAGGGCAAGGGCGAGGTGGGCATCCGCGACCTGGTCAGGAACTCGCTACGCATGCGGCCGGACCGGATCGTCGTCGGCGAGGTTCGCGACGCGGCGGCGCTGGACATGCTGCAGGCTATGAACACCGGCCACGACGGCTCGATCTGCACCGCCCACTCCAACAGCCCGCGCGATTCGCTGGCCCGCGTGGAGACGATGGTGCTGACCGCGGGCGTCGATCTGCCCATCCGAGCGATCCGTGAGCAGGTGTCCTCAGCGCTGGACCTGATCGTTCATCAGACCCGCCTGCGCGACGGTAGCCGGCGGATCACGCACGTGACCGAGGTCGTGGGCATGGAGGGCGACACGATCACCTTGCAGGACCTGTTCCTGTTCGATTACGACGCCGGCGTCGATGCCAACGGCAAGTACCGCGGCGCACTCCGTTCGACCGGTCTGCGGCCGAAGTTCCTGGAGAAGCTGCATGCCAGCGGCGTGGATGTCCGTACCGACCTGTTCTCCTTCGAGAAGTTCGGGCGGCAGTGATGAACCTCTTGCTGCTCATCCTCGGACTGGTATCCATCTTCTCCGCCCTGCTGCTCCTTACCCTGGTCCTGGTCGGCTGGGGGGGTACCGAGGGCAGCGGTGGCGGCCGCATCAAGCGCCGGCTGCGGCATGTTTCGCTGGAGTCGGTCGACAGCCCGGATCGCACCGTTTCATCGTCTGGGAGCACGGTTGCCCGCAACGCGGTGGACCTGGCAGGTCGCCTCACGGCACGGCGCGACATCGACCTCGCACTCTCGGAGAAGATCGGCGCCGCCGGGCTGAAGTGGTCGCCGGCCGAGTGGCTCCTGCTCCATGTGGGAATCGCCATCGGATCCGGCATCGTGGTTGCGATGCTGACCAGTTTCCGGATCGTGCCGACCCTCCTCGCCCTGGTGTGTGGCGTCATCGGCCCGTTCGTCTACCTCAACAGCAAGGCGAACCGACGCCGTGCGCAGTTCCAGGCCGGGCTCGCGGACATGCTGCAGCTCATCGCAGGATCGTTGTCCGCCGGGTACTCGATGCCACAGGCGCTCGACACCGTGGCCCGCGAGTCCAAGGGTCCGATCGCCCAGGAGTTCGACCGCGCATTGCTGCAGGCCCGGGTGGGCGTTCCTCTGGAGGACGCCCTTGACGGCATCGCGGCACGAATGCGAAGCGTCGACTTCTCCTGGATCGTCATGGCGATCCGCGTCCAGCGAGAGATCGGCGGCAACTTGGCCGAGGTGCTACGCAACGTGGCCGAGACCCTCCGCGAACGCGACAGGATCCGGCGGCAGGTGAGGGTTCTGTCGTCCGAAGGCAGGCTCTCGGCCTGGATTCTGGGCGCCTTGCCCGTGGTGTTTGCGATCTACCTCATCGTCATCAGGCCCGAATACATCGGGATTCTCATCACAACGCCCGTGGGAATCATGATGCTCGGAGGAGCGCTCGTCCTCTTCACGATCGGCGTCGTGTGGATGACTCGAATCGTGAAGGTGGAGGTCTGAGATGACTGCGTTCGTGCTGATCATAGGTCTGCTTGCGGTCTTTGCCGGACTCGCGATGGTGGTGATGTCGGTAGGCGTATTGACGACAGAGCGATCCGGTGTAACGCGCTCGCTGGCGGCCGTCGAGGCACTCGGGGTCCTGCCCGACTCCACCCGCGAGCAACTCGAACCGCCGTTCGCCCAGCGAGTCCTGGTGCCTGCCCTCGATCGCTTCACGGCCTTCGCCCGGCGATTCACCCCCCAAGACCGTATCGAGCGCCTGTCCAGGCGCATGGAGCTGGCGGGCATGCCTCGGCAGTGGACGATCGACAGGGTTCTGGCGGCCAAGACGCTGGGCATCTTCGCGATAGGCGGGCTGACGCTGCTGTACCTGCTGTGGCTCGGGCGGCCGGGCTTGGCGCTGATTCTGGGGACCATTGGAGCCGTGTTCGGCTGGTACCTGCCGGAGATCCTGCTGCTGAACAAGGCGCAGAAGCGGTCGAAGGAGATCCTGAACTCGCTGGCCGACACCCTGGATCTGCTGACGATCTCCGTGGAGGCCGGCATGGGCTTCGACGCGGCTCTGGGAAATGTCGCGAGGAACAGTACTGGTCCTCTCGCCGAGGAGTTCTACCGCGTGCTCCACGAGATGCAGCTGGGGACTGGGCGCATGGAGGCGATGCGCGCCCTGGCCGATCGAACGGACGTCGCGGATCTGCGGATGTTCGTCAACGCGATGGTGCAGGCGGATGCGTTCGGCATCCCGATCGCCAACGTGTTGCGCGCCCAGGCCCGCGAGATGCGCATCAAGCGGGCCCAGCGCGCTGAGGAGAAGGCGATGAAGGTCCCGGTCAAGATGATGTTCCCGCTGATCCTGTTCATCATGCCGGTGCTGTTCGTCATCGTGATCGGACCCGGTGCGGTCAACATCATGGACAACCTCATCAACCAATGATGACTCCCGATTTGATTGCACCGCGTCACTGATGTCACACTGAGTGGCGAGTGGGTTGCATGTGACGGGGGAAGTGTGCAGGTATCGATGACAGCGCCACGTGCGCTCCAACGCTTCGGCGCACTCCCCCGTCATGACCCGGAACGGGTGGTCGGATACATCCTGCTCCTGGCACGGCTGTTGACGCTCGTCCTGATCGGCGCATTCGCAAGCGTCGCAGGCCACCTGGGTCTGCTGACTTTCAGCGACTTCCAACCGTGGTGGCTGCTGATCATCGCCGTCGCAGCCGCCTTCAGCGCCCTGCACTTCTTCGTCATCGAACGGTACGCGGTCCTTGTCCCGCTCGCGGAGGCCGCGACGGCTGTCGCCATCGTGATCGCCGCAGGGCCCGAGGGATGGCCGTTGGTCATCTACCTCGTCATGGCCCCCGTGTTCGTCGGGATCGCGGGGACCGGCTGGATGCCCATCCTGGTCGCCGGCGCCGAGTTCGGCACCCTGCTGGTACTGCGGTTCCTCGACAGCAGCCCCTGGGAGGGGCTGCCCCCGGAGATGCTGGTGCGCCTGGGATTGATCGGACTGCTCTTCGGTTCCGCAACCGCGCTGGTTCGCCACGCCGCGGACAGGATCTTGAAGCCGCCCAGCCGGTACGCCCAGGCCCTCTCACTGCTCGAGCAGCTGTCCGAGGTAACCCGGGAGCTCCCAGCGGGGTTGAGGATCGATGCGGTGGCGTCCGACGCCCAGGCGACTTTGCAGGAAGGGCTCCATGCCAGCGAAGTGGCGCTCTTCCGGCAGCAGTGCGGCCAATGGGCGCTCCAGTGCGGACCCGATACTGCAGCATCCCTGGTCAGCGTTCCGGGTTTCGGCGAGGATCTCCGACCCGGGCTGCAGCCCCTCCGAGAAGGACTGGCGGAGGCAGTGGCCGCGTGGTCCAGGACCGGCACAGTGCGAATCCTCCCGCTCCGCGCCCCCGGACGGCATCCGGCGCTGGCCCTCGTACGGTTCGACGGAAGGCCGCCCAACTACCTGACACAGGAAACCGTGCGGAAGCTCGCCGAGGACGCCGCTGCCCAGATCGCCGCCGCCGAGGTCTATGCCGAGGTCACAGCGCGTGCGACCGCAGAGGAGCGGAGGCGGGTATCTCGCGAGATCCACGACGGGGTGGCGCAGGATCTTGCCGCGCTGACGTACCGGTTGGACAACATCGCTGCCGACACCGGTCTTGAACCGGTCGGGGAAGCTGCAGAAGAGGTCCGGCGCCTGGTGCGCGAGCTGCGCTTGTCCATCTTCGACCTGCGCACCGACGTGGGGGTGCACGAGGCTCTCGGGACGACGATCGGCGACTACGCCCAGCACGTGGCCCATACCACCGGGGTCGTGGTCCATACCACGGTGAGCGAGCATGGGCCTCCGTTGGATGCCCATATCCAGCACGAACTGCTGCGGATCTGCCAGGAGGCTGTCGCGAACGCGCGCAGACACGCGCGGGCGCGCAACATGTGGATCACGTACAAGAACTACGGTGCGGGATGGCTGTTGCGGGTCGCCGATGACGGCATCGGTGTGATCGACAGTTCGGGCCCCCGCGGGCTCAGCGGTGAGGGCATGTCCATCATGCGGGAGCGCGTCAACCGGATCGGGGGGACGATCGTGGTCCGCAGGCGCATCGGCGGCGGGACCGTGGTCGAGGTCGTCTTCGAGCGCGGCGCAAGGCGACCAGCGTCGCGCGCGGGAGAACTCGAGAAGCTGGCGGTGCCCGCATGAAGGTTGCCGACGGGTCGTCACAACGCGGATTCGCGGGGGAAACAGGAGGAAACGTGCAGACAGTGATGTTGGTGGATGACCACGAACTCATCCGGGCAGGCTTGCGGCACGCGCTGGAGTCACGGGGTTCGTTCCAGGTTATCGCGGAGGCCGGTACGGCCCGTGATGGTTGGACCAGGGCGGCTGCGGCACGGCCGGCAGGGGCTGTGCTCGATGTGCGTCTTCCGGACGGATCGGGCCTGGATCTGGCGAAGCGGTTGCGTGCGGCGCACCCCGCGATGGGCATCGTCGTGCTCACGATGCACGCTGGCGATGACGCTCTCTTCGCGGCGCTGGATGCTGGCGCGAACGCCTTCGTCGACAAGAGCGCCCCTGCATCCGATGTGGTGACGGCCCTTGCACGGGCTGTCGAGACGCCCACGTCGTTCTCCGCGGACGGGCTCGGGGCCGCTATGCACAGACGCAACCAGAACACCGGGCCGGTGCTGACGCCTCGTGAGCAGCAGGTGCTGCAACTCCTCGGAGACGGCTATGGGGTGTCGCAGATCGCGCGGAGGCTGCACATCGCCGAGTCGACGACGAAGACCCACATCGCGAAGATCTACGACAAACTCGGGGCGGGGAACCGCGCGCAGGCGATCGTGGCCGCCATGCGGCTCGGGCTGCTGCGGGTGTCCAGCAGCGGTGACGCAGCTTGACGCTTTGACATGCCCGAGCGCGGCGCTGGGCCTGCTCGGTCTTCGTGCGGGTCGAGCCCTTCGTCGGGTTACGCCGGGTAGGTGAATTGCCACCGACTTAGCGTTTGGTCGTCGCTCCGTCTCCTATACGTACGATTTTGGACGCGACGCTCCACTGGTGACGCAGGACACCCTCTCGTTCAGCCAGCGACCCCCTCGCCATGGGCGCGATAGTGGGTCACCGGAGGATCGATGCCAGCCAGGACGGAGAGCCACGGTCGCGGACTGGACTTCGCGACGGTGCTGAAGGGCGTCATCTTCATCCTGGTCGGAGTACTGGCGTGCTTGTCTTCAGCCCAGTCCGACACCTTCTGGCATCTACGCGCCGGGCAGGACTTCTGGCACAACGGCGAGGTAACACTCACCGACACATACTCCCATACGAACTCCGGAGCCTACTGGCCCAACCATGCCTGGCTCTGGCAGGCCGCAGCGTACCCGCTATTTCGCGTGGGCGGGTTTCCATTGCTGACTGCTGTCAACGCCGTGATTGTAATTGCGGCTGTTGGGCTCGCGTTCGGACTATTCCAAGGGAATGTCCGCCGAAAGACGGTGCTCCTGGCGCTGTGCCTGTTGCCCCTATCAGGCGCTTGGAGCCTGCGGCCTCAATCGGCGAGTCTTCTCCTCCTTGTCATCCTCGTGCGCTTGATAGCGCACGAGCGGTACTGGTGGATTCCTCCGTTGTTCATCCTCTGGGCCAACATCCACGGTTCCGTCATCTACGGTGGATTCCTGCTCGCTGTTGCGACGGGTCTGGTGGGCATCCTATGGGTGAGGAGTCGGACCGCTGCTCATGCAGCTCGGCTGCGCACACTCGCTCTAGTCACCGGGCTTAGCGCCCTCGGCACGCTGCTGACTCCGCTGGGCCCCCGGTTGTGGAGCTACGTTGTTGAATCGATCCCACGGTCGCGTGAGAACACACTCCAGGAATGGACGAGCGCATTCCAGTGGGGAGTTCTACCCCTCAGCTATTGGCTTTGGGCCTCGGCCCTGGTGGTCGCAGTGGCGCTCCGCTGGCACCGCCTGCGCTCTTGGCCCGAGTGCGTCGTTGTTGCCATGGCCCTGGCGATGCTGCCGCTCGGAGCTAGCGCCCTGAGGAACATTGCGCCATTCCTTCTCGTCGCGCTGCCTGCCATGATCGCACTGGTCGCGCCTGCCCCCCAGCCTGCCATTGCTGCACAGAAGAGCGTGCCTTTCGCCGTCATCCTGGGGATCACGGCCGCAGCAGGACTCGCCATCGTACTGTTCGCCTGGGGGCTCCCCCTGCCGGCGCTCGGATGGCGGCCGGTGCCCGAGGGAGCTGTTGCTGCCCTGAGGACCTGTCCCGGTCCGCTCTACAACACGTTCTACCAAGGGGGGTTCCTTATCTGGCTGACCCCTGATGTACCCGTGTTCGTGGACAACCGGCAGGATCCCTATCCGCAGGAGTTCCTCCAGCGCACCTTCTCGGCAGAGCACAGCGGCAACTACCACGAACTGTTCGCGGACTACGGTGTCGCATGCGCCGCGCTACCGTCGGATTCACCGACCGCCGCCAGACTTGCCGGAGATGGCTGGCTCGTGGCGTTTGAAGATGCCGACTGGTACGTGTTCTACGCACCGGTGGCATCGGTTACCGACCGGCACGGCTGAGGGCAGCCATGAGTGGGTCTGGCCAGGAGACCCAGGCGATGACAGCACGATTGGTCGACTGCGGCCTCGGGTGCCGACGCACAGCGGCCCCAGGATCGACACTCGCTGGGTGTGGTTATCGAACAATGCTCCGAGTCGGGGGGCGTCGCGCGGGAGAGCCGCCTGGCAAGCAAGGCCCTTGGGCCGGCCCTTCGGAGCTTCCCGATCCCGCCACACCCCAGGAGGGCCCGTTCGCGCCGACCCATGGCACAGGACCACCCCTGCCCATCGGAATCGCAGCGCCCTTTGGCTATCCACCATTCGGATGAGGTTGCCTCGCGAAAGGGGTGAGACCAACCGAGACGCTCAGCCGAGTTGCCGAGGTGTCAGCCTGCGTCACTCTGTTCTTGTCGGGCGGCCGCCCGGCCCGGACCGGAAGCCCGGACCGGAACCATCTCAGAGTGGGGGATCCCAAATGCTGACCCGTCTTTACACCAAGATCTACCTGGCCACCCGCAACGAAGAGGGCGCCACCGGCGTTGAGTACGGCCTGTTGGTCGCGCTGATCGCTGCCGTCATCGTCGTTGTCGTCGCCGCCGTCGGCCAGTCGGTTCTCGCCGGCTTCAACACCGTGAACGACGCTCTGCCCGCCGCCCCCTGATCGGATGCAGCGGTCTGGCTAGTTGGCGCATGCGCTAGCGCACGAACGAGAGGGGCACCCGGACTCCGGGTGCCCCTCTCGTTCTGTCCGTAGGACCAGGCGCGATGCTCCGGCATTCACACCTAGGTCCGCAGCATGCCCGCGAGCTCGTTCTCCACGACCCCCACCGCCGCCTGGCGAACCACGGCCACCTCATCAGCCGTCAGCGTCCGATCCGGCGCCCGGAACCGCAGCGAGAAGGCCAGGGACTTCTTCCCCTCGCCCACCTGTGGCCCGGTGTACTCGTCGAACAGCCGCAACGATTCCAGCAGATCCCCAGCACCCCTGCGCAAAGCATCGGCCACCACTGCCGCCGGCACCGAACGGTCCACGACCAGCGCCACATCCTCCTTCGCCACCGGCATCGTGCCCACACTCGGGGCGGCGGCGAGCGCCTGGGCCTCCCCCAGCAGGTCCCCGAGGTCCACCTCCGCAGCAGCTGTCCGCTGCGGCAAGCCAAGCGCCGCGATCACTCGGGGGTGCAGCTCCCCCGCATGTCCGATGACCACATCGCGGATCGAGAACTGGGCGCAACGGCCGGGATGGAAGGTCGGATCGGCACCCGCCCACACATCGAGGTCGGCCCCCAGCTCATCGGCGACCCTGCGAATCGCCGCAATGACGTCCGCCCAACCGGCCGGGCGGGCCGGGCCCCACCAGCCAGCCGGCGACCAGTCCCCCACCACGACGACCGCGAGATGATCGGGCTGGTCCGGCAATAGCGCCTCCAGCGCCTTGAGCTCGTCCTCAGCGGGTCGGTCCGCCACCGAGGGGCGGACAGCGCTGCCGCGGCCGGCCTGGGACTGGAAGACCCTGCCGTGCTCGAACAGCGCCAGATCCGTGGTGCCGCGGCTGAGGTTGCGCCCAGCTGCGGCCAGCAGCCCGGGCAGCAGCGTCGTGCGCATGAACGGCTGTTCCTCCGACAACGGATTCGCCAGCCGGACCAGTCGCCTGCGGGGGTCGAACTCCGGGACCTGCAGGGCGTCCAGATCGGACGTGCCCACGAAGGGGTAGCAGGGCGTCTCGACGTACCCGGCACCGGCCAGCACCAGCCCCGCCCGCTTGCGCTGCCGCTGCTGCGGCGTCCACCCCCGGCCAGCCGGCGCTGCCGGGAGGTCCGACGGGATCGCGTCGTACCCGACGAGCCGGATGACCTCTTCGGTGAAGTCGACGGGATCGGTCAGGTCCGGCCGCCACGGCGGCGGCACGATGATCAGATAGGCGCCATCGGCCTCCACCGTGCAGCCGACCGACTCCAGGTGCCCGATCGCCTGCTCGGCCGTAATCGGCATGCCGGCCACGCGCGACGAGAGATCGGCCGGAATCCTCACCACATTCGGCTCATGGGGCGCCTCGACCGCCGTCATGCCCAGGTACCGCCCCCCGCCCAGCTCCAGCAGCAGCGCAGTCGCCCTGGCTGAGGCGTAGACCGGCAACTGCCGATCGACTCCCCGCTCGAAGCGGCGGGAGGCCTCGCTGGAGAGCTTGTGCCGGCGGCTCATGCGCGCGACCACCGGCGGCGAGAAGTGCGCCGCCTCCAGTGCGATGTTGCGGCTCGTCGGCCCGATCTCGCTGGTGAGGCCGCCCATGGTTCCGGCCAGGCCGATCGAGCCGGTGTCGTCGGCGATGACGAGGTCGTCGGGATCGAGCGTGCGGACCACATGGTCCAGCGTCTCCAGCGTCTCGCCCGGCTCCGCGCGGCGCGGGCGGACCGGCCCCACCAGCGCGTCGAGGTCGAAGGCGTGCAGGGGCTGCCCGGTCTCGAGCATGACGTAGTTGGTGACGTCCACGGCCAGGGACACCGGCCGCATGCCGGCGGCGATCAGCCTCGAGCGCATCCACAGCGGCGTCGGCGCACCCGGATCGCAGTCCACGATGGTGCGCAGGGTGAACAGGTCGCAGGCGGACAGGTCCTCGCTGCGGCAGTCGGCGACCGGCCCCGCTTCGGGTGCCGGCAGGTCGGTCAGCACGACCCCCGGATCGCTGAACGGGACGCCGTAGGCCACCGCCGCCTCCCGGGCCACGCCCCGGATGCTCAGCGCGTAGCCGCGGTCCGGGGTGACGGCGATATCGAGGACGTCCTCACCGATCCCCAGCAGCGGGGCGGCGTCCGCGCCCACCTCGCCCGCATCCGGCGGCAGCACCATGATGCCGCTGTGCTCGGTCCCCAGGCCGAGTTCGCGCTCCGAGCAGATCATGCCGTCGCTGGTGCGGCCGTAGGTCTGCCGCGATCCGATGGCGAAACCGCCGGGCAGGACGCTGCCGGGCAGCGCCACCGGCACCAGGTCCCCCACCTCGAAGTTCGTCGCGCCGCAGATGATGCCGCGCTCCCCCGGGGTGTCCGGATGGCCGAATCCGTCACCGACCGCGACCCGGCAGAACCGGATCGGCTTCTTGTACTCGGCGAGCTCCTCGATCTCCAGGACCCGGCCGATCACGAGCGGACCGGAGGTGCCGTCGCCGATCGTGTGGACGGTCTCGACCTCCAGCCCGGCGGCGATCAGCCGCTCGGCCACGTCCCGGCCCGTCTCCTGCTCGGGGATGGGCGCGAACTCGCGCAGCCAGGACAGCGGGACCCGCATCAGGACTCCATTCCGAATGCCAGCGCGAACCGGACGTCGCCCTCGACCATGTCGCGCATGTCGGTGATGCCGTGCCGGAACATCAGCGTGCGCTCCAGCCCCATGCCGAACGCGAAGCCGGAGTACTGCTCGGTGTCGATCCCGCAGGCCCGCAGCACGCGCGGATTGACCATGCCGCAGCCGCCCCACTCGATCCAGCCCTCGCTGCTGCAGGTCCGGCACGGCCGGTCGGGGTTGCCCACCGACTCGCCCCGGCAGACGAAGCACTGCAGGTCCAGCTCGGCGCTGGGTTCGGTGAACGGGAAGTAGGACGGGCGCAGCCGGGTCTTCAGCCCTTCGCCGAACATGGATGCTGCCAGGTGGTCCAGGGTCCCCTTCAGGTGCGCCATGGTGATCCCGCGATCGACGGCCAGCCCTTCGATCTGGCTGAAGACCGGCGTATGCGTCGCGTCCAGCTCATCGGTGCGGAACACCCTGCCCGGGCACACCACGTAGACCGGCAGCTCGCGGCTGAGGAGGCTGCGGATCTGCACCGGCGAGGTGTGGGTGCGCAGCACCACGCCCGAGTCGGGGGACTCCACGAAGAACGTGTCCTGCATCGAGCGGGCCGGATGGTCGGGCCCGATATTCAGGGCCTCGAAATTGTGCCACTCGGTCTCCGCCTCGGGACCGTCCGCGACCTCGTACCCCATGGCGACGAAGACGTCGCTGATCCGCTCGGAGATGGTCGTGAGGGGGTGGCGCGCACCGATGCGGTCGCGGTCGTAGGGCAGCGTGACGTCGACCGCCTCTTCGATGAGGACGCGTTCGTCGCGCTCCGCCTCCAGCACCACCTGCCGGGCCTCGACCGCCTGCCGAACCGTGGCCCGCGCCTGCCCGATCCGCTTGCCCGCCTCGGCCTTCGCCGCCGGTGGCAGCGCGGCGATCTCGCGGTTGGCCAGCGCCAGCGGCGACCGGTCGCCCGCATGCGCGAGCCGGACCGCCTTCAACCCGTCCAGGTCGGTGGCCGCGGCGATCGCCGCCAGCGCGTCGGCGACTGCGGCGGCCACCGCCTGTGGAGCCAGCGCCGCCACTTCGACCGGGTCGTACCCATTGTTCGGTGCGGACATCGTCTCCTGCGCTTCATCGACGGACAGAGTGCCGAATGACAGTGTACGGATGCGGCGCGGCCGGCCGCCCGTGTTGCTCGGGTCGGTCAGGTGGATCGCGTCGACCGGCCAGCGTGCCCGCAGCGATGGGCGACAACCGCTGGCCGGGGCCTCGACGTCGAGCGTGCGCGTTGATCGCCGCGATCTGCCGCAGCCGTGCGGTGAATCGCAGCGATCAAGCGTTGCCTCGATCGTGCTCGGCGCCACCATGGTGACACTGGACGAACTGACGGTGACATAGCGCCGACTTTCAACCGGTTCAGCGGCCTTCCTCGTTCCCATGCGCTACTGCACCGCGACCCGCGCCCGTGTCCCAGGTCTCGCGACGCTATGACTCCGACGGCGACTCGACGGAGAGCCCAGGGATCGACACTCCTGCGAAGTCTCGGCGGTTGTTGGTGTAGAACACGTCGACCTTCGACTGCGCAGCCGTCGCCAGATGGACCGCGTCGACGGTTCTCAGGTTGAAATCGACGGCCAGGGTTGTAGCCACCGATACCAACGGCATTGTCAACGGCACGAGTGACACTGTGCGCAGCAGCGCCACGAGCGAGGCGAACTCTTCCTGTGCCCCCGTGCGCTGCGGCTTGGCGAGGATCTCGACAGGTAGCAGAACGCTTCCGTAGAGTTCTGCCCCTGTCAGCCGTGCACGCACTGCCGGTGTCCACGGAGTGCGCGTCACAGCGTAGATGCAGACATCAGCATCCAGCGCGATCCTCATGCCCGCCCAGCGATGATCTCGGCGACCCAACGCTCGGGGTCGAGCGAAGGACGCTCGACCACGTTCGGCAGCCCATCGCCGCTTGGGCTGGCGCTGAGTGCGGCCAACAGGTGTGCCGCTCGGGCTTCGAGCGGGGTTGGCGCGGGCTCGGCGGGAGGCACCAGAGCCGCCACGACCCGGTCGTGGCGCGTGAGCAGGACCCGCTGCCCGCCTTCTACAGCCGCGATGACCGAAGCAAGGTGCGCACGCAGCTGCGAGACCGGGATGGATGAGGTTTCCACGTACTCAACGTACGCCAACGTACATCGACGTACAACCAAGGATCACCGGGGCTGTGCGATCCGTCCCGCCTGCGCCGCCGCTGTCGTCATCAGGCACACTGCGGCTGCTGCGGCCAGATTGAGGCTCTCCGCGCGTCCGGCGTGCGGGATCGCCACGGTGAGGTCGACGGCTTCCGCGACGGACGCGTCGAGTCCGCGGGCCTCGTTGCCGAAGACCCAGCAGACCGACCCGGACAGGACCCCTGGCGATTGGGATGTCGGCAGCAGGTCGTACAGCTGCGTGGTGCCGGCTCCGTCCGCGGCCAGCACGGTGAACCCGTGTCCGCGCAGCGCCTCGATCGCGGAGAGGACGTTCGCGCCCCGCACGATCGGCACCGCGAAGAGCGAACCGGCCGTGGCCCGCACGCATTTGCCGTTGTAGACGTCGACCGATTCGGTGCTGGTGATCACCGCGGCAGCACCGGCGGCATCGGCCGTGCGCAGGATCGTCCCGGCGTTCCCGGGATCCCGGACCTGCCACAGCAGCGCGGCCAGCCCCGGCGATGGCGCCGCCGCAACAGCCGTCTCCAAGGGCAGATCCACGAAGCCGCATACTGCGACGACGCCCTGCGGCTGGCGCGTCTCCGCCATCGCCGCCAGCACGTTGTCCGCGACAACGACCGGCGGCACGTCGCCGGGCCATTGCGGATGCGCCTGCAGCGCTTCAGCGGTCGCGAACCACTGACGCACCAGCCCCGGGACGGCCAGCGCCAGCGCCACACCGTGCGGGCCCTCGACGAGGAACTCGCGCCGCTCCTCGCGGACGCTGCGCTGCTGCAGCCTGCGGACAGCGGAGACCCGGGGGGAGCGGACCGAGGTCGGTCCGGCACCCCCCGGGTCTGCTGGGGTCATCGCCTACGCTGCTGCTGCCGCGGCGTTGGCCGACCGGGCGGTCTCCACCAGGGTGGAGAAGGCCGCGGCGTCGTTGACGGCCAGTTCGGCCAGCATCCGGCGGTCCACCTCGATGCCCGCGTTCTTCAGGCCCTCGATGAACCGGTTGTAGGTCATGCCGTTGGCCCGTGCACCGGCGTTGATGCGCTGGATCCACAGGCGGCGGAAGTCGCCCTTGCGGTCGCGGCGGTGATCGAACGCGTACACGCCCGAGTGGGCGACCTGCTCCTTGGCCTTGCGGTACAGGCGGGACCGCTGACCGCGGTATCCGGATGCCTGCTCCAGGACCTCACGACGCTTCTTCTGGGCGTTGACCGCCCGCTTCACGCGTGCCATTGGTTCTCCTTGTTCTCGTGCGCGGGTCAGCGCATGCCGAGCAGGCGCTTGGCCTGCTTGGCATCGGCGGGGCTGATGTCGGCGTCCAGCGTCAAGCGACGCGTCCGGCGCGACGACTTGGCCTCCAGAAGGTGGCGCTTGTTCGTCTGCTCGCGGCGCAGCCGGCCGGAACCGGTCACCTTGAACCGCTTCTTGGCCCCGCTGTGGGTCTTCATCTTCGGCATGATTGCTCCTGCTCGCCTGGTATCAGGCTGTCTCGCCCGCCGGCTCCTGGCCCTCGGGGGTCTCCTTGGCTGCACGCGCCTCGGCGCGCGCTTCCGCCTTCTTCTTGTGTGGGGCGACCACCATGATCATGTTTCGCCCGTCCTGCTTCGGGGCGAACTCCACGAAGCCCAGCTCGGCGATGTCCTCGGCCAGCCGCTGCAGCAGGCGGTACCCCAGCTCGGGCCTGGACTGTTCGCGGCCCCGGAACATGATCGTCACCTTGACCTTGTCCCCCGCCTTCAGGAAGCGGACCACGTGGCCCTTCTTCGTCTCGTAGTCGTGGGGATCGATCTTGGGCCGCAGCTTCATCTCTTTGATGATCGCGTGCGCCTGGTTCTTGCGTGCTTCTCTGGCCTTCTGCGCAGCTTCATACTTGAACTTGCCGTAGTCCATGAGCTTGCACACCGGCGGCCGCGCGTCCGGCGCGACCTCGACGAGGTCCAGGTCGCTCTCGACCGCCAGCCGCATCGCGTCCTCGATCCGGACGATGCCGACCTGCTCGCCGTTGGGGCCGACGAGGCGGACCTCCGGGACACGGATCCGCTCATTGATCCGAGGTTCGTCGCTGATAGCGCCTCCTTGTGTCGTGGTGATTGGACGAAGACCAATCCCGGACGACACGGCAGGCATACTGCCGTTCCGGCGCGAACCCGACGGCCTTCAGCGGCCGGCAGGTGGGAGTGGTCTCCGCTTCGTAACGTGGTGCGCCAGGGCACCGGACCGGTCGATGAGGACCGGTCTTGTCTGTGTCAGTGTAGCGGGGTGAGCGACTCGCAGACCAATCCCGGCGCCGTGCCGCCGCAGCCCTATGCGCTTGAGTCGGCCCACGACCTGGCGGCGCTGTCGGCCCACGAGATCCTCGGCAGGTACATCGTGGATTTGATGACGGATGCTGCGGTCAAGATGGGGCTGTACGACGGCGGCGAGGAGCGGCGCGACCTGGCCGATGCCCGCGTCCTGATCGACGCCCTGGCCGGCCTGCTCGACGGCGCTGCCCCGCACCTGGGCAGTCAGCATGCCGCGCCGCTGCGCGCCGGGCTGCAGCAGCTGCAGGTGGCGTTCGCCGAGCTGACCCCCGTGCCCGATCCGCCGGGGCAGGGACCGGGCGAGCGGTTCAGCCGCGGGAGGGCGGCCCGCCCGCGACGGTGAGGTTCCGCCACCGGCGGCGCCGTCGCTCGATCAGGTCGGAGGTCGAACCGCGCGGCGCCCCCAGGGCGGCACCCACGGCTTGTCCGATCGCTACGATCCAGTCGCCCTGCTCGGCGACCACCGTGTCGACGGCGCCGACCTCCTGCAGCGCTGCGGCGGTGATCCGCTGGACCGCCGCCATCTGCGGCGCACGCGCGGCGTCCCGGTGCACGATCGCTGCGGCGCCTTCCAGCGGCAGCGGGGTCACCCAGGCGTTCTCCGCCGCGACCACCGCATCGCAGGGCAGCAGCGCAATGGCACCGCCCCCGGTCCCCTGGCCCAGCAGCACCGAGACCGTCGGCACCGGTAGGCGGGCGAGGGCCGCAAGGCATCGTGCGATCTCGCCGGCGATCGCCCCCTCCTCCGCCGCGACCGTCAACTGCGCGCCCGGGGTGTCGATGACGGTCACCAGCGGCAGGCCGAGTTCGGCGGCCAGCCCCATCCCACGCTGGGCGGCGCGCAGCGTCCACGGCCCGATCAGTTCCCCCCGGTCCTGGGCTGCGCGGTCCTGGCCGACGATCACCGCGCCATGGCCGGACACCTTCGCGAGGGCCACGATGGCCCCCGTGGCGCGCTCGCCGGCCCCGGTTCCGGGCAGCGGCAGCACATCGGTGGCGCATCGGCTGAGCCACTCCGCCATCCCCGGGCGGTCGGCTCGCCGGGTCTCCTGCACGTGCCGCCATGCGTCGGGATCCGGGTGGGGCGGGGTCGGAGCCCGGTATCGGTCGAGCGCCGGCTCGGGCTTGGCCTCCTCGTGCCGGGCTGTGACCGCCAGGAAGCGGCCGGCGACCTCGCGCCATGCGCCGAGGTCCGCCACGCCGTCGATGACGCCCCGCCGGTAAAGGTTCTCCGCGGTCTGGACGCCGGAGGGGAACGCTGCTCCGGTCATCTCCTGGTAGACGCGGGGTCCGAGGAACCCGACGAGCGCCCCGGGCTCCGCGAAGGTGACGTGTCCCAGCGATCCCCAGGTCGCCAGCACCCCGCCCGTGGTGGGCCCCCGGAGCAGGGCGAGGCTCGGCAGTCCGGCCGCTCGGTGGTCGGCGGCAGCCGCCGCGATCCCCGCCATCCGAAGGAACGCCGGCGTCCCTTCCTGCATGCGGGTGCCGCCCGATGCGGGAGCTGCGATGAGCGGCAGGCGCTGCTTTGTCGCCCGCTCGTAGGCGTCGATGATCCGGTTCGCCGCGTCGTGCCCGATAGAACCCGCCAGGTAGCCGAACTCGCCGACCACCAGCGCGACCGGCACCCCGAGGATGGCGGCCCCGCCCGTGACGACCGACTCGTCGGCGCCGGACTTCTCGGCGGCCCGGCGGCGCTGTGCGGAGTAGGCGTCGCCGTGATCGGAGGGGTCGATCCGTTCGTCCCAGGTGCGCCAACTCCCGGCATCGGTCAGCGATTCGATGACTTCGGCGGCCGATGCTGTCACGAGGGAGAAGAATAGTCAGACCCGCGGGTCAACTTCTCTTGACGGCGTCCGCAGGCGTCAACTAATCTTGACGCATGGATGAGAACGCGCTCGCCAGCACCGACCCCGAGACCGGCCTACGCGCCGTCGCGGCCCTGCACCGGCTCGCCGACCGGATGGAAGCCGTCCAGGTTGTGAACGCCCGCAAGCAGGGATGGAGCTGGGCACAGATCGCCTCCGTCCTCGGAGTGTCCAAACAGGCCGTGCACCAGAAGCACCGCCATCGAGAGGAGTGACATGTTCGAACGATTCACCGCAGAGGCCCGCGACGCGGTCAAGGCTGCCGTGGAGGTGGCCCAGGAGCGGCGCAGCCCCCAGGTGGCCGTGGAGCACCTGATCATCGGCCTGGCCGCCCGCGGCGAGCGCGTCCTGACGGCCGCCGGAATCACCGCCGACTCGTTGATCGGGCAGTTGGCGGACATCGAGCCCGACGGGCGCGACGCAGCCGCGCTGCGCGACATCGGGGTCGATCTGGACGGTCTGGCGGCACAGGTCGACCAATCCTTCGGACCCGGAACGTGGGCGAGCGCCGGCGAATCCCAGCGCGCCCGCGGTCTGCGCGGACGTCTGCTCGGCGAGCACCGTCCCTTCACGCCGGACGCGAAGAAGTGCCTCGAACTCGGTCTTCGCGAAGCGCTCGCCGACAAGTCTCGCGAGATCACCGCGACCCACCTGCTGCGAGGAGTCCTCCGCGCGCCCGGCGACGGGGCTGTCGCGCTGCTCGGAGCCCAGATGATCGAGCGCCTGCGGGAGGACGTCGGGCGCGCCGCTTGAGGGGCTGTATGTGCTCGGGTCGCTGCGCTCGCTGGTGGTCCTGATGGGCTTCGGGCGGGGCGGCGGGGGTTGGGTGCCACGCCCCTCGCCCCGCGTCGATCGCCGCGGAATCCCGGACGACACGCCGCCCGCAGCGCGATCAACGACAACGCCCCCCGGCGGCGCGCGGCGGGACAGGGACACGATTCCCGACAGGATTGGCCACGTCTGGCGCGAACCCAGCCGGTCCGCCGGCGAACCGACAGCTGGCGCCGACCACGCCGCGACCCGATCCGCGACCCCGAATGCGCGCCAGATCCGGCGCCCGCCGCTGCCGGACGGCACGATGGGACCATGCCGCGAGCGGATCAGCGGGAGACCGGGTCCTTGACGCCCATCGCCGTGGTCCTGGCGCTGTTCCTGGTCGCTTCCAACCAGCGCTCCCCGTTGTCGGGCCTGCCGCCGCTGCTGTCACAGATCGAGGCCGAAACCGGCATCAGTTCCACCGCCGCCGGCCTGCTGACCTCGATCCCGACGGTGATGATGGGCCTGTTCGCACCGGTCGCGCCCCGGATGGCCTCGCGCACCGGGGTGGAGCGGGCGCTGGTGCTGGGGCTCGCTGCGATTGCGGCCGGTTCCCTGCTGCGGCTGGCGGACCCGCCCGTTGCGACGCTGATCATCGGCGGGGTCCTGATCGGGGCGGGGATCACCACGATCGGAACCCTGCTTCCCGGCGTGCTGTCCTCCCGGTTCAGCGGGGCGATCGGTCCCATGACCGCTGTGACGACCCTGGCGCTGGCCCTGGGTGCGACGCTGGCCTCGGCATTGGCGGTTCCGTTGGCGGATGCCCTGGGATGGCGCGGATCCCTGGCCTTCTGGGCCCTGCCGGCGATCGTGGCGGGACTTGTATGGCTGCCGATGGCGGCAGCCCCGATCCGTGGGGCCGCGCTTCCCCGCGTGCGGATGCCGGTGGGCTCGCGGACGGCCTGGTACGTCGTCGCGTACACCACCCTGTGCACGGTCGGGTTCTTCTGCTGCCTGGCGTGGATCGCCCCGACCTTCGAGGCCTCCGGCTGGAGCCCCGGCTCGGCGGGCCTGGCGCTGTCCACCCTCATGGTCGGGAACATGCTCGGGGCTTTCACCGCACCCGCCCTCGCGCAACGGCTGCGGGATCGACGCGTGCTGCTCACGACCAGCGTCGCAACCGCTGCCCTCAGCCTCTTGGGGATGGCACTGATCAGCGCAACCGATATCTCGGGGTACTCCGGTCCCGCCGCTCTGCTTGCGGTCGCGGTCCCGTTCCTCGCGGGCGCCGGACTGGGCGCGGCCTTCTCGCTGAGCCTATTCCTGCTGGCGGATGTCGCCCGCGACGCACACGCCAGCAAGGGCCTGTCCGCGCTGACGTTCCTGGTGGCGTTCGTGGTGGCCTCGCCGTTCCCGATGCTGCTCGGATTCCTCCGCGACACCACCGGGGGTTACGCGACCGGGTGGTTCCTTGCCGCGGGGCTGGTGCTGACGGCCGTGATCGCGGTCCCCGGGCTCGGACCGTCGGTCCGCAGGTCGGTGGGCTGATCCTCAGCCACGCCTGACCAATCGGGAAGTCTGACGAAGCGCGCCACCGGCGATGGATGTCGGCGTCGACCGGATCAGATCGGCGAGATCGACCCCCTCCAGCTGCCGACGGACGACCGCGGCGACGTCGACTTCGGCCATCGCGGCATCGAGGACGCGTCGCATATCCATGTACTGCAGGGCGATGTCGGTGAGATCCACGCGCTGCATGGTCATCTCGATCGCCGCTTCGACCTCGACCTCATCGAACAGCGCGTGGACGTCGACCTTGCCGGCGGACACCCGGATGACCTCATCCAGGTCGATCTTGTCGATCACGGCCGCCACGTCGATCCGCTCCAGGATCATGTCGGTGACCACCGGGAGCAGCGCATCGGCCAGGACGAGCACGTCCTGTTCCGCCTGTGCCCGCAGCGCGCGGCCCCGCTGCTGGACAGGAACCAGCAAGGGCGCGATGCGCCTCGCCAGCAACTGCGCGGACCTGAGCAGGGGGCGCCGGCCGGCACGCGTCAACGGGGCCACGGACTTCCCGCTGCCAGCGATCGCGCGCTGCAGCCCCCGCAGCACGATGTCGCCCAGCCCCACGGCGAAGTCGATGACCGGGTCGATCGGGATCTGCTGGCCAGGCACCGCGACGCCCAAGGCGCCGCCGAGCAGGCTGCCGCCGCCGCCCGCCACCAGCCCGGCCGAGCCGACACCGAGGCGGAACGCCAGGCCGAGCCACGGTTCTCCGATTTCCGGAGCGTCCGCGGCGGATGCGGTCGGTTCCGTGTCCGTCCGGACACGTCCGCGACCGCTGGCATGAGCCGCTCGCTCGGATGCGGTACGGCGCGCCGCGGGGGGTGCTGCCGGCGAGGATCCTCCGGCGCCACTGCTCGTGCCGGTCGCGGTCGTGCGAGCCTTCGAGGCGGCGGACGCCTTTCTCGGTGCCGGCTTGCCCGTGGCGGACGCCCCCTGGGGTGCGGGGACCTTCGATGCGGTTGCCGTCGTGGCCGTCGCCTTCGTCGCGGGGGCCTTGGTCGCCGTCGCCTTCCTCGCAGGGGGCTTCGTGGCCGTCGCCTTCGTGGCCGTCGCCTTCGTCGCCGTCGCCTTCGTGGCGGGGGCCTTCGTCGCGGTCGCCCTCCTCGCGGGGGGTTTCGTGGCCGTCGCCTTCGTGGCCGTCGCCTTCGTCGCCGTCGCCCTCCTCGCGGGGGGCTTCGTCCCCTCCACTCGCGTCGTCGTGGCCTTCGATGCGCTCGGCGTCGCCCCCGACACCTGCGTCGCGGTCGCCTTGGTCGCCCTCGCTCCGCCCGGCGCCGCCACCCTCGAGGCGGCTCCCCCCGCAGCAGCGACGGGCTTCGGTGCTGCAGGCTTGGCGGCCCGCCCCGCGGTCCGGGCAGCCGGTGCTTCGTAGGCCACGGCCTTCTCCGCGCTCATACCCGGCACGCCAGGATCGACGTCACGAGGATGCCGCGTCCGCCGAGGTCGGCGAGGTCGTCCATGATCCGGTGCACGTCGGCCTTCGGGACGACGGCTCGCACCGCCGACCAGCCGGTCTCGTGCAGCGCGGCCACCGTCGGGGATTCCAGCCCGGGTGTCAGCTCGCAGGCGGCTTCGACCAGTTCGTTGGGGATGTCGTAGTCCACCAGCACGTAGCTGCGCGCCGTCATCACCCCCTGCAGGCGCCGCAGGAACACATCGACCGCCGGGTCCGGTTCGGCGGCGGCCGGCCGGACCGCGATCGCCTCGCTGATCACGATCGGCTCGCCGAGCAGGCGCAGGCCCGCCTGCCGCAGCGTCGTGCCGGTGTCGACCACATCGGCGACCGCGTCGGCCACCCCGAGCCGGACGGCGTTCTCCACCGCGCCGTCGAGCCGCACCACGACCGCATCGATCCCCGCCCGGGCCAGGAAGTCGGTCAGCAGCCGCGGGTAGGACGTCGCGATCCGCTCCCCTGCCAGCTCCTCGATGTCGGCGTAGCGGCCGGCGGGTGCGGCCAGCCGGTAGGTCGCACGCGCGAACCCCAGCGGCATGACCTCGCGCGCGGTCGCCCCCGAATCGTGCAGCATGTCGCGGCCGGTGATGCCGATGTCCAGCGTCCCGGAACCGACGTAGACGGCGACGTCCTTCGGCCGCAGGAAGAAGAACTCGACATCGTTCTCCGGATCGCTGACCACCAGGTCGCGCGGGCTGTGGCTGCGCAGATAGCCCGCCTCCCACAGCATCTCCTTGGCCGGCTCGGACAACTGCCCCTTGTTCGGCACAGCGACACGCAACATGGATGCCCTCCTCACAAGTGCCGGTACACGTCGTCGAGCGTCAGACCGCAGGCCACCATCAGCACGCCCACGTGGTACAGCAGCTGGGACAGCTCCTCCGCCGTTCGCTGCGGCCCCTCGTGCTCTGCGGCCATCCAGGATTCCCCGGCCTCCTCGAGCAGCTTCTTGCCGATGCCGTGCACACCGGCGTCGAGCAGCTCCACCGTGCGGGAACCGGCCGGGCGCTGCTCCTTGCGCTGCTGCAGCTCGACGAGGAGCTCCTCGAACGTCTTCACCGGTCCGCCCTCCCCGACCGGATCCGGTCAAGGACCCCGATCATCTGCAGCGCCGCGGTGGCCGCCTCGGCGCCCTTGTCCTCCTGCGAGCCCGGCAGGCCGGAGCGGTCGTAGGCCTGCTGCTCGGTGTCGCAGGTCAGCACGCCGAAGCCCACCGGCACTCCGCTGTCGAGGGCGACCCGGTTGAGCCCCTCCGTCGCGGCCTGGCAGACGTACTCGAAGTGCGGGGTGCCGCCCCGGACGACCACGCCGAGCGCGACCACCGCGTCGAAGCCCGCTGCGGCTGCCGCCTGTGCGGCCAGGGCGAGTTCGAACGTGCCCGGCACCCGGTACACCTCTGCCGACGCACCGGCGTCCTCGATGGCGCGCACGCTGGAGGCGACGAGGGCGTCGGTGATCTCGGCGTGCCAGCTGCCGGCGACGACCGCCACCCGCGCGCCGTCGGCGCGCACGTCCAAAGCCGGGCTTCCTGTTCCGCTCATCGCCTCAGCCCAGCCCGTCCACCGGCGGGTGCACGCCGCTTCGCGGGGTCTCCTCGACCGGGCGCGCCACCGCCGCGTCGCTCAGCTCGTGCCCCATCCGGGCCCGCTTGGTCTGCAGGTAGGCCAGGTTGTGCGCGTTGATCCCCGTCTCCAGCGGCACCCGCTCCACCAGGCGCAGCCCGTAGCCCTCCAGGCCCGCACGCTTGGCGGGGTTGTTCGTCAACAGCCGCATGTCGCGGATGCCGAGGTCGGCCAGGATCTGGGCGCCGGTGCCGTACTCGCGGGCATCCGCGGGCAGGCCGAGGTCGAGATTGGCGTCGACGGTGTCGCGGCCGCTGTCCTGCAGGCTGTAGGCGCGCAGCTTGTGGACCAGGCCGATGCCCCTGCCCTCATGGCCGCGCAGGTACAGCACCACCCCGTGGTCCGCGGCCGCCACCAGCCGCAGCGCCTCGTGCAGCTGGGGGCCGCAGTCGCAGCGCAGCGATCCGAACGTGTCCCCGGTGAGGCACTCGCTGTGCACGCGTACCAGGACCGGGCGGCCGTCGGACACGTCCCCGCGGACCAGCGCAAGGTGCTCGGCCCCGTCGATCAGGGACCGGTAGCCGATCGCGCGGAACTGCCCGAACTCGGTGGGCAGGATCGTCTCGGCGGCGCGCTCGATCTGCCGCTCGGTGCGCCGGATGTAGGCGATCAGGTCGGCGATGGAGATCATCGTCAGGCCGTGCTCGTCGGCGAACTGCCGGCACTGCGGGGCGCGCATCATCGAGCCGTCGTCGTTGACCAGCTCCGCGATGGCACCGGCCGGCGACAGCCCGGCGAGACGGGAGAGGTCGACGGCGGCCTCTGTGTGCCCGGCCCGGCGCAGGACTCCGCCGGGCACCGCCCGCAGCGGGAACACGTGGCCGGGGCGGGACAGGTCGAACGGCTCGGTCGCCGAGTCGGCCAGGACCCTGATGGTGTGCGCGCGGTCCGCCGCCGAGATCCCCGTGCTGACGCCGTCGCGGGCGTCCACCGACACGGTGTAGGCGGTCCCCTTGCGGTCCTGGTTCACCATCGTCATCGGGGGCAGATCGAGCCGGTCGAGCTCGGGCCCGGGCAGCGGCACGCACACCACGCCCGAGGTGTAGCGGATCAGGAACGCCACCAGCGACGGTGTCGCCTTGGCCGCCGCGAAGATCAGGTCGCCCTCGTTCTCGCGGTCCTCGTCGTCGACGACGACCACGCACTCCCCCCGGGCGATCGCCGCGATCGCGCCGGCCACCGGATCGAGGCGCACCGGGTCCGCTGCGACGGCGACCGCCGCCGGGACGGGCCGCGGCCGGCGCTTGCGGGACGACGGGTCGTCGCCCTTGCGCACCTCATCAGCGGGGATCACCGCTACCTCCAAGTCAGGATGGACTCGACGTACTTCGCCGTCATGTCCACTTCGAGGTTCACCGGGTCCCCCACGGCGCGCTGTCCGAGCGTCGTGTCGCGCATCGTCGTGGGGATCAGCGACACCGTGAACCAGTGGCCCTCGTCGTCTTCGCCGAGCTCCACCACCGTGAGCGACACGCCGTCGACCGTGATCGAGCCCTTCGGCACCAAGTATCGCCGCAACGGGTTCGGGAGTCGAAACCGCACGATCTGCCACCGCGAACCCGGAACGCGGTCGATGACGGCGCCGACCCCGTCGACATGGCCGGAGACGATGTGGCCGCCCAGCCGGGTGGCCGGCGTGACGGCCCGTTCGAGGTTCACCGGGTCGCCGGCCTTCAGCCGCTGCAGCGCCGTCAGGTTCAGCGTCTCGGCCATCACGTCGGCGCTGAACGTGCCGTCGGCGGTGTCCACCACGGTCAGGCAGACGCCGTTCACCGCGATGGAGTCCCCGGGCTCGGCGTCGGACGTCACCAGGGGGCCGCGGATGGTCAGGGTCGCCGCATCCGGTGCGGGCCAGGCCAGGCCGGCCACCTCGCCAAGCTCTTCGACGATGCCGGTGAACATGCTCAGCGCCTCCTTGCCAGGTCGATGCGGACGTCGTCGCCGGTGATCCGCGCATCGTGCAGCGCGAACGTGCGGGCGTCGGCCAGGGTCGCGATCCCCAGGTCGTGGACGGCCGCAGCGCCCGCGCCCAACAGCTTCGGGGCGGCGAACCACACCGCGAAGTCGACCAGGTCGGCGCGCAGGAACGCGGTCGCCAGGGTCGGCCCGCCCTCCAGCAGCACGGAGCGGATCCCCGCCTCCCACAGCCGATGCAGGATCCGTTGAGGCTCCCGGTCGCGCAGGTGCAGGGTGGGCGCCGCGTCGTCGTGGAGTCGGGCGCCGGGGGGCAGGTCGCGGGCGCCGACGACGACCCGCAGCGGCTGCTGTCCGACCGGGCGGGTGCGGACGGTGAGCTGGGGGTCGTCCGCTAGCGCGGTGCCGGTGCCGACCATGACGGCGTCGACCTCCGCCCGCAGCCGGTGCACCTCCCCGCGCGCCTGGGGCCCGGTGATCCAGCGGCTGGTGCCGTCGGCGGCGGCGACCCTCCCGTCGAGCGTGGCCGCGGTCTTCCACACCACCGCCGGGCGCCCGTTGGCGACGGCGGTCTCCCAGTAGCGGTTCAGCGCCGCGAGGCCCGGGTCCGGTTCGGCGAGGGCGACGCCGACCCCGGCCGAGCGCAGCGCCTCGATGCCGCCGGCAGCATGGGCGTTGGGGTCGCGGCGGCCCACCACGACGCGCGCGATCCCGGCGTCGATCAGCGCCTGCGTGCACGGGCCGGTGCGCCCGAAGTGGTTGCACGGCTCCAGGGTGACCACGGCCGTCGCACCCTTGGCCCGGGCGCCCGCGGCAGCCAGCGCCTCGACCTCGGCATGCGGCAGGCCGGCGCCCCGGTGGTAGCCCTCCCCCACGGCATCGCCGTCGGCGTCGAGGATGACGCAGCCCACTTTCGGGTTGGGCGAGGTGCGTTCGGCACGGGCGGCGAGGACGGCCGCGCGCTGCATGGCGGTGCGTTCGTCCATCCGATCAGTGTCCCACGCTGCCGCTGCCCCGACAGTCGCGGCGAAGCCTCTACCCGGTCGGTGCGGCCGCCGCCGCCAGCTCCCGAAGCCGCTGCACCATGGCGGCCGGGTCCTGTGCGCCGTACACCGCGCTGCCGGCCACGAAGACGTCCGCCCCCGCTTCGGCGCAGCGCTCGATCGTGGCGGCCGAGACGCCGCCATCGACCTGCAGCCACACCTGCGAGCCGGCGTCGCGCAGCAATTGCCGGGCTCGGCGGATCTTGGCCAGGACGACGTCGAGGAACGGCTGGCCGCCGAACCCGGGTTCCACCGTCATCAGCAGCAGCATGTCGATCTCTGCGAACAGGTCGGCGTAGGGCTCCACCGGGGTGGCCGGATTGAGGGCCAGGCCTGCCCGCGCGCCGGCCGCCCGGATCGTGCGCGCCAGGCGGATGGGCGCGTTGGCGGCTTCCACATGGAAGGTCACCGAGCCGGCGCCCGCTTCGGCGTAGGCGGGGGCCCACCGGTCGGGATCGGCGATCATCAGGTGGCAGTCCATCGGGGTGGACACCGCCCTGGCCAGGGACTCCACCACGGGCAGGCCGATCGTCAGGTTCGGGACGAAATGGTTGTCCATGACGTCGACGTGCAGCCAATCGGCCGCCCCGGCGACCCGTTCGCAGTCCGCGGCGAGATGGGCGAAGTCGGCGGACAGGATGCTGGGCGCGATCTGCACATGCACAACCGAAGGGTACGGGTGCGCTCAGCGCCGCCGCAGCAGCGCCAGGAACATGCCGTCGGTGTCGTGGATGTGCGGCCACAGTCGGACGAACTGCCCGTCGGCGGCATCGGCCACGTGCGGGAGCAGATCGGCGGCCGGCTCCAGTGCCGCATCGGGATGCTTGCGCAGCACATCCGCCACCACCAGCCCGGTCTCGGCGATGTGCGGCGAGCAGGTCGCGTACAGCACCACCCCGCCGGGGCGGACCGCGGCCAGCGCCGCGCCGAGCAGGTTCCGCTGCAGCCCGGTCAGTGCCGCGATGTCGGCCGGGGTGCGGCGCCATCGGGCCTCGGGCCGGCGCCGCAGCACACCGAGACCGGTGCAGGGGGCATCGACCAGCACCCGGTCCATGGATTCCGGCAGCCAGCCTTCGCGCGTCGCGTCGGCCTGCTCGACGACCGGGTCGCCGGGGACTGCGCGCAGCGCCGAGCGGACGAGCCGCACCCGGTGCTCGTGCAGCTCCAGCGCCGTCAGCCGGGCGCCGCGCTGGGCGCCGATGGCAGCCAGCAGCGCCGCCTTGCCGCCCGGTCCCGCGCACATGTCCAGCCAGCGGTCGTCGCGACCCTCCACGGGCGCCGCGACCATGGCCTGCACGACCAGCTGGCTGCCCTCGTCCTGCACGCCGGCGCGGCCGGACCGGACCACGTCCAGCGCGCCCGGATCCCCGTCGGCCAGGTGGACGGCGTACGGCGACCACCGGCCCCGCGCGCCTCCGATGCGTTCGCGGACCTCGTCCGGGTCGGCCAGCCCGGGCCGGACCGCCAGCGTGACGGGCGCCGGGGTGTTGTTCACCGCCAGCAGGTCCGCCAGCCGCGACGGATCGCTCATGGCCTGCTCCAGCGCACCGGCGATCCACCGCGGATGGGACAGCGCGACCGACAGGTACCCGAGCCGATCGGCGGCCGGATCGGGCGCCACCGCGGAGATCCAGGCGTCCTTGTCCTGCTGCGCCACCTTGCGCAGTACGGCGTTGACGAAGCCCGCGGCCTTGGGAGCCACCGCGTGCGCCATCGCGACGCTGGTCGCCACCGCGGCGTGCGGCGGCACCCGCATGAACAGCGCCTGATACGCGCCCAGCCGCAGCACGTCGCGGACCGGTGGATCGATGCGGGCGACGTCGCGGCCGGCCGCCGACGCGATGACCTCGTCGAGCAGGCCGCGCATCCGCAGCGTCCCGAAGGCCATCTCGGTGGCGAACGCGGCGTCGCGGCCGCTCAGCCCGTGCTGCGCCAACAATTTGGGCAGCGCCAGATTGGCGTAGGCGTCGTGCACGCCGACAGCCTCGAGGACCTCGTAGGCCGTCCTGCGGGGCAGGTCCGCGGCAGGCCTGCGGCGCTCGGAGCTCATACGAAGCGCTCGCCGGGCTCCAGCCGGACCCCGCGCGCCCAATCGGCCGCAGCCATCGGCTTCTTGCCCTGCGGCTGCACCGTGCCCAGGCGCAGCGCGGTCGTCGCCGAACCCACCCAGACCTCGCGCTTGGTGGCGCGCAGCTCGCCCGGGGCCGGTGCGGCCGCCTCGGGATCGGGCAGTGCGGGAAGCAGTTTCACACGGGCGTCCCGGAAGGTCGTCCAGGCGCCCGGGGCCGGCGTGCAGGCGCGGATCTGGCGGTCGATGCGCACTGCGGGCTGCGCGAAGTCGACGCGGGCGTCGTCCACCTCGATCTTCGGTGCGAAGGTGATGCCGTCGGCCGGCTGCGGGACTCCGACCAGACGGCCCGCCGCAATGCCGTCCAGCGTCTGGGCGAGCAGTTCCGCACCGACGATCGACAGGCGCTGCAGCAGGTCGCCGGAGGTGTCGTGCGGGCCGATGGCCTCGGCGACCGTCCCCAGGACCGGTCCGGTGTCCAGGCCCTCCTCTAGCAGGAACGTGCTGGCTCCGGTGACGTCGTCGCCGTGCCAGATGGCGTGCTGCACCGGGGCGGCGCCGCGCCAGGCGGGCAGCAGGGAGAAGTGCAGATTGACCCAGCCGTGCGCCGGAACGGCCAGAGCCGCGGGGGGGATGAGCCCTCCGTAGGCGACGATCGGGCAGACATCGGGCGCCAACTGCTCCAGGCGCGCCTGGAAGTTCGGGTCGCGGGGCCGCGCGTACTTCAGCACTTCGACGCCGGCCTCGTCGGCGACTACCGCCACAGGGCTCGGGGCGGCCTGGCGGCCCCGGCCGGATGCGGCGTCGGGACGGGTCAGGACCGCCACCACCTCGTGCGGGCCGTCGAGCAGCCGGCGCAGCGACGGGACGGCGGCCGCGGGGGTCCCGGCGAACAGCAGTCTCACGTCGTACCGCCGTTCGCCCCTGTGGCGTTTGCCGGATGGTGGGATGGTGCGCTGGCCACGGAAACCTCCTGCAGCGACGCCCGGTGCGCCGGTGCCAGGGTATCCAGGATCGTTGGGGTTGCGCCGGAGCATGGCGCCCCTGTGCCGCTCGCCACCAGCGGCGGGAGGGATGCCGCGCCTCCTCAGAGGCGTCTTTCTGCCTCGTCTCGTGTGGAGCGCTGGCGCCCCCATTCGTCAACGGTAAGGTGCCCCTCGCAAGGTGCAGTCACGAGTCCGTGACAACGCCGGGCCACCCACCCGTCACCGACTGTGCGGAGCCCCGGCCGAGATTCTGATACACCGGCGGCGCCTCCATGATGTGGAGTACTTCGCGGGCGACCCAGACGATGCGCCCCGCTCTTCCGACCTTGCCAGCCTGCTGGATCCAGCCCAGCTGTTCGGCCTGGCCGAGCAGTTTGCGGGCCCCCTGGTTCCCGACATCGAGCGCCTCCTCGACCCGTCGCGTCGTGATGAACGGGTTGGTTAACAGCAGCGGCACGAGCTCGGCGGCGCGCGAGCGCAGGCGGGCACCCTGGTTCGTGTACCGCTCCCGCACCTGTACCAGTCGGCCGGCACGATCCACGCCGTCTCGGGCCTGCCGGGTGACGGCTGTGCAGAAGAACTGAATCCATTCCTGCATCTCGCCGCGTTCGCGGACTCCCTGAAGCCTGTCGTAGTACTCCTGCCGGTGGGACTCGAGGTAACCCGAGAGGTACAGCAGCGGGGTGGTCAGCCGGCCCTGGATGTGCAGAAAGAGGCCGATCAGGAGTCGGCCGATCCGCCCGTTCCCATCCAGGAAGGGGTGCAATGTCTCGAATTGGTAGTGCATCATTGCGGCCCGGACGAGAGTGGGCAGTGGGACTGGGTCGTTGACGAACCGCTCCCAGTCGTCCAGGAGATCCCCGAGGCGTTCCGGCAGGGGAGGGACGAAGACTGCCGTGTCCGGGCTGTCGGTCGGGGATCCGACCCAGACCGGACTGCGGCGGAACTCGCCGGGTGTCCGCTCCTGTCCGCGCACCCCGGTCATGAGTTCGTCATGAACCTCGAGGATCAGTCGCTGCGTCAGGGGCAGGGTCTTGATCAGGTCGAGGCCGTGGTAGGTGGCCCGGACGTATGCCTGCACCTCGGCGACATCGACCGTTGCTCCCCCGGTCGTCCCTGCGTGCGCATCCACGGCGAGAACCTCGGCCAGAGATGCCCGGGTGCCTTCGATCCGGGAACTGGCCAGGGCCTCACTGGTGAGGTAGGGCCCTATCAGGAGTTGAGGTTCTGTGATCAGATGGCCCAAACCTTCCAGATGGCCTACGGCGGCGTCGGCCTCAGACAGAGCCATCACCGTTGCGGGGTCGAGGGTGAGCTGGCGGGGAATGGGCTCGGGGTCGAAGTACCAGAAGGCCCATCGGTCGCCCGGCCGTCGTACAGGGCGACCGTACTCCACCGCGTTGTACTTCGTTGGGTCCACGAGGGCACGCTACAACGAAAGTAGGCCTTCCGTTGTTTCGATCTTGGTCACGCCCAACGAAGTGATGGGACGTGATGGCCATTGATGAGGCTGTCGGAGAGGATGCTTGTCGGCGTCCGCGGCCTGGGACTCGTCCACGCCAAGTCGCGCCGGCATTCCTCGAAGCCGTGATCGAGAGGAGTCCGCCCTCGCAATGCTGGGGGCAAGAAGGAACGCCTCACGCATGATCCGCACCTGGTGGACGGGTGGAGGCAACAGCACCGAAGGAACGGGGCGAATGCACCACCACGGAGCGCGGGGTAAGGCTGATCCCACCGGAAGAATCGGGTGCGATTCTTCTGAAGTGATACCCAGACACCCGTGACTGTCTTGGGTAGCCACCCCCGGTGACCGTCATCGCCGTAGCCTTGACTGCCCGACTACCTGTCCCGTGCCCTCAAAATCTTGGGAGTCGGCCGATCAAGGCAGCGCGACCTCCTTGTTGTCCACCAACAGGCGACGCCAACCCGCACGACCACCCGTCGCCGGCTTCACCCGCCGAGGCCCCCAGCCCTCGGTTCGCGTCGCCACATAGGCCCTGCAGGGCCCCGGACGGCGACAGCAAGCACCCACGTGCCCGGGCCCTACAGCACCTGCGGGTCCACGGTGACGGCCACGGTCGATTCCCCTTCCGCGGAGCGCCGGACGATCAGGGAGCGCAGGTCGCTGATGAGTCGGGCCGCCTGGCGGTGGGCCACCGTCAGCAGGATCC
>CAZECO010000009.1:0-43663 GCA_964510455.1 uncultured Actinomycetes bacterium
CAGCAACACCGTAGGCCAGCTGCCTTCATGTCGCGTATGTGCTGGACGCGCCGCCCGGGTACCCTCCACCACTGCGCAGCGAGCCCGGCCCCGGATCGGTACCGTGCCGGCGGGTGAGCAGGGTGACCACTCATCATTGCGGCGTCGCCCATCTCCAACAGACGAACTCGAAGACGGCTGATGGTTGATGCATTCGACGCTGCACGAACGTGCCTCGAAGGGCTCCTACCCTGCGAGGGCTGCCGGGCGCGCCTGCAACCAGCAGCCCAACACCCAGCCGACCTTGGCGCAAATGGACCACCACCGCGGCCGGCAGAAGTCGCCCTTCGTTGATCGCGGCGGAATCCCGCGCGCCGCCGGGCGGCCGTGCGAAAGGAAGCCGTGCGAACCGGTAGGCGGCTTCGCCTGCGCAAGCGTCCCTGGCAGAGTGGAACGCGTCCGAATCTCGCCCATCCCCCCGCTGCTAGCGGGGATAACCAGCGATGCCCGAGACTTCGACACGTTCAACGCCGCAGTCCCTTCGGCCCTGCTCGGGGGGTTCTTGGCTATCGCTAGAATTCGAAAGGCACCGCGAAATCGCAAAGGGTGCTCACGGGGGAATGATGCTGCAATCGCCAACGGTTCATATCGGCCTGTCACTTCGATCGATCGCCAGGGAACGACCACCGAATACCCACCGCATGCCCGAGTTCCCGATAACGGACGCGGGCCGTCCCATCGGGCGCCGAACGCGCCGAGCGACGTCTCGAGCCGAACGATGATCACCGACGTCAGCACCATACGTTCAAGCCGCTGGCACCGGTTCTTCGCCGCCTGGCACCCGACCGAATTGGCCGTCTCCGACGATGGGCTTCAGTGGCGGAAACCCGACGGCGCGACGGATACGCTCGCCTTCACCGAGGTCACCGCTCCGCCCCTGCTGCGCAAGGGCCTGCTGTGGTCGGCGCTGGAGATCGGCCACAGCGAAGGAGCCCGGCTGTTCCACGGCCTGCGCAAGACCGACGGCCCTACCGCCCTGGCTCAGCTCATGCAGCACTGGGAGACCTTCAACGAGCGCGTCATCGCTGCTCGCCGGAGCCTCCTGATGGAATGGGACCAGCAGTGTTCGTCGCATCGGTGGGTGCGCCACAGCTGGGCTCGGCAATGGCGTCAGAACGCGGCATCGTTCGGGCCCAGCCTGCTCACCCCGCCGCCCATCAACGCCACACCCAGAGCCATTGCGGAATTCGATCGCTTCCGCTCCCTCTTCAAGCAGACCGAGGAGCATCGTGCCCGCGCCAACGCGGCATACCTCGAGTTTGCGCTGGCCCGCTACGAGCGGTTCTTCGACACCGTCGAGGCCAAGCCGCTGAGTCCGGCACAACGCATCGCCTGCATCCGCGACGAGGACAGCAACCTCGTGCTCGCAGGAGCAGGCAGCGGCAAGACCTCTGTGATCGCGGCGCGGGCCGGCTTCCTCGTTGCCTCTGGCCAGGCCCGGCCCGAGCAGATCCTGATCCTCGCCTTCAACCGGAAGGCGGCGGACGAGGTCAGCGCACGGCTCCGCTCGCGGCAACCGGCGCTTTCGGAGGTGACCGTGGCCACCTTCCACGGCTTGTCCCTGCGGGTCGGCTACCCAGGCCGGACGAAGCCGGCCGTCTCCCGCCTGGCCTTGGAGGACGCCCACCTGCCGGTCTTCGTCCTGGAGACGCTGCGCACGATCGCCGAACAACCCGGCAGCCCGGCAGAACGGTCGCTGCGACGGTTCCTGGAGCGCGACCTCACCACCGACGCTCGGGACCGCGACAGCGATGCCGGTGACCTGCTGGATGCACCCATGGCCAGCGGTGCGACGCTGCGGCACGCCGTCCAACGGGCGAGCATGGCGGGCATGGCGCTGGCCACGGCTGACCATCGCCACCTGGTCCGCAGCCAGCAGGAGGGGCAGATCGCCAACTACCTGTTCATGAACGGGATCGAGTACGAATACGAGCCCGACTACGAGGTCCCCACCGCGACGTTCGAACACCGCCAGTACCGGCCGGACTTCTACCTCCCCGACTTCGGCATCTACCTGGAGCACTTCGCGATGCGCGAGCGCGACGACCCGTGCCCGCCATCCATCGATCCAGAGGCCTACCTCGCCGGCGTGGAGTGGAAGCGAGCGCTGCACACGAAGCACGGCACCCGACTGATCGAGACCTGCTCGGCTGACGCCCGTAGCCGGGGCGGGCTGCTCGGCGCCCTCGAACAGCGGCTCCTGGCTGAAGGCGTCCAACTGGCCCCACGACCGCTGGCACCCATCTTCGACAACCTCCGGTGGGAGGACCGGTTCGATCCCCGCGTCAGCTTCATCCGCCTGTTGGCCCGTTTCGTCACGACCGCGAAGACCTCATTGCGAACCGGACAGGACCTGCGCGAGGCCGCGCAGGCCGCCGGCGACCGGCACCGCGCCTTCCTCGAGGTCGCGGAACTGGTCAGCGCCGCACACGAGAAGGAGCTTCGCGCGAAGGGCGAGGTCGATTTCAGCGACATGCTCGCCGACGCAACACAAGCGACTCGATCGGGCGCATACCGACCACGGTTCACCCACATCCTGGTCGACGAGTTCCAGGACCTCTCGGCCGCCCGGGCCGGCCTCATCATGGCTCTCCGGACCGCCGGCCCCCGGCCGAGCATCTTCTGCGTCGGAGACGACTGGCAGTCGATCTACGCCTTCACCGGCTCCGACATCTCGTGGACCACCCAGTTCGGCGCCCGCTTCGGGGCGCACGTCGTCACGAGCCTGGACCGCACGTTCCGCTTCGACCAGCGCACCGCCGACATCGCCCGCTCCTTCGTGATCCGCAACCACACCCAGACCGACAAGACGGTGCTCGCCGCCCGTGGCGGAACCAACTCGTCCATCTCCCTGGTCTACGGCGACAAGGAGCCGCTCGCGGCGACGGTCGAACGACTCATCGAATTCGACGGTCTGGCGACCGCCAAGGGCACCGCGCTCATCCTGAGCAGGTACACGGCAACACGGGAGGACCAGGCGGCCCTCGCCCGACTGCGCCGCAACCTGCCGAACCTGCGTTGGGAGTTCAGCACGATCCATCAGGCGAAAGGGCGCGAGGCCGATTACGTCTTCCTCACCGGACTGAACGGCGGCGCCAGGGGGTTCCCCAGCACCACCGAGGACGACCCGGTCCTGGATCTGGTCCTGCCGCAGCCCGACAGCTTCCCCTACGGCGAGGAACGTCGCCTGATGTACGTCGCCATGACGCGGGCCAGACTGCAGACCTGGCTGATCGGGACGAGGACGCACCCCTCGCCCTTCATGACGGAGCTCCTCGAGAGGGAGAGGGGGAGGTTGCGCGTCCTGGCGTTCGGCGACAAGGCCATCACCGAGGGCGCGCGAACCCCGACGCAATGTCCCGCCTGCGCTGGAGGGGTCATCATCGAGCAGCGAGGCAGGTTCGGAGCCTTCTTCGCTTGTTCGTCCTCCCCCTTCTGCCAGGCCAGGTTCGCCCGCTGCCCGGGTTGCGACGCTGCCCCGTTCCTTCCCGTCGGCGACCAGTTCCGGTGCACCGACACGGATTGCGGCCAGCGCGCCCCGGCCTGCCCCGACTGCCGCAGGATGCAGCTGCCGAGGTGGACCGGGTTCCTCGTGCTGAAGAACGGGCGCAACGGCCGATTCCGCGGCTGCCACAACTGGAGACCCCAACAGGGCGGCTGTGGGACGACCAGGCAGATCTCCGCCTAGCAGCGATTCACCAGGCGTGGCCAAATGCACGACCAGGTCGATCGCGCGGCCCGTGTACCGGCCTTGAGTCATCCGACGTTCAGCCCGGCGACTCGCCCTGGCGCGGTGGCGACGATCAGCCGCAGATCCTGCTGCTCGGTGTCGATATCCCACTGCGCGAACGCGCAGCACTCCCGTTCGCTGTCCACCAGGGTCCGCAGTCGCGCGAGCGAGTCCCCGACGTTCGCGCAGTGGATGACCAGCCGGGTGTCGGTGCGCTCGACCTGCAGGGCGTAGTCCTCCTCGAACGCCTGCCACCGGCGCTGCCGCGTCTGCCGCTCCGCCGGCGGTTGCGCACACCCGAACCGGACCGCCGGCGGGTCGTCGTCGCCTTCCGCTGCGCGCTCACGCAGGACGAGCACCGGTGACTCGACGTCGCCGCGCCAGGCCTCGACCCCCTCGCGGATCGCCAGGCCGGCCACGACCAGCGCGGCGATGGAATCGGCCCACTGCCAGCCGAAGAGGCTGTTCGCCAGCAGCCCGATCAGCACGGTGCCCGAGAGGTAGCTGCACATCCAGCCCGCCGGATCGAGATCGGTCGGGGTGTGACGCCGGGGATGATCGACCTTGCCGGTCTCCTGCCGCGCCGGTGCCCGACGTTCCGCCCGCTCCGCGTCGATTGATCGCAGCGAATTCCCGGACGACACGCTGTCGGCGGCCGCGCCGCACCAGGAATTCGGCGCGATCAACGACAGGCCTCCCCGGGCGCCCCGCGCCGTGCCGATACCTGCGCACGCACCGACCGCCGAGCCTCCTGCCACCGGGGCCATCCCGTCGAAGGGCGGCTTGTCTGCTCGATGCGCGCCACTGGCTCGGTCATCGCGTCGGGCCTCCGCAGTGTCGCACCGGCAGCAGCGTGCTCAGTCGAGCTGCTCGACCGCGTGAACGCCCGGGCCGCTGAAACCCTCCATGGAATCGGTGATGCCCAACTGGTCCATGGCGAAGTCGCCCACTCGCGTCGGTGCGGCGCGCAGCAGGTAGGCGGCGGCAGCGGTGCGCGGCATGATGACCCGGTGCCGGTTCCGGCTGACGGCCCGCATGATCCGAGTCACGGCCAGGTCGGGCTCGACAACGGGCATCAGGAATTGGAACCTGCCGCGGGCGCCTTCGAACATCCCGGTGTTGACGTAGAACGGCGTCACCAGAGTGGTGCCGATGTTGGGCGCATCCCGGCGCAGCTCCTGGCGCAGGCTGTCGTGGAACCCGACGGCCGCGTGCTTGCTCGCCGAGTAGGACACCCCGCGGCGCAGCGGCACCAGACCCGCGGCTGAGGCCACGGTGACGATGTGTCCGCTGTTGCGGGCGATCATCTCCGGGAGGAAGGCCCGAGTCGTCCAGAACAGCGACATGGCGTTCACCCCCATGACCCGCTCGACATTCTCCGGGGACTCCTCGAGGAAGTACTGTCCGGTGACGATGCCCGCATTGTTCACCAGGATGTCGACCGGGCCGGTGGATCGGGCGGCCTCCTGGACCTGCTCGCGGTCCATCACGTTGACCGCCGCGATCCGCAGTGTCCCGGGGGCCGAGGCCATCTCACCAGCCAGTGCGGTCAGCGATGCCTCATCGATGTCCCAGGCCACCACATCTCCGCCGGCGCTCAGCACCCGTTGGCACATGAGGCGGCCCATCCCCTTGCCTGCGCCGGTGATCAACGATCTCGACGATGCCCAATCCGTCATACGAAACCCTCCCGAGCGTTGTTCGCGAAGCGCAACTATTCCGTACCGGCCGGGGGAAGGCGTGCCGAGGAGTGGTGCAGGCCGACGTCAGGCGCAGGTTCGCTCGCGCGGCACTCACCTGAGCGAGGGCCGGGGCGCCGCAGGCGCCGCAGGCGCGCCATGGGAATCGCCGCTCTCAGGGATCGAAGAGCCTCGTCAGCCCTGCGTCTGCAAGGCTGCCGCCATGAGTCGGGGCTGGGGGCGGTCGGTTCAGACCCTGCTGCGGCGCCGCAGACTGGCCAGCGACCAGAGAGCCGGGTCATACCCCCGCGGGCAGGCGCGGCGCACCCAGTACGCCTTCATGCGCCGCCACTGGCTGGGCCTGTGCGGGATGCTCGCGGTAACCGCCGCGATCCTCGGGATCACGTCGTTCTTCCTGCCCGGCGGCTTCGCTCGCGGATTCCTCGTCGGTGCTGGGCTCGTCGGCTCGGTCGGCGCGATCTGGCTGTGGATCGTGCAGGCCACCGGGACCGCGCCCACGATGATGGGAGAGATCGGTGAACAGTGGACCGCCCGGGAGTTGCGCAGACTTCGCAAGCGCGGATGGCGCCTCGTCAACCACGTGCTGTTGAAGCACGACGACATCGACCACGTCGTGGTCGGTCCCGGGGGCGTGGTCACCGTCGAGACGAAGTGGTCCGCCCGCCCGTGGCTGGTCGAGCCGATGGACGGCCGTATCCGCGACGCAGCCGGCAAGGCGCGCAGCGACGCGAGATCCCTGACCCATTGGCAGGACCTGAAGCGGCTGGATGTCGGGGAGGTCCGTGCGGCGGTGTTCCTTTGGGGCGAGGGGTCCAGGGACCTGCCTCCGTTCGCCGATCACGACGGCGTGACCATCGTGGCGGGGCCCAAGGCGGCTCAGTGGCTGGAAACCTTGGGCGCAGGTGTTCTGTCGAACGATCAGGTGGATGCCGCCTGGCGCGCCTTGGACGCCCAGTGCGGCAAGCGCGACCCACTGGAGGCGCAGAGTGCTCCCATCCCGGCCTCGCTCACCGAGGCTGCCACCAGGGTCCTCCTTGCGCTGATCGTGGTGTGCGCGGGCTTGCTCAGTGCCGCGGCACTTGCGAATGACCATCTCGGGTGGGTCTGGCAGTGCGCAGGGTGGATGGCCATGGTGTCGGTGGGGGCTGCGGCAACGCGCATCAGCTGGGCGCGTCCTTGGGCGTTCGCGTGGCTCGCGGGCGTCTTGCCCATCGCGGCCCTCGGGATGGTGGGCCTCCTCGCCGATGCTGTCGGCGGCGCATCGAGCTGAATGCCGGCGCTGCGGGCGCCCGCGCGCCCGGTGCGCGTTCCCCCGGCCGGAGCTGGGCCATCACTGGCGCACAAGCCCACGACAGTGTTGGGTGGGTGGTGGCGCCTGCGGGCGACGCGGAACGAAGGGGAGCACATGGCCGAGAACGGCGTAGTCATCGTGGGTGCCGGCACAGCGGCGGCCAAGGCTGCCGAGGCGCTGCGGGAGGAGGGCTACTCCGGACCGGTGACGCTGATCGGCGCCGAACCGGATCTGCCCTACGAGCGACCCCCGCTGTCCAAGGGCTACCTGCTGGGAACGCAGGAGCGCGACAGCGTCTTCCTGCTCCCGCCCGAGTGGTACGCCGAGAACAGTGTCGAGGTCATCTCGGACTGCGCAGCAAGAGCGCTGGACCGCCCGGCCTCCGAGGTGGTCCTCGCGGACGGGCGCCGGATCGGGTACGAGAAACTGCTGCTGGCGACCGGATCACGTCCCCGGGAGCTCGATGTGCCGGGGGTCGGCCTGCCGGGCGTGCACTACCTGCGCACCCTGTCAGACTCCGACCGGCTGCGCGATGCCTTCTCCCGTGCGACGAGGGTGGCGGTGATCGGCGGCGGCTGGATCGGCCTGGAGACCGCGTCAGCAGCGCGGGCGGCCGGGGCGGAGGTCACGATCGTGGAGATGGGCGAGCTGCCGCTGCTGCGCGTCCTGGGGCGCGAGGTCGCCGGTATCTTCGCCGACCTGCACCGCCAGCACGGTGTCGACCTGCGCCTGGGGGTCTCGATCCGTCGGCTGCTCGGGACCGAGAGCCTCACCGGTGTCGAACTCGACGACGGGACCGCGGTGACGGCGGACGTGGCCGTCGTCGGTGTCGGCATCCTCCCGAACACCGAGATCGCCGCTGAGGCAGGCCTCATCGTCGACAACGGCATCGTCGTCGACGAGCACCTGCAGACCTCCGACCCGGCGATCTGGGCAGCCGGCGATGTGGCGGCCGCCTATCACCCGGTCCTGCAGCGCCGGATCCGGGTCGAGCACGTCACCAACGCGCTGCATCAGGGGCCGGCGGCAGCACGCTCGATGCTGGGCGGCGCCGAACCGTACGCGGACCTGCCGTTCTTCTATTCCGACCAGTACGACCTGGGTATGGAGTATGTCGGCTTCGCCGAGCCCGGCGGCTACGACCGCGTCGTGCTGCGGGGGGACGTGGCGGGCCTGGAGTTCGTCGCCTTCTGGTGCAGCGCGGGTCGCGTGGTGGCGGCCATGCACGTCAACCTGTGGGATGCCATCGATCCGCTGCGCGCGCTCGTGGCGTCCGGCCGCACCATTGCGTCGGAGCGCTTGGGCGACAGCAGCATCCCGCTGGACGAACTGTGAGTGGTGCAGGCCCTTCACCGCACAGGGGTTCGGCGGATCGACCACTACAACGCCGCCTACGACGCCGAGGTAGTCCGGTTGCGCATTGAATCGGCGAGCGCCTGTCCCGCGCCCTCATCGCCGATGCCCTCGAAGGTCGCACCCCGATCACCGAGGCCATGCGCCTCATGCCCATGGAGTCCGTCAGCACGTTCGATAAGTACGCGCGTCGGCTCGGAGCAGCTTGATGTGGGGCAGCGGTCTTGCCCCCGCTGCGCACCCGAGGTTGCCGCCCGCGCCTGCGCGGGTTTGGATGGACCGTGCCAGCGTTGCCGCTCCTCGCCATCTGTGTCGCTGTGATCCTGTGCGGGTGCACCGCCAGGATGGATGGGACACCCGGCGACCAGGCCTCGACCGCCGCGAGTCCGACAGGGTCGCCCCAGACTCAGGACGAGGAAGCGCCGGCTCCTTCTCCTCCGGCGACACCGCCAGCCACCGCCTCGCCGACGCTTCCACCGACCTTCGACCCCGCCGCCGCGTACGCCGTCGTCGAGCAGTTGGCCGTCGGCATCGGGCCGCGGGAGGCGTCGTCCGCCTCCTTCGCGGCGGCGGCGGATCTTGTGGCCGCCTCGCTGCGGGGACTCGGCTACGGCGTGCAGGTGCAGGAGCTGCCCGTCCCGGCCGGCAACTCCTGGGGCGTGCCGGTGCCTTCGGGCACCACGCGGAACGTCATCGCCACACCGCCCGGCGTCCGCCCCCAAGACCGCCACCGGCTGATCGGGGCCCACCTCGACACCGTCCCGCAGGCTCCCGGCGCCGAGGACAACGCGTCCGGGGTCGGCGTCATGCTGGAGCTCGCCCGGATGGCGTCCGAGCATCCGCCGGCGGTCCCGGTGGTGTTCGTCGCGTTCGGGGCCGAGGAGCCGCGCGGGTCCGGAGATGCGCTGCACCACTTCGGATCGCAGCACATGGTCGCCGCCATGGACGCCGGACAACGGGCGGCGCTGGCCGGCATGCTGTCGCTGGACCGGGTCGGCGTTGCGGCCGACCACGTGCCGGTGTGCCACGGCGGACGAGGCTCCGCCGCCGTCCGCGAGGAGCTGGTGGCTGTTGCGGGCAACATCGGCGTCCCGGTGCAGCGCTGCGAGAACCGCGCCAGCGACCACTGGTCGTTCGAGAAGGCAGCGGTGCCTGCCGCCCGGATGGGCAGCATCCCGTATGCGGGCTACCACTCCCCTGCCGACGTGCCGTCCGTGGTCGATCCGGCCCAACTGGACCGGGTCGGGCGGATCGCGGCGGAATGGATGCTCACCCAGCCGTAGCGGCACCTCAGCCGGCGTTGAACGGCGCGTCGCTGGTCGCCCGGAACGGCTCGAGCACGACGGCGGCCTGCGGCCCGTCCACCACGCGCGGCGCGAAGTCGCCGCCGATGACGTACGGCACGAACTCGACGGACTTCAGGGCGCCGTCCCAGGTCACGGCCTCCAGGAACACGCCCTCCTGCGTGCGCTGCATGAAATCCATATCGAAGATGAAGTTGCCCAGCGAGTGGACGATCATCCGTCCCTGGTCGGGATCGACCACCTCGACGCCCTGCACCCAGTGCGGATGCCCGCCGACCACGAGGTCGGCGCCCGCCTCGACCATCTGGCGGCCGACCGCGCGCTGGATCGGCTCCGCGTTGTGGGTGTACTGCGTGCCCCAGTGGGTGATGACCAGCAGCAGGTCCACCTGTGGCCGCAGGGCCTGGATGTCGGCGAGCACGCGGGCCAGGGCGTCGTTGTCCAGCGGACCGGTGCGCGGCGGCATGTTCAGCCGGTTCGTGCCCGGTCGCGCTTCTCCGGCGGCGGGCGATTCGCCGATCGAGTCGGTCGCGAGCACACCGATGCGCACGCCGCCGACATCGACGATCGCCGGGCTGCGCGCCTCTGCCAGGTCGCTGCCCGCCCCGACCGGCTGGATGCCCATTGCCCGCACCTCGGCGATGGTCTGGACCAGCGCGCGCGAGCCCCAGTCGCCAACGTGGTTGTTCGCCAGGGACAGCACGTCGATCCCGGCCAGCTGGAGCCCGGCGACGACCCGCGGGTCGGCGGCGAACGAGTCCCCGCCCTGGGTCGGCGAGCCGTCGCGGGACAGCGTCGCCTCGAAGTTCGCGATGGTGAGGTCCGCCGAGGCGAGCCGCTCGGCGGTCGGGCGCAGGGGTCCTGCGAAGTCGCCGCTGTTCGCCATCGCCGCGCCCACGCGGCGCCCGAGCATGATGTCCCCCACGACCGTCACGGTCGCCACCTTCCCCGCCGGGATCCCCGGGGTGGTCAGCGGATAGGACTCCGGTGTGCGCAACGGGTCCGTGCCGTCCACCTGCAGCACCCGCACCAGCGGTGTCACCGCGCCCGCCGGCACCAGGCCCAGGGTCCCCGGCTGGGACGCCACCGCTGCGACAACGGCCGCGTCCGACGCCAGACGGGTCGCGTTCCGCGATGGCACGAACGGTCCCGCCAGCACCTGCATCTCACCCAGCTCGACCCAGTCGCCGGCACCCCTCTCGACCAGCGACTCGGCGGTGGCAAGCGGGACGCTGTGCTGTGGATACGAGCGATGCACGACCAGTGCCAGCGGCGTCATGGGCGGGGCCGGAGCCTCCTGCGTCGGTTCTGGCGACCGCGAAGGCTCGGGGGCGGGTGCCACGGTATTCGCGCATGCGGATGACACGACGGTCATGGCCACGAGCAGCGCAGCCAAGCGGGACAGCCGGTGCACAACTCATCGTAAGCGCTTCGCCTGAGGGCCTCGGCCGACCGTCCGCGAGTAGGGTCGAAGCCGGGTCCGGCGGCCGGCGCCGGGCCGGGACGAGAGGCAGAAGGATGTTCGGTATCGGTGGCTTCACGGGCGGCAAGACAGGCGGGCCGGTGTACGAGATCGAGGTGAACGAAGGGTCCGTGAACGTGGGGCGGTTCGCGAAGGTCGCCAACGATCGGGTGGCGAACGGCTATCGGATGGCGCATGTGTTCTCCCAGGACCGCAACACCGTGGTGGTCTGGGAGAGGACAGGCTGACCGGAGGCGGTCCATCCACAGGGGAGCCGGATTCCACAGGCTCGCCGACGGAGCGCCGACCAGGGCGCTGGCGCGCTGCATGCTGGCCGGCATGAGCTTCAGCGACCTGCCACCGGAGTGGCCCACCCTGCCCCTGCACGACCCAAAGCACATCGCCGACGTGCTGGACCTGTTCGTGGAGCATCGCGCCCGGCTCGCGGGCTCGCTGGTGATCCTGGTGTGCGACGAGCTGCGGCGACCGCTGCAGCCCGTCGTTATCGAAGGCACAGACCCGCATCCGCCGTCAAACGCCCGCCGCGTGTTCGCGCCGATAGCCGCCAATATCGCGGCGTCCGCTCCGGGCGCCGGTGTGCTGTGCGCGATCGCCCGGCGCGCCCCGTTGCGGGTGTCCGCCGGCGACCGTGCCTGGCAACGATGCATCCATGAGGCGTTCGGCGAGCATGTCGACGTCCTGGGAGTCCATCTCGTGACCCTCGACGGGTCGCGGCCCATCACCGGGCTGGGGTCGGCCGCATAGTTGTCGCCGTTTCCTGATCTCGTTCGAGTGCAAAGCGTCCACCGCGCTGGGGTGCTTCCCGGTGTGTGCGAAGGCCGGCGAAACGCTCCCGTCGTGGCTAACCGCTCCCGTGGTTGTTGTTTCCGGCGCGATCGCGGCCAGTGCGCAGGACTCCTATCGGGAGCGTTCAGCCCTCGCGGGAGCGCCCAGCCAATGGGTCGTGCCACCGTGGCAACCGGACTGACGACGCGCCCATTTGCGCCGCGCCGGCCACGCTCGACGTTTCCCGTCGCCCGGGCGGGGTATGCTCGTTGGGAGCCGGGATGAACCTGGGCTCATGTTGTCCGCGGCGTCCTGCCGCTGGCGAGGTCGACTGCTTCGACGCCGCAACGGGCGTCCCCCTTCGCGAGTTGGGTCCGGCATCTGCGGCCATCCAACTCGACGTTCTGGAACCCCATGCCTGCAACCATGCCCACAGCCGACACCACCGCCACCTTCGCGAGTCTCGGCGTCCCGTCCCCACTGATCGCGTCCCTGGCCGCCCGCGACATCGATTCCCCGTTCCCCATCCAGGCCGCCACCCTGCCCGATTCGCTGGCGGGCCGGGATGTCCTGGGCCGCGGCCGGACCGGCAGCGGCAAGACCGTCGCCTTCGCCCTGCCCCTGGTCGTCGCACTGGCCGGACACCGTTCGACTGCCCGCCGCCCCCGCGGCCTGGTGCTGGTGCCGACCCGCGAGCTGGCCGTGCAGGTCGACGCGACGATCGCGCCGTTGGCGGATGCGATGGGCCTGCGCACCCGCACCGTCTTCGGCGGGGTGTCACAAGGCCCGCAGGTGGCTGCGCTGGCCAAGGGCGCCGACATCGTCGTCGCCACACCGGGCCGGCTCGCCGACCTCATCAAGCAGGGGCACGTGAGCCTCGCGTCGATCACCTTCACCGTGATCGACGAAGCCGATCACATGGCCGATCTGGGGTTCCTCCCCGAAGTGCGGCGGCTGCTCGACCAGACGCCCGCGACCGGCCAGCGGCTGCTGTTCTCGGCCACCCTGGATGCCGGTGTGGATGTGCTGGCCAAGCGCTACCTGCGCAACCCCGTCACCCACCAGGTCGATTCGGCCACGTCCCACGTCCCCGACATGGCGCACCACGTCTTCCTGGTCGAGGCGGCCGACCGCGGGGCCGTCGTCGCCCATCTGCTCGGCGGGCACGGCCGTACGCTCGCATTCGCACGCACCAAGCACCAGGCCCGCAAATGGGCCCGCACCCTGACCGCTTCCGGCATCACGGCCGTGGACCTGCACGGCAACCTCAGCCAGTCCGCCCGGCAGCGCAACCTCGCCGCGTTCGCCGATGGACAGGTTCGCGTCCTCGTCGCCACCGACATCGCGGCCCGCGGCATCCACGTCGACGATGTGAACCTGGTCGTGCATATCGACCCGCCGGCGGAGCACAAGGCATACCTGCACCGCTCCGGGCGAACCGCACGGGCGGGTGCCAGCGGTGTGGTGGTGACACTCGCCACGAGCGAGCAGCGCCGCGATGTCGCGGACCTGATGCGCCAGGCGGCGATCAAGCCCACCCAGCATCATGTCCGCTCCGGCGACGCCGCGATCACCGACATCGTGGGGCCGAGCGCCCCGCGGGACGCGGTCGTGCCGGTCGCATTCCCGACAGGCGCCCCGCAATCGGGCGGCGGTCGCCGTCGGACCTCCGGTGCCGGCGGATCGACCGGCCGGGGGCGCAGGGGCGGCGGGGCGAAGCAGCCCGCCCGGCAGACTTCCCGCGGTTCAGCCCCGACGGCTGCCCCCGCGAAGCCTTCCACCGGATCGGGCCAGCGCCACCTGGGCAGTGCAGCCCTGGCCGCACCGACCGCCGCACCGAGGCGCGGCCCGCGTCGCGCGACCCGCCCCGCTGGTGGACCGCGCCCGACGGGCTGAGCCTGAGCCGGCCGGGCCGTACCGGACGTGTCCCTGTGCTGACCGACGGCCGAGGCGCGGCTCGTGCGGGGGGCTGCCGACCCCCGCATCCCCGCCACGTGAAACCCGGCTCGAATCGGCCAGCGATGGGCCGACCCGTACGCAGCCCGCGCCGAGGCCGACCGGCAGCCCGTCACCGCGACCCCGCCCCCGCCTGTCACCAGCCGAATCGGCCAGCCATGGCCCAACCGCACGAAACCCGCGCCGCGCACGAGGCCGCCCGATGGCCCGACCCGGCGGGATGAACCGACCATCGCTCGGGTCCGGCCTGCCCGGCAGCGACCGACCGCAGTGCGCGGGTCCGTCGCCGGGATCGTTGCTGATGTGACATTCTGGGGCTCTCACCGCCCCCCGCTGAGCCCCGATGGGAGGCACATGACGGACCTGCGCCGGCACGTTGCCCCGATCGCGCTGCGGTGGGACGAAGAGGTGCCCGGATCCCGCTGGCGGGCCATCGACGGCACCTTGGTCTTCGCCGACGTCTCCGGGTTCACCGCCCTGACCGAGCGGCTCACCAGGAAGGGCCGGATCGGGGCCGAGGAGATCACCGAGACGCTCAACCGCGTCTTCGGCCCGATGCTGCGGATAGCCGCCGCGCGGCACGGCGAACTGCTGAAGTTCGGCGGCGATGCCCTGCTGTTCCTGTTCCGCGGGGATGACCATCCGGAACAGGCCTGCGATGCGGCGGTCGAGATGCGCGCCGCCCTGCGACAGGCTGCGGCTGTGCCCACTTCGGTGGGCCGGCTGTCGCTGTCCATGTCCGTCGGGGTCCACTCCGGCGAGATCCACCTGTTCCTGGTGGGCGAGCCGACCCGCGAGATGCTGATCCTGGGGCCCGGCGCCACCCGCACGGCCGAGGCGGAGAAGGCTGCGGAGGCGGGGCAGATCGCCGTGAGCCGCGCGACCGCGGACCGGCTCGCCCCGGATGCGGTGAAGCCGCGCAAGGACGGGCAGCTGCTGCTGCGGCGCCGCTTCCCCCACACCGCCGCTCCCGGGGCCGGCGAGCCGCCATCGGCGGCCCCCGAGGTGCTGCGCACGCTGTTCCCCCATGCACTCGGGGAGTACCTCGGCTCCGGCGTCCCCGACCCGGAGCATCGGATGGCCTGCATCGCCTTCATCCGGGTCTCCGGGACCGACGCGATGCTGGCCGGATCGGGGCCCGACGTGCTGGCCGAAGCCCTGCACCGCACGGTCACCCTCGTCGAGGAGGGCTTGGCCTCCGAGGCTGTCACCATGCTGGCGACCGACCTCGACAGCGACGGCGGGAAGTTCTTCCTCGGTTCCGGGATCCCGACCGCGTTCGAGGACAACGAGGGCCGGATGCTGCGAGCCCTGCGGCGCATCGCGGACTCCCGCCCGCCGCTGCCGCTGCAGTTCGGCGTCAACCGCGGTCACGTGTTCGCTGCCGAGGTCGGGATCCCGGACCGGGGCGCCTTCAGCGGCATGGGCGACACGACGAATACCGCTGCCCGCATCACGGCCAAGGCGCCCGCCGGAACGATCTACGCCCATCCGGCGGTCCTGGAGCACTCGCGCACTCGGTTCGCCGTCGATCCGGCCGGTCCGTTCCCGATGAAGGGCAAGGCCCTGCCCCTGCTGGTCTACGAGGTGGGCGAGGAACTCGGCACGCGCGAGGAGGCGACCGCCGATGCGGGACTGCCGTTCGTCGGCCGGGGCGCCGAGCTCGCGACGGTCCGCGCGGCCCTGGGGTCGGCACTGTCCGGCACGGGAGGCGTCATCACGATCACCGGTGCCGCAGGCATGGGCAAGACGCGGCTGGCCCATGAGGCGGTCGGCGCGGTCCCGGGCGCTCCGACGATCGTCGTGCGCGCCGAGCCGTACGGGACAGCCAGCGCATACCGGGTGTTCCGGGACCCGATCCGACGCCTGCTGGGGCTGCAGCCGCAGGATCCGGGAGCCATGGGCCGCGCCCTGCTCGAGGTGCTGGGCCGAACGGCGCCGGACCTGCTGCCGATGGCACCGCTGATCGCCGATGTCGTCGCCGTCGATGTGGCCGGCACGCCCGAGGTCGACGCGCTCGACCCGCAGTACCGGCCCGACCGGCTCGCCGACGCGATGGTGAGGCTGGCCGACGCGGCGCTGCCCGGTCCGCTGACCCTCATCGTGGAAGATGCGCAATGGGCCGACGGCGCCTCCGCGCGCCTGCTGGACCGCATCGCGGCGGCAAGTTCGGGGCGGCCGTGGGCCGTCATCGCGATCCGCCGCGGCGAGCCGGGCGGTTTCTCGCCCGGCGGGGGCACCCGAGTGACGCTCGATCCGCTGTCCGCAGCGGCGACGCAGCAGCTCGTGATCGCCGCAACCGCCGCCACCCCGCTTCGCCCGCACGAGATCGCCGCGATCGTCGACCGCGCCCAAGGGAATCCGCTGTTCGTCGAGGAGCTCACCCGCGTCGCCCTGGGGACCGGATCGATGGAGTCGCTGCCCGAGTCGCTGAATGCTGCGATGGCCGTCCAGATCGACCTGCTCCCGCCGTATATCCGCAGGGTGCTGCGGCAGTGCGCGGTCCTCGGGCGGAGCTTCCCGATCGAGTTCCTGCGCCGCACGCTGGAGGCGGACCATCTGGCATTCGAGCCCGCCACGGCCGCCGCACTTGCCGGATTCCTGGAGCCCGACGGCATGGACCGGCTGCGGTTCCGCAACGGCCTGATCCGAGACGCCACCTACGACGGCATGGCGTTCCGGAGACGGGCCCAGCTGCATGCCGTCGCGGGTCGGACGCTGGAGCGGATGAGCATCGACCTCGACGCCGACTCCCCCACGCTGGCGCTGCACTTCTGGCGCGCCGGGGATATGGAGCGCACCTGGCGGTACGCCCAGCAGGCCGGCGAGCTGGCGCGGCGCGCCTATTCGAACGTGGACGCTGCCGCCCTCTATGAGCGGGCGGTGGATGCCAGCCGCCGCGTGCCCGGCGTCACCGACGCCGACCGGGCGGCGCTGTGGTCCCGGATCGCCGATCTGCGGGAGCTCGCCGGCATCCTCGACGGGTCGATCGAGGCCTACCGCAAGGCCGCGGCGCTGAGCCCCGACCCGGTCGCCCGGGCCGCGATCATGGCTCGGCGGGCCCGGGTGCACAACCGCAGCGGTGCCGACGGGAAGGCGCTGCGGGCGATCGCCGCGGCCCGCAAGGCCCTCGGCGCGGCAGATGGCGACACGGCGCACGGGGTGGATGCACGGCTGAGCTACGTGATGTCCCTGATCCGCCTCGATCAGGGCAGGAGCCACGAGGCTCGCGGCTGGGCGGAGCGGGCCGTCGAGTCGGCGCGTCGTGCCGACGACGGGGAGACGCTGGGCATGGCGTTGCTGATCATCGACTCCGCCGATTACCAGCTCGGCCGGCCGGACTTGGGCAGCTACACCCGCGAGGCGTTGGAGATCGCGATCGCCCGGGGGGACAAGCCGCTGGAATCCGTGGCGCGAGCCAACCTCGGCGGCTTCGCGTTCTTCGCCGGCCGCTGGGACGAGGCGGCCCAGTGGAACATCACCAGCAGCCGCGTCGCGCTGGAGGCCGGCAACGACTACGGCGCCGCAGAGACCGATCTCAACTACGCGGACATCATGATCTACCAGGGCCGGCTGGACGAGGCCCAGGGGATCCTGAGCAACGCCTCCCGGGTGCTGCGCGCCTCCGGCGTCGAATCCTTCGCAGCGTATTCGCTGATGGTGCAGGCGAGGCTGCTCGTGGCACGGGGCGATATCCCGGGCGGCGAGAGGCTGGCACGGGAGTCCGTCGAGCGGTTCCGCGCGATGGGCAACGATGTCGATGCCCTGGAGGCGAGCCTCGTCCTCGCCGAGGCCCTGGTCGATTCCGACCGGTCCGCCCAGGCTCTGTCGATCATCGACGAGGCGCGATCCGCAGCCGGCGGCGAGGCGACCGCCCTGGAGGCCCGCAGCTGCCTGGCCAGGGCAAGGGCGCTGCTGGCCCTCGGCTCCCTGGACGAGGCCGGGCTGGCCATCCGGGCGGGCCTGGACGCGGCACGCGGTCAGGGCCTGCCGTACGAGGAGGCGATGCTCCTGCGGCTGCGCAGCCGTTGGCGGACGGGAAGCCCTTCCGATGCCGCGATGGTGCCCGCGCCGCGTGCAGCGGTCGAGGACGAGGCAACAGCGCAGCGGCTGCTCGCCGCACTTGGAGTGGGGACGTAGCGGCGGACGGCCCCTGTGCGCTGGCTTCTACGAAAGGGGCCGCGGGCCTCGCGGCTGGTCACCACGGGGCCCGCGGCCGACGGTCAACGGGCGCGCAGTTTGACGTCCCCGATCACGAAGATCTTGTCGGTGATCACGGTCTGAGCGGGTGTCACCTGAATGTTGCGGGGACTCCCCACACAGCCGTACTGGATGCCGGGCACCGCCGCGCTCGGCTCGAAGTCGGTCAGGCTGGCCAGGTCCGCAGGCTCCTGAACGCCGACGAGTTCGCCTTCCGCGCTGTACAGCGCCGCCGGGCAGAAGCCCATCGCCTGCTCACCGGCCACCGCCTCGAAGTCGATGAACGGCACCGGGGTCAGGGCCGGCACCTCGTAGGGGGGCGAGGCGTCCGCATTCGGCACGGTCCACACGATGTCGAAGATGAACTGCGCGTCGGGAGCGAGGTCGGCCGGCTTCAGGAACGCCACCTCCGTTGCACCGGGGGTCAAGCTGATGCCGAAGCCCACGCAGGTCCCGCCCTCCGCCTGGCCCAGGTAGGTCACACCGGTGTTCCCCTCGGTGAACTCCTGGCCGGGCTCGCAATTGAAGACCGCGTCCACTGCTGCGACCAGGTCGAACGTGCTGGGGGACGCGCCCTTGTCCGAGCCGCCTTCCAGCGAGAAGCTCCCCTTCAGCGGCTTCAACGAGAGGGTGTCGAACGGGGCTCCGGGGGCGATCACCCACGTGCAGTTGCCGTTCTCCGTTCCGGTGCAACCGCCGGACCCCTGCTGCAGCACGAAGGGGGCGCCGACGGCGGAACCGTTGCGCAGGGCGGTAGCTTGGACCTTGGCCTTCGACCCCAGCAACGAGCGGACCTCGATGTCCAGCGTCGCCTTCTTCGCCAGCAGCGGCGTGTTGTCGAAGCTCTTCAGGTCCGATCCGAGCTTGACCTCCAACGTCTCGCTGCCGTTGAACGAGATGGTGTCGACCTTGTAGCACAGCGCCGTCAGGCTGGACTCCATCACCCCGATGGAATCGTTCAAGAAGCCCACGCTCTTCGGGGCCTTGCCGACGTAGCCGCGGAACTGCAGGAGGTTCGCCCCCGAACTGGTCAGGGCGCAGCTTCCCGTCTTGGACAGGCTCTGGACGGCGTCGCCGTATTTCACCTGGTCGAGGGCGCCGGTCGTCAGGACGAGTTGGCCGGCATCGTGGTACACGGGTTCCGCTGCCGCCGCTGGCAGCACCGCGGGTATCGCACCGATTGCGAGGAGAGCGGCAGTCACCATGGCTGCGACGCTCCTCCTTCGGGTGATCGTCATTGAAGCCTCCTGGCTGGGGGTTTGGGCGGATCCGGGAGCTCATGCGATAAGACGACGCCGAATCTACTCACCCCCCTGGGCGCACCGACATCGGGCATTCTGAGGTCCCGGACCGGCCAACCCTTGCACCACTGCGTTACGACTGCGTTTCGGGGATGTACGGACTCCCGGGAGCGGCCGTCTGGATCGTGCGTGCGCGGCGGTCGGTGGAGTCCCCCAGCCCGCGACCGGCCCGACCCCGCCTCCGGCAGCCCGGCGCGCGATCCCGTCGCCGCCGTGCCGGCCGCGGATGCTCCCCTGGACTGCTCTGCCCCGGCCCCCGCGTGGATCGCTGCGAATCGACGCAACCCTGCGGTGAAGCCGCTTCTTCGCGGCGAGCCGCACCCGGTGCCCGGGCGGCTGGGGCGCTACCGTGCGGACGTGGACCCGGTGTGGCCGTCGGACGCCGCAGCGCTGGACGCCGAACAGCGACGACTCGCGGCACTGCGTCCGGCGCTGTGGCCGCCCGGGGGCGGCGGATTCAGCGTCGCGGGCTGCTTCCTGGCATTCGCACGCGGCGAGCACGGCCCGGGGTGTGCGGGTGATCGCGGTTGGGTCGCTGCCGTCGTCATCGACTCGGCGACCGGCCGGACGCTGGCGTTCGACTGCCGTCCCTGCGAGGCCGGCGCCCCCTACGAGGCAGGTCGGCTGGCACTGCGGGAGGGCCCTGCCCTGGCATCCGCAGTCCAGGGGCTGACCATCAGGCCGGACGTCCTGATGGTCGACGCGACGGGCCGCGACCACCCCCGCCTGGCGGGCCTGGCCCTGCAGCTGGGAGCGGTGCTCGACGTGCCCTCCATCGGCGTCACCAACCGGCTGCTGCTCGCGCGCGGCGAAGATCCCGGTCCGGAGCCTGGAGCAGTGTCCGCGCTCACCATCGACGACGAGACCGTCGGAGCGTGGCTGCGGACCCGCCGCGGAGTGCGGCCCGTTGCCGTGCACGCGGGATGGCGGACCGATCCCGAGGGCGCCGTGCGCATCGCACTGGCCTGCGGCGGGACGGCCCGCACACCGGAGCCGCTGCGCAGGGCGCGTCTGCTGGCACGGACCACCAGGGCGCATGCGGAAGGCCGCACGGCGCAGGCGTGGCGGAACCCGCTGCTGTGACGGTGCAGGGGGCTTCAGGCTGGCGGCGGCGGCGCGACGAGGCTGATCGACGGAGCGTCGGCTCGTCGGCTCGTCGGCCTCAATGGGGTGCTTCGGAGTCTGGCGGGGTGTGCGGGTTGGCGGGGTCCGCCGCTTCACCGTCGGGCGGGGGCCGGGTGGCGGATCGTGGGCCCGACTCCACCGTGCCGGTCCCACGGGTCGGCGGGCAGATGCACCCGGGGGTAGCGGGGCTTTGCACCAGATGTTGGGGTGTTGGGGCGGTCCGTGGCCGGTTGTTGGACCCGTTGCGGGGCTTCGCGCTCCGCACCCGAACGGCGGGGCTGCGACCCTCCAGACCGCTACGCCGGCAGCTCCGCGAGCTGCTCGTCAACGGTGGCGGCGCCGCTGGTCGCCTCGATCGAACCGGTGCTCTCGTCCGGGGTCAGCCCGATGCAGACCACCCCGCGGTCGTCCTCCATCCGCCACGACTCCGGCGACGGGTACAGGTAGTACACGTCGTAGTCGCTGTCCTCGAGCGAGACGCCCGTGTACTCCTCCATCGCGACCGTGCACGCCGCCTCGGTCTCTTGCCACATCTGCTCGTCGGTCGGCTTCCGCTGCGCATCAGCGAAGAGGTCGTCATCGACCGACACCACTTCACCGACGTGCGGCTCATCGCATGGCACGACGTCCATCCCCTCGACAGTTCCCTCATCCGGGATGTCCGCGATGCAGTCGCCGACCGCCAGCTCGTAGCTGCTGACCATCTCGCCCTGCACATCGTCGGCAGCGTGGGCGCTGGAATCCTCGGCGGAGACGCTGAGCGCGACCAGTGCGACCATGCCGAGCACCATCACCAGCACGGCGCCGAGCACGCTCACCGTGACGATCGCCACGACCCGGCCCGTCGATGCGGGTTGCGCAGGGGCGCCGTTGTACGGCGAGGGTGGCAGGGAGTCAGCTGCGGGAGGAGGCCATGATTGCGGGCTCGATGGCGGCTCCGGCAGCGGGTGCCACACGTTGTCCGTTCCGAGGACATGGCCGTTGGCAACGTCGCCAGGTTGGTAGATCGGCGTAGGAGTCACAGTTGCCCCCGTGATCTGGGGTGCGTAGCGCAGCACCCGTGGACCACTGTGATGCCCCGTCGGTCCGCACCCAAACGTGTTTCAGGCCGCAGCCCCGGGCCAGACCCATCCACCGCCGGCGTCCCCGTTCGCGTCGTCCTCGCGCATCAGGGCCTGGTGCTCCTGCTGCTCGACAACGATCTGCCGCGACGGCTGCAGCAGGTCGATCAGCGGGCCGAACGCGGCGGCCGAGACGGAACCGGAGGATGCCTGCCGCTTGCGGTAGAAGATCCACCCGCGCGCCTCGGCGGCCAGCAGCAGCCGGTCGAGGATCAGCACCAGGACCGCCGCCCCGAGCACTGCGCCGATCCACATCACGGATCAAGTATCGCTGTTCGGCAGACCGAGCGCCGCTCGATCCTGGCCGGGACGCTCCAGATGCGCGATCAGCGCCGCCCTGGCCGAGCCGACCGAGCCGTGCTCGACCAGCGCCAGCGCAAGCTCCAGATCGCTGAGCAGGTCTTCGCGGGTGCTCGACGGCATCGCCTGGCGCAACCGCGCGATGCTCTCGCGGCCGGGCGGATGGGGCGGATAGCCCAGATGCGCGGTCGCCGGTCCCATCAGGGCCTCGACCGGCACGAGCAGGCCCTGCCTCACCCACTCCTGCATGAGCAGGGCCGCCGTGGCGTTGGTGACCTTCCAGTGCCCCGACAAGCGGGCGATCTGCGCCGGCTCGACCCCGCAGCCCATGAGGTCTGCGATGGCCCGCACCGGCACCGCCAACCGCAGCCACTCGACCCGGGCGGCCGGATCCTGCCGATCGGAGGGTCCGTAGGTCCACGCGAGCCACTCCGCGGTTCGCGGCGCGCGCCCGGCCGCGGCCACCATCTCGCGCAGCCAGTCCAGATCGGGCTGCTGCTGCACCACCGCCAGGTAGAACATCGGTTCCAACGGCGCGCCCAATGCGAGGCGCTCGTCGATGCGGTCGATGTGATCGTGGTGGATGCCGCACGCCCACAGCGTGTCCCACGGTTCGCCGACACGCCGCCCGCTGTCAGGGACCGCCACCCCCTTGACCAGGGTCTGCAGCCGCCGGGCATCCGTCCCCCGCGACAGCGCAAGGTGCCGGCTGCCGCGGGCATGATCTGCCGCCGCACAGGGATCGGTGAAACCGCCGCCCGGGCAGCAGCTGCCCCGCTGCAGCGCATGCCAGCGCCTGCCCTGGTCCGGGGATCGGATCGGCAGCGGAGCATCGCGCCGCTGCAACCCCACCCATTCGCGCAGCAGCGGTGCGGTCCGATCGACCAGATCGACGCAGGTGAGGTAGCCGCCGAGCGCGACCGCCAGCCGCTCGGAGTCCAGATCGTGCGGCGTCGTGATGCTGCCGTCGGCTTCCAGGGTGATCGGATGCCGCCTGCCCCTCGCCCCCGGCTCCGGCGAGGTCCGGCAGGTGATGGTCAGGGTGACCGGTTCCAGCACCCGTGCGCCGGTCATCGCCCCGGCACCACCTCGACGCGCTGCAGCCACGGCGGCGTCGGCGGCAACTCGGCGCGATCCCGCCCCAGAACGGCGGCGATCACCGGGACGACCGGCGGGGTCGCCGGCCAGGGCGTGTGCCCATCGGTGAGCACGACGATGAGCTGCGGCGCCGGCCTGGTGCGCAGTGCCGCCGCGATACCCACCCCCATATCCGTCCCTCCGCCGCCGGCCAACCGCACGGCTGCGGCGTCGCGGACCCTCGCCACGGTCTGCACCGCGGCGTCCACCGCCATCGTCGTCACCGACCCCGCAGGGACGGCCAGCGAGGCCAGCACGCCGTCCACCTCGCCCAGGGCCTGGGCCAGCAGACCGTCGTCGACGCTGCCCGAGGTGTCGATGATGAGGACGACCGCGGGGATGGGTCGGCGCAGCGCGGGCAGGACGACGGCCCCCGCCACGGCCTGCCGCCGCGAGATCCGGCGGTAGGTGTAGTCGGTGTGGCCGGCCCCCCACGCCAGACCGCGGCGCACCGCGGCATGCAGCACCTGGGGCCAGGGCACGATCGGATCGAGGATGTCGGCGATCCAGCGGCCCCACTCCCCGGGGGTGCGGCCGATCCGCCGGCAGTGCTCCCGGAACTCGATGGCGATCCCTCTGCGCAGCGATTCGGCCAGATGCGGGTCGACGGCCGGGATGTCGGGGTCCAGGGACGCAACGTCGTGCGGCCGCGGGATCCCGTCGCACCCGGATCCGCAGGAGGCGTCGGGCCGGGTGCTGCCGTCCGGCTCGACCGTGTCGGCCACCGCCGGCAGGCCCGACAGCATGGCGTAGTACTCCTCGGCCGACCGGTCGGGCGGCAGGTGCAGATCCCGCCAGCTGGAAAGCGCGGGGTCTCGCCAGGGCACCACCTGCTCGACCGAAACATCGGTCGCGGTCTTCCAGAACGCTGCGGTGCCCGGCTGCACCTGCATCGATTCGGCCCGCCCGGCGTGGTCGGCGATCAAGTGCCACACATGGTGCACCAGCGCTTCGGCGGCCACGGGAACCTCGGTGTCCGCCAGCCAGGCCGGGTTCACGTACAGCCGCCAGCGCGGATCGGTCGACATGGACGCGACCCGGTCGGTGGGTACGGTGATCAGCGCGTACACCGCGGTCGCCAGGTAGGGCAGGTCGCCGGTGGTGATCGCCCACAGCTTCGCGGCGCTGAGCCGATCGGCGCAGTCAGCTGTCCACGCAGCCGGCCCGCTCACGGCACCAGCCCGGCCAGCCGCAGCGCCGGGGCGAACACCGCGATCCCGTCCGGCAGCTGGGCGCCGACCGGGCGCCGGCCCGGGCGCAGCAGCGAGCGCACAGCGGGCACGGCGGCATCGACGCCGGTGTGTTGCGCGGCCGTGACGCACACCGACATCGCCGCGGTCCACCGATGCGGCTCGGGGTCGTCCGCCACGGCGGCCAGCACGCCCTGCAGCGCCACGTACACGCGGTCCGGCCGCAGCCCTTTCAACAGCGGCCCGGTCGGATCCGCCAGCAGCTGCTGGGGATCCGGCAGGTCGAGCGCGCGCAGCCAGACCAGGAATTCGTGCCCCACCGGCGCCCCGACCGCCCCGTACACCAGCAGCCGCTGGGCTTCGGCGTCCAGGCCCCCGGCCTGGGCCGCCGCCAGCAGCCGTGCGGTGTAGTCCCAGGTCCGCGGAGTCGGGAACGCGCGCCCCCGTCCGGCCGCATCCTTCGGGATCGAGGACAGCTGCCCGGCGCGCGAGCGGAGGAAGCCCGCGACGAGGACCCGCTGGGCGCTGACGAGGCGCTCGAAGCCGGCCGGGAGTTCCGGAACGGCCATCGCGGGCCAGTCCCCGGTGACGATCGATTCGGTGTAGACGTCCAGCGGCATCGACCACTCGAGGTGCACGAACCGGTTCGCGGTCGGAGCGGCCAGCTCCCATCCGGATGCGGCGACATCCGCCGGGTTCGCCGCGGCCCCGAACGCCACGCGATCGGGCAGTTGCAGGGCGCCGACCTGGGAGTGGGTCAGCGGGCGCAGCGCCGCGGCCTGCACCGCGGGGGACGCCGTGGTCCATTCGTCGAAGAAGACGATCGACGGCCCCGGATTCGTCGCGACCCGCTGCGCCCAGCCCGGCGGCGCCAGCGTGACCTGGTTGCCGACGACGATGGGGAGGCCGGCGAAGTCGGACGGCTCGTAATGCGAGCAGATCAGCGTCTCGACATGCCAGCCGGACGCAGCAGCGGACTCGACCACAGCGGTCTTCCCGGCGCCCGGTTCGCCCCACAGCAGGAACGGGATGCGCACCGCAACGCACGCCCCCATCGCGGCCAATGTCGCCTCGTACGCTCCCCGATCGCCGGCCATAGACGCTCCTTCGTTTGCAGAAGCGTCATTGTGCATCAGGCATCCGACACACCGGCCGGCGGGCTACTCCGCCCCGATCGAGCGCAAGATGTCCATCCTGCTCGCCCGGCGCGCCGGCAGCACCGCCCCGAGGACCCCGATCAGCACGGCTCCCGCGAAGATCCAGGCCAGCGAATCCCACGGCACCGCCAGCGCATCGAGGCCGTCCTCGGCCAGGGACCGGCGCAGCGCACCCCCGACCAGCACCCCGATGACGATACCCAAGATGCCGCCGAGCGTGGAGACCAGCACCGCCTCCCAGCGGATCATGCGCCTCACCTGGCTGCGGGAAGCCCCCACGGCACGGAGCAGCCCGATCTCCCGCGTCCGTTCGACGACCGATAGCGCCATGGTGTTCACCACCCCCAGGGCGGCTATCACAATCGACAGCCCCAGCATGGCGTAGACCAGGTAGAGCAGCTGGTCGAGCTGCTCCTGCTGCCGCTCCTTGAGCTCGGCGGCGCTGTAGACGCCCATCAGCGTGTTGACGGCCACCACCTCGCGCACCGCCGCCTCCGCCGCGTCCCGGGGCACGGATCCGTCGAAGGCGACGAACACCGCGCGGTCTTCGCGCTCGCCGCCGGCAGCACGGTAGTCGTCCATCGGGACCACGATGTCGCCCAGCAGCGGGGTGTCCTCGACCACCGCGGCGAGCATCGCCTCGACTACCGAGCCCGAGGGCAGCAGCAGTTCGATCAGATCGCCGGTCGACAGCCCGAACTCCGCTGCCGCGGTCTGCCCCATCACCGCGCGCCCTGCGACCAGATCCTGCGGCGAGGCTCCGAAGGCGGCCTCGATCGCCGTGAGGTCTCCCGCCAGGCCGATCGCGTTGACCTGCACCGGGGTCCCGCCCAGCTCCGCCGGTCCGGAGGTCTGCTGGACGACCAGCCCGACGCCGGGCACCTGCGAGACCTCGGCGGCGACCGCTGGGCTGAACACCCGGCCGTCGCGGGTGATCAGCAGGTCGCCGAAGAACGTGCGATCGACCAGGTCCGACAGCGACTGCTGGGCCGAGGCGACGATGACACCGACACCGGAGACGAGCGCCAGGCCGATCATCAGGGCGGACGCTGTCGCGGCGACGCGGCGCGGCGCCCGTCCCGCGTTGCGTCCCGCGATCCGGCCGGGGAGGCCGGCGACCACCGCCAGCGCCCGGGTCACGGCTGCGGCGAAGCCCTTCGCCAGCGCCGGGGCCAACAGGATCCCGGCGACCAACAGGCCCGCCGACGCCCATGCGGTATCCCGGGCGCTGAGCTCCCCGGCGAAGGCCAGCCAGATCCGCCAGGCGCTCACAACCCCCAGCGCCGCACCGATGACGGTGCGCGGGAGGCCTGCGGTCTCGGCGGGACGCCCTGCATCCCGCAGCGCCGCCACGGGTGCGGTCCGCGAAGCCCGGATCGCTGGCAGCAGCGCTGAGGCGCAGGTGACCGCCAGCGACAGGATCAGCGCCCACCCCACGGCCCTGGCGTTCAGGGTGATGCCCACGCTCAGTTGGAGCCCGATCAGGCCCAGCAGTGCCTTCAGCCCGGCCGCCAGCAGGTAGCCGAGGGCGACGCCGAGCAGGGCGGAGACGCAGGAGATCAGCGCCGCTTCGACCATGACCGATGCCAGGACCTGTCGCCGCATCGCACCCAGCGCGCGCAGCAGGGCGAGTTCCCGGCCGCGCTGGGCTATGAGCATGGCGAACGTGTTGTAGATCAGGAACGCGGCGACGAACAGTGCGATCCCGGCGAACACCCCGACGATCGTCGTGATGAAGCCCAGGCCTTCGCGCAGAGCGGTGACGGCGGCATCGATCTGTTCCTCGCGGGTCTGGACGTCGTAGCCCGTCCCGAGCTCGTCGCGGATCTGCTGCGCCACCTCGGCGTTGCTGCTGCCGTCGGCGGCTTGCACGACGACGGCCGTCCAGGCGCCGGGCGCGGTCAGCAGCTGCTGCGCCTGCTCGGGCACGAACGCCGTCAGCGTCAGCCCAGGCTGACCGGCGCCGCCGAGGCGGAAGACGCCGACCAGTTCTGCCGTGATGCGGGCCTGGGGGCCGACAACCTCGACCGCCGCACCCAGCGGCTCGCCCAGCCGGGACAAGGCGACCTCGTCGACGACGATCTCCCCTGGCCGCACCGGCTCGCGGCCCTGCGTGATCGTCGCGTTGGACAACGCCGGGTTCGACAGCCAGGTGACCCCCAGGGTCGGCGGGCCCCCTCCCCCGACGACGTCGCCCGAGGCGCCGATCAGGGCAAGTCCCGCGGCGGTCGCGACACCGGCGGCATCTGCGACCCCGGGGAGCTGCGCGACCCTGTCGACGACGGACTCGGGCACGAAGCCCGCGGCAGCCCGGTTCCGCATGCCGCCGTAGTCGTCGTCCTCGGCCAGTGCCGACTGCGTGGTGATCCGCACATCGGTGGCGGTGCTCGTGAAGATCTCGGTGAAGGTGCGGTCCAGCGCCGAGGTCAGCATGAGCATCCCGGCGACGAACGCCACGCCCAGCACCGCCGAAACAGCGGTCAGGATCAGACGAACACGGTGTGCGAAGACTGACCGCAGGGCTATCCGGAGCACGCGATCCTCGCCACGATGACAACTGTAGGCGCGCCGGAACCCGCCGGAGGGCCAGCATCCCACCGGAGGTCCCGCTCGTCGGGCTCTGGCACGGTCGCCGCCCGGCGCGGGTGTGTCCCACCCGCGCCGGGAGCGTGCCTGTCCAGCAGGCGGAGATCAGGTCCCGATCCGCCCGGCGGACGGCTGCCGCGACGACGAACGCGTCGAAACTTCGGGCACGCCCGGGAATCCGCGCTCAGCCGCGGCACATGCCCCGAATACCGACGCGTAGCCCGGCACCAGAGAGGCGATCAGGAGCCCGCGCACCGCGCCCGGCCCGCGCCCGGCCCGCGGACCGCCCCAGACACGGCGGCCGCGACGACGAACGCGTCGAAATATCGGGCACGCCCGGGAATCCCCGCTCAGCCGCGGCACATGCCCCGAATACCGACGCGTAGCCCGGCACCGACGAAGCCGAGCCGGGGTCGAAATCACCTCACAAGGCTGCCAGCGACTTGATCAGCAGGTAGAGCCGATCGCGACGATCACGACCGCCATGACCGTGTTGTTGTGGGCGATCAGCCAGTCCCGCACCGACCCCATCGGCTGCAGGATCCGATCGCCGAAGAGGGCATGCGCGAGCAGCGGCAGGGCCACGGTCACCGAGGCGAGCACCGTGAAGCTGAGGATTGCTGCCGCGGCCCCGCTGAGCGGAACCCCCGCAGCGCCGACGGCGAGGCCCCGGCAACGACGAGCAGCAGGATCTTCGGGTTCGCTGCGGACAGCAGCACCCCCATTCGCGCGGCGCCGAGCGGCGTTGCGCCGCTGATCGAGGCCATCCACTGCGGGAGCTCGGTATCCGGGGTGCGCCGCAGCCATTGGCGGATGCCGACGAGCACCAGCGCGACACCGATGGCCGCGCCCACCCACGGCAGCCAGGCGGGCGAGTCGCGCTGCTCGTCGGCGACACCAGCCAGGGCGGCGAACACCGTTGTCGCGGCAGCGATCGCCAGCATCCATCCGGACAGGAATGCGCTCCCCAGCACCCGGGGACGCGCGCTGAGCAGCAGCAGGATCGCGGGGATCACCGGGAACGGGGATGCCCGCGATCGCGATCGCAAAGGGCTTCCGTCACGCCCACTCTCCCATCCTGCCGCCCGGATCTCCGCCCGGAGGCCGTTCATGCCGTCCGTCGATCCCGCGCCCAGGGTGCACCCGGAGGTGCCGCGCCCAAATCGGACGAATGATGGATACGGTTGCAGGAGAGGAGGAACCATGAGCCGAGATGCGACGAACCCGGAGCAGGTCGAAGCCCGAACGGGGATCGGTGGGGGGGCGGTCGTCGTCGGGTACGACGGTTCCGAGCCGGCGGCGCAGGGGCTGCAGTACGCCGCGCGGCAGGCGCTGGCGCGCCGCGCGGAGCTGCGCATCGTCACGGCGTTCACGGTCATCGTCTCCGACCTGGGTATGGGGGCCGGCGGGGCCTGGGGCAGCGAACTGGTCGAGGCCCAGCGGGACTCGGCCCAACAGGAGGCTGCGAGTGCAGCCGACCGGGTCCAGGCCCAGTTCCCGGGCCTGCCGACCGAGACGATCGTCCGTCCCGGGCCGGCGGCGGCGATCATCTTGGAGCACTCCCACGACGCGAGCCTGGTGGTCGTGGGCAGCCACGGCCGGGGCGGGTTCCTGGGCCTGATGCTCGGCGGGACCTCCCGCGAGGTGGCCACACACTGCAAGGCGCCGGTTGTCGTGGTGCGCGAGGCGAAGCCTTCGGGCGGCAGAGTAGTCGTCGGCGTCGACGGCTCCCCGGATTCGGTCCGGGCGCTCGCATTTGCGTTCGACGTCGCCAGCCGTGAGGGCCTGGCACTGCTGGCGGTCCACACCTGGGACGTGCCGCCGATCGGTGCGATCACCGGGGTCCCGGCCCCCGAGCCGCCCGAGCTTGTCCGCGAGATGGCCAACAACGAGGCTCGCGCCGCGATCGAGGAGTTGGCCGGGTTCGGGGAGAGATACCCGGACGTGCCGGTGGAGCACAAGATCGTGCGCGGATCCCCTGTCAAGACGCTGGTGGAGGCATCGGCTGACGCGGAACTGCTGGTCGTCGGCTCGCGCGGCCGGGGCGGATTCCTCGGGCTCGTGCTCGGCTCGGTGAGCCATGGCGTCCTGCACCACGCGAAATGCAACGTCGCCGTCGTCACTGCGAAGGGCTGAGGCTTCTTCGTCGAGTCGGCTGCGCCGCGAGCATGAACTAAGGTGATCGGATGTTCAGCCAATCCCAAGTCACCCCGGCCCCCGCGCGCGAGGGCGGCCGCCCCTCCGGCTCGCCGTTGGTGTGGATCGACTGCGAGATGACCGGACTGAGCGTGACAGAGGACGCTCTGGTCGAGGTGGCGTGTGTGGTGACCGACGCCCAGCTGAACCCGCTCGGGGACGGGGTGTCGGTCGTGATCCGCCCCCCGCAGCAGGCGCGGGACCAGATGTCCGAACTGGTAACGGCCATGCACGAGGCATCCGGTCTGCTGCCGCTGATCGACACCGGCACCACGATCGAGGACGCCGAGGATGCCGTCCTCGCATACGTCCGGCGCCACGTCCCCGACGCACGGAAAGCGCCGCTGGCAGGGTCTTCGGTGTATGTGGATCGCGGCTTCCTCGCCCGGGACATGCCGCGGCTCGACGCCCACCTGCACTATCGGATCGTCGACGTCTCCAGCATCAAGGAACTCGTACGGCGATGGTTCCCCAAGGTCTACTTCAGCGCGCCGGAGAAGACCGGCAACCACCGCGCCCTGGGCGACATCCTGGACTCGATCAACGAACTGCGCTACTACCGGGAGACGGTGTTCTCGCCGATCAGCAGCGCGCCCGGCGCAGGGGCATCCGTTGCTGCCGATACCGGTACACTGTGAGGCGGTGTGCTGCTGGCCTGTCAGCAGCCCGACGGTGGGTGTAGCTCAGCTGGTAGAGCACCTGGTTGTGGTCCAGGACGTCGCGGGTTCGAGTCCCGTCACTCACCCCACCCGGGTCAGGTTGGAACTCTGGACCAAGGGACCACCCTTGGAGGACGCCCCAGCCTGGCCCTTCTTCTTTGCCTGCGCGCAGCCCAGGTCGGTGCGTCGGCTTGGAGAGCGGCGTCCCCGATCGTCCCGTGGGGCTTCTGGTGGACCGCACGGATGTCGTTGTCCTCGTCGACGTCGAACATCACAGCAGCTCGTCATCGAAGGTTCGCCCGAGCATCCGCGTCGTGGTCAGGATGAGCAGCGATGCGGCAAGCGATCGTCTCCAACGAGGCCGTGCGTCTGCATGGGACTCGATGCTTCGTCGCGATATCGGCCTGAGTCATCCCGTCACCCACCGCTCAGAACCAGATCAGGACTCTCACGCATCAGGATGTAGGGGCGCAGCTGCACCGGCATGGGATTCCCCAATGCGTCACAATGTCACGTCGGCGCTGGCCCTGCGCGGCCGCCGACCCGAACCGCGCAGGGTTGGGGAAGCTATACCAGGGGTTCCAGGTGGGTAGTCGTCGTCACCCGGAGCAGATCACGCAACGGAACAACGGTCACTTCATCATTGAGGCGGTAAAGCGTGGACCCGGGGTAGAGGACCCAGACCCCGTCAAGTCGCAACTGGGGGTCTTCGAGTGCTGCCCGAACCGACGGCGTGACCCGTGGTGCGTCCGCACGCTTGATCTCGAACCCGAAGCGCTGCCCCGATGGCTCCTCAATGACAAGGTCGAGTTCCGCGCCGTTACTCGTTCGCCAGAAGTAGTGGCGCGCGTCGGGCGAACGCCGGAACAACTCGTCGATGACACAGGACTCCCACGACGCCCCGATTCCGAAGTGCTGCTGGAGCGCTTGATGCGTGGACACTCCCCAGAGAGTGTGAAGCAGGCCAGTGTCTCGGTAGTACACCTTGGGTCGACGAACGAGACGCTTGCCCTCGTTTGCATGCCACGGCTGAAGCTGTCTGACGAGCATCGCGTCACACAGACCGTCCAGGTACCGACGCACCGTACTCTCACTGCTGTCGAGGGCACGCGCTACGGTCGCGGCGTTCCACAGGTTCGCCTGGTGATGCGCAACGAGCGCAAGGAAGCGCTCGATCGTCGCCGCAGGCAACGAGAGCCCGAACTCGCGCAAGTCCCGCGTCGCCAAGGTGCGCAGGTACGAGCGAAGCCACCGGGTCGCATCTGCATCGCTCCCGGCCAAGACGGCCCGCGGGTACCCGCCACGAAGCCACACGAGGTCGATGTCACCGTCGAGGTCCGCAGCGCCCAGGCCCGGGAGTTCAAGGATCTCGATTCGGCCGGCCAGCGACTCACTTGACTGACGCAATGCCTCCGGGGAGGCGCTCCCCAGCACCAGAAAGGTAGCCGGTCGATCTTCCCGATCAGCCAGCACCCGGAGCACTGGGAAGAGTTCGGGGTGTCGCTGGACCTCGTCGATCACGACGACACCTCGCAACGGCCCGAGCGCAAGCATGGGCTCGGAAAGCCGGGCGAGGTCAACGGGGTCTTCAAGGTCGAAGTAGTTCACGCTCTCCCGCGGCACGACAGTCCGCGCGAGCGTCGTCTTGCCCACTTGCCGCGCCCCGACGATGAGCACCACAGGACTCCGACGCAGCGCCCCTTGAAGCTCGGCCTCAGCTTGGACGCGCACCACCACGACCGGGAGACTACCATGCAATTCCGGCACCGTGAGCAGGAATTACATGGTAGCCGTTCCGCGCCGAACGGACGCGACGCCAGTATCGTCAACGATGACGTCGGCCTCGCCCAGCGCTGCGCGCACTCCCTTGCGGTCATCCCCCATCTCCGACCGATCGCCCGCATCGAGACACCTGCTCGCGCCAGGCGGACTGCTTCCGCCTTCTCGACGAGGCTCAGTCCAGGCCGACGGGCGGGCACGTTGCGGCGACGGAGGTGCGGGCAACACTGTTGCACGGTGCCGGTCAGCCAACTCCCGGGCCCCCGCTCCCGCTAGATGAGCGCCGATCAGGACATCGACCTCCGAGGACGGGAGATCAGGCTGAGCCGTCGCGACAGTCCTCAGCACTGACCCCCCATCGTCTTTCGGGACGCCCGCGAGACCTCGTAGACGCCTGTCTTCAGACGGTTGACTAGGGTCTTCGCCTTGGCTGCGATGTTGCCGAGCGTGCTACCCAGGCACCCTCCACACCTGTCGCGCACGGCAGGTCGCCGTTAGCCTGCTGCAATGGCCGCTCGTGTCGATCTGAATGCCGATCTCGGCGAGATGCCCGGCGCTGGGGGCGCTGAGCTCGACGATGCCCTCCTCAGAATCGTGACCAGCGCCAATGTGGCCTGCGGCGGCCATGCCGGAGATTCCGAGTCGATGCGCCGGGTGACGGCCCTCGCGGTGGAGTACGGCGTGGCGATCGGCGCCCATGTCTCCTACCCGGACCGCGAGAGCTTCGGCCGCCGCAACCTCACCTTCACCCCGGGGGCGCTGCTCGACGCCCTCCGCAGCCAGCTGGAAGACCTGTTCGCGGCGGCGGCGGACGCCGGGAGCGCCGTGCGGTACATCAAACCCCATGGAGCGTTGTACAACGCCTCGGTCGTCAGCGATGCGCCGGCCGCGCTGCTGGTCGAGATCGCCCAGGAGTTCGGACTGCCGGTCCTCACCCAGCAGGAGGGCAGGCTGGCACAGTTCGCGGCCGAGGCCGGCGTGGCGGCCTACTCGGAGTTCTTCGCCGACCGGGCCTACGAGGCTTCCGGCCGGCTGCGCCCCCGAGACGCGGCCGGCTCGGTCATCGGCGATCCGGGCGCCGTTGTGGCGCGGGTGGTCACGGCCGTGAGGCACCAGACCCTGATCAGCCACGACGGCCAGCAGTTGGCGATCACGGTGGACAGCGTGTGCGTGCACAGCGACACCCCGGCGGCGGCCCGCCTGGCCCAAGCGGTCAGGCATGCTCTGGAATCGGCACCGTTCGCACTGGGGGCCTTCGTGGACGACCAGCCGTGACGCCGACCGGGCTCACCGCTCTGCCGTACGGCGACCGGGCATGGCTGATCGAATGCGATGCAGACCCGGTGTCGGTCGCGCAATGGCTGCAGGGGCTGGCGTGGCCGTCCCCGGTCGAGGTGAACGTGGGCGCCCGCACCTGCCTGCTCCGGTTCTCCGGCGCCGCCCCCGACCGCGCCGCCATCGATGCGGTGCTCGCCGCCGCCCCCACGCATCGGACCGATTCCGGGGAGCAGCCGATAGTCGTCGTGATACGGGTGCGGTACGAGGGCGAGGACCTGGCCTCGGTGGCCGACCTGACCGGGCTGAGTCCCGACGATGTCGTCTCCCTGCACACGTCGGCCACGTATCGTGTCGCTTTCCTGGGGTTCGCGCCGGGGTTCGGGTACCTGACCGGGCTCCCATCGCAGCTGCAGCTGCCGAGGCGGTCCACCCCCCGGATCCGGGTCCCAGCGGGCGCGGTCGCCATCGCCGACCAGTACAGCGCGATCTACCCGCGGGCCTCCCCCGGCGGCTGGCATCTGCTCGGAGCGAGTGCGCAGTGGCTGTTCGATCCCGAACGGCCCTCTCCCAGCCGGTTGCGCGCGGGAATGCTGGTGCGGTTCGAGGCGGCCTCGTGACGGGGTCCATCACGGTTCTGCAGGCCGCCGGGCCGCTGCTGTTCGAAGACCTCGGCCGGCCCGGGCACAGCGGCATCGGGGTGCCGGCGTCGGGGGCGTTCGACAGGGCGTCGCAGATGCTCGCGCAGCGGCTGGTGGGCAACCCGGTGAACGAGGCGGCCCTGGAGATCACGCTGGGCAGCGTGCGCCTGCGCTCCAGCGAAACGGTCACCGCTGCCATCACCGGAGCGGAGACGCAGGTGGACCTCGCGGGGAACGCGATCGCTGTCAACGAGGTGTTCTCCTGGCCCGCAGGGGCCCGATTGTCGATCGGCTCGGCCGCCCGCGGCCTGCGCAACTACCTGGCGGTGCGCGGCGGGTTCGCGGTCGCACCGGTCCTGGGGTCCGCGTCCTGCGATGTCCTGAGCGGCCTGGGACCCGAGCCGCTGAGGTCCGGCGACACGGTGGCCCTGGCGCATCGTCCGGCCGCCTACCCGCAGCTCGGCCATGCGCCGGTTCAGTGGCGATCCCCCGGGGTGCTCCGCGTCACGCTGGGTCCCCGGGATGCCTGGTTCGTCCACGCTGCCGTGGAGCGGCTGGGGTCGGCGGTCTTCACCGTCACCCCGGACTGCAACCGGGTGGGGATCCGGCTGTCGGGACCGGTACTGCAGCGCCGGCTGCCGGGGGAGCTGCCTTCGGAGCCGCTGCAGCGGGGCGCGATCCAGGTCCCCGGGAACGGCCAGCCGATCATCATGGGCCCCGACCATCCGACGACCGGCGGATACCCGGTGATCGCCACGGTCGTCGCCGACGACTGGGACAGCTGCGGCCAACTGCGGCCGGGGGACGAGGTGCGGTTCCTGGTGTCGGCGGGCGGGTGAAGGATGCGGCCGCCGGCGTTTCGGGCGCCCGGCTTTCGCGATCAACGCGTTCCCAGGACGTCGATCACCACCGGCATCAGGCGAGGACACCGCCGCCGCGCGCAAAGCCCGACCGGGTTGGCCGGGAAGCACGCACCGCCAGCCGCGCCAACTCCCCGCCGCGCAGCGCCGCGCCCGTCGGCCCGGATTCGCCAGCCCCCGCGCGCCTTTGCTAATCTTGCGGGCGGGTCGCTAGCTCAATTGGCAGAGCAGCGGACTCTTAATCCGCGGGTTCGGGGTTCAAGTCCCCGGCGGCCTACTCGCAGCGAAACCCCTTGCACAGCAAGGGGTTTCGGCGTTTCTGGGCCTGCCCAAAACTGGGCTGAGATGCAGGGTATCTGCCTTCGTGGCAGCCATCTGGCAGCCTTCTCGATGAAATGAGGGCCGTTACGCCATCGCCGGGCGGCTGCTCCGGGGCGCGCGGGCAGCACAAAGTCGCGCTGTCGCCCGCCAGGTAGTCAGCGGCGGCTTCCCAAGGCGCCGCCGTGAGCCCGCGGGGTTTTCAAGTTTCGCCCGGGGGTGGCGCACCGCGCGGAGCCACCCGTCCCGCAGCCCGGCCTGGTGAGCGCGGCGCAGGGCAGGCCCGCTGCTGCCGCCGCGGCGGACGCCGACGTCGACATCGAACCCGGGCTGCCCGGACGGGGCGGCGACGTTCGCGGTGGGCGTGGCATTCCACCAGGCGCGGATCCGGACTGGGTCGGTCGTTGCGTCGTGGAGCTCGTGCGCGGTGATCGGCGACTTCCCGCCCGGCAGGCACCGGAACCCTCTACGCCGACGGCTGCGAATGACAGGGCGCTGGAGGGCAGGTCCTGCGCAACTGCGGCGGGGGTGATGGCGGCAGCGTGCGCACGGGCCGATCCGCCCTGGGCGCTGCAAGGAGCTACAGTGGATCTCAAGAGTTCACGAGTTCTCAAGAATCGAGGGGTATGAACCTCGCGAAACTATCGGCCAATGGTCAGATCACGGTGCCCGCCGAGGTGCGCCGCCGGTTGCACCTGGTGCCCGGCGACAAGGTGCTGTTCGTGGAGAAGCCGAACGGCGAGGTCGTGGTGTCGAAGGCGGGGTTGGCGGCTCTCGCGCAGGCGCAGGTCGCCTTCGCTGGCGCAGCGGCTGACTTCGGCGTCAGCGACGACGACGGGGTGCAGGGGCTGGTCGATGACGTGCGCGGCCGCGATTCGTGATCCGGGTCCTGGTCGACACCAATATCGTCATCTCGGCTCTTCCCGCAATCGGCACCGGCGCAAGCCATGGCCTTGGTGCTCGATGAGCAACGACTTCCACCGCCGGTAGTCGTTTCGGTGATCGATGGGTGTGCCCGTCGGGGTTGTGAAGACGAGGTCGTCGATCGTGGGCGCCCACAGATCGGCTGTGCGTTCCCGTTCCCGCTGCTGCTCCTCCCGGTGCTCCCGCAGGGCAGCGAGAACGAATTGCGGGAGCGGGACCACGCGCTCGGACTCCTGCCCCGTGCAGCGGGCGAACGACACCGGCTCCTTCCCCCAGCCATAGCCATCGGTCAGGAACCTTTCCAGTTCGTGGCGCTGCGAGTTGGCCAGAGCATTCATCGGGTAGACGACGATCGCCATCACCGACCCGGGCGCGCCCGGGTCGCGATCGCGCTCGCGCAGCACCCGGTCCACGATCGGCACGATGTAGGCCAGCGACTTCCCCGACCCAGTGCCCGTTGTCAAGACGTAGCTGCCCCCGTCCGGGCGGCGACCACGGCGTCGCGCTGATGGCGATGCAGCCGCAGTTGATGGCTGCCCAAGTGGTCATCCGACTTCTTCACCCGAAAGATCCGCTCGCACTCCGGATGCAGCAGGCCCTCGGACACCAACTCGGAGATCGTGCCGCCGGACGCGAAGGCAGGGTTCAGGCTGAGCCACGGGGCGGGCCATTGCGATCCGGCAACCAACTGCTCCTCGACATGCGCCCGGACCCGGTCGTCGCGAGGCTCGATGTAACTCGTCGTGAAATCGCGATAGTCGTTGAGCATCCCGGCGTGCACTTCGAAAACGTCCACGAGCCCTCCCTTCGCCCTCTCGCCCTGCCCGCGTGCGACGCTACCTCCTGGAGATATGGCAACGCGGGGAGTAACAGCAGTGAACAGACGGAGTGGTTCGTGTGCCAGTAGTCGTGGTCGGACGCTCGTCGCTGGCCTGGCTGGCCGGAGCTGCAGGTGCAGAGCATAAGGGAGCGGTGGTGCCTCACCAGCGAGGTGGCAGGGACTGCAACCCTCCCCGCCAACCCGGCAGGGGGATGCATTGCCTCTCCTGAAGGTTTCTGAACGGCAGGCCCATTGAGTTCGTCCGGGACTGACCGACAGGATCTGCGGCGCGCGTCACGCTCAGCACCGGCAGACAGGCGCGGGCGGGATCTCGGGGCCCTGCAGCGCAGGGGGTATCGGCGTCTCTGTGGCCGGCCGCTCAGCTCCCTGCTGGGTCCTCATGGCGCCAGACGCCCCAGCACCGTTGGCGTGTGCCACATACGCGGTCCCCGATGGCGGGGAGGGTTCGGGGACACGGTCCGACGAACGCAGGCAGGGCGGCACTCACGATGGCGCTGCACAGGCACAGCGCCGGCGCCTCGTTCCTCAGAGCTTGGGCTGCATGAAGCGCCTCGATTCATGCCTGCAGCCAGCACGTCCCTACAGATACAGCCCGGTACCCGCACTGCTGTGGCGCTGCGCCGCGACGGCATGCACGTCACGCTCGCGCAGCAGCATGTACTCCTGGCCCTGCAGCTCCACATGCGCCGGTGCGTCGGGATCGAACAGCACCTGGTCCCCGACTTCGACGGTGCGGACGTTCGGCCCTACGGCGACGGCGCGCGCCCACGCCAGCCGCCTGGCGACCTCCGCCGTGGCAGGGATCAGGATGCCGCCGCTGGAGCGCCGCTCCCCCTCGGGACCGTCGGCCCGCACCAGCAGGCGGTCGTGCAGCAGCTTGATGGGCAGCGAACCGTCGGCCCGCGGTGTCACATCGGGGGCGGTGCGCGACACAGAGGTCACGCGCTCGTGATCGCCAGGGCCGGTGCGTACTGCTCGGTCAGGGGCGCCAGTTCCTTGGCGTTGCGGGCGAACGCGGCCAGCTCGGGATTCACCGAGGACCTCGGCACCGGCACCCAGACAACCTGGGCGAGCGCTTCGAGCTGCTTCCTGCGCGACCGGGCCTTCACACCCTTGCGCAGCAGCAGCAGACCGACCACCACTCCGGCGATGGCGGCGACGCGATCCACCCGCACCGAGCCGTCCTCGTTCATGACCACCGACTTGGCCTTCGTCTGCGCCCTCTCGCCCAGCACCTTCGGGGAGGTTTCGACCTTCAGCTGCTGGAGGTTCCCCGCCAGACGGGCCCGCGTCGTCTCGAGATCGCCCTGGATCTCCCGAATGGGCCGCGGAGGCGTCTTCTTCTCCCCGTCCTTGGCCTTGGCCTCAGCCTGCTGCTGCGCGGTCGCCACAACGCCTCCCGAACTAGATCTCCGCGGTGAAGCCTACGCCCTGCCGTGTTGCGGATTGAACCCGAATGGCAGTTCCAGCCGGTGTCGCGCCATCAGATCCTCATCCGACAGCAGCTGGGACGTGGGTCCGTCCGCCGCGACGCGTCCGCGCGACAGCACGACCGAGCGACCGCACAGCTGCAGGGCGTAGGGCAAGTCATGGGTCACCAGCACGAGGGTCACGTCCAGCCGCAGCAGGATCTCCGCCAGTTCCCGCCGGCTCGCCGGGTCCAGGTTGCTGGAGGGCTCGTCGAGCACCAGCACCTTGGGCCGCATCGCGAGCACGGTGGCTACGGCTACCCGGCGCCGCTGCCCGAAGCTCAAGTGGTGCGCGGGGCGCTGGGCGACCTCCAGCATCCCCACCTCCGACAGGGCCTGCTCCACCCGCCGCGCCAGCGCAGCACCGCGCAGCCCCTCGTTCGCCGGTCCGAAGGCGACGTCCTGCCAGGCCGTCGGCATGAACAGCTGATCGTCGGGATCCTGGAAGACCAGGCCGACGTCCCGGCGGATCGCGGCCAGGCCCTCCTTGGCGACCGGGCGAGCGTCGATCAGCACCGTGCCGGTCTGCGGCAGCAGCAGCCCGTTGAGGTGATGGACCAGCGTCGTTTTGCCCGCACCGTTGGGTCCGAGCACCGCGACCCGCTCCCCCGCGGTCACGCTCAGGTCCACCCCGAACAGCGCCTGCGTGCCGTCCGGGTACCGGTATGCGAGGCTGCGGACGTCGATGACCGTCCGGCTCACGGCACAGCCCCGCCCAGGGCGAATAGACCCAGCCCGGCGAGGGCCGCGGCAGGCAGGGTCATCGCGACCAGCCAGTCGCGCGCGGTGGCCGCGGCGTCGTCGAGGACGGGCATCGCGCCGGTGTACCCGCGGGAGAGCATCGCGAGATGGACCCGTTCGCCGCGCTCGTAGGACCGGATGAACAGGACGCCGGCGCAGCGCGCCAGGGTCGGCCAGCCGCGCGGGCCGGTGGGGTCGAACCCGCGGGCGGCCCTGGCCTGGCCCATCCGCCGCCATTGGTCGGACACCACGTGGATGTAGCGCACCATGAACGACGCGATCTCGACCAGCAGCGGGGGCATCCGCAGCCGGGCCAGCCCGTCCAGCAGTGCGCGCGAGCTGGTCGTCGCTGCCAGCACCGCCGACGTCGCAACGCCGAGCGTCGCCTTCGCGATGATGTTCCAGGCGGCCAGCAGCCCCGGTTCTGACAGCTCCAGCCCGAGGACCTGCGTCATCGGCGCCGGCCCGAGGAAGGGCAGCGCCAGCGCGAACACCACGAAGGGGATCTCCACCGTCATCCGGGCAGCGAGGCGCCCGGGCGGGATCCGCGCGACAGCGGCGACCAGGCAGATCGCAGCGGCATACCAGGCGAAAGCCCAGAAGGCATCCGGCGGCGTCACGACGACGGCAACCACGAACGCCAGCGCTGCGGCGATCTTGACCTGCGCGGGCAGCCGGTGCACCAGGGTGTCGCCCGGCAGGAAGAGCCGCTCGCCGACGTCGTGGCCAGCCGGCCCGCTCATGTCTGGTCGGGCTGCGTCTCGCGCGGTTTCAGCAATGCGAACAGCCCGAACGCAGCCACCGCCGTGACGGCCACCCCGATCAGTCCTGCCGCCGCAACACTGAGGCGGTCGTCGTCGCTGCCGGACAGGGCGTAGTCCGCTACCGGGGAGTCCGCGGTCGCCGAATCCTGGGCGGAGCCGGCGAAGCCGTGGTCTTCCGCGACCTTCTCCAGGCCGTCCGGCGCGCTGCTGGCGTAGAAGCTCACGACCGTCGCAAGAACCAGCGACAGCAGCATGCCGGTCAGCACCAGTCCGGCGACGACTCTGCCCGGAGTACCGCTAAACGCCATGGTGCAGCCCCTCCTCGCTGGTCCGGGAAGCTGTGACGGGTACCGCGAGCGGCGGACCCGGCAGCCGATCGCGGACGGCGTAGACCAGATCGGGCCGGATCGTCAGGACGGCGCCGACGATGAGCGCCGTCACCGCACCCTCGACCAGCCCGATGCCCAGGTGCACCGCGATCATCGCTACCGCGACCATCGACGCTTCGATAGCCGGGGTGCCGCCGAGCGAGAACTCCACCGAGAAGGCGAGCGCAGCGGCGACCACCGACAGCCACCCCGCGAGGAACGCGCTGAGCAGGCTCCAGGGACGCGCCTTCGGCAGCACCGCCGTCAGGGTCCGGAAGATGACGTACGCCACAAGCGGCGCGATGACCGCCAGGTTGAGCAGATTCAGGCCCAGCGCGGACAGCCCGCCGTCGGCGAACACCAGCGCCTGCACCGTGATCACCACGGTCATAGCAAGCACCGCGGAGGCTGGACCCACCAGGATCGCCGCGAGCGCCCCTCCGATCAGATGCCCGCTGGTGCCGCCCGCGATCGGGAAGTTGATCATCTGGGCGGCGAAGACGAAGACGGCTACCAGGCCGGCCATCGGCGCGGTGGCGTCCGCCAGCTCCCGGCGCGCCCGGCGCAGCGAGACGCCGATCGCCCCGGCGGCCACCACTGCTGCCGCGGCAGAGGTCGGAGCGTCGATGAAACCATCGGGGATGTGCATGGCCGCCATTATTGCAAAGGGTTCGCAATAAGGGGGCGCGACTCGGCAGGTGCTCGGAGGACTCCAGCCGGTAGCGTATTGGCGCATCCAGACACCGAAGGAGCTCGGACATGGGCGGACGGCATCGGCGGGCGGAGCGGCGCGAAGACCGTCGCGAGGATCGCCAAGAGGAACGGGCCGCGTTCGGCCGCGGTGGCAGCGCGGTCCGCTATCGGATGCGCGAGAAGCTGCTCTCCATCGGCGACGACTCCTGGATCGAGGACGAGTCGGGGCGCAGGGCGTTCAAGGTGAACGGCAAGGCGCTGCGGCTGCGGCAGACCCTGCTGCTGGAGGATGACTCCGGCCGCACGCTGTTGAAGATCCAGGACCGGCCGATCCGCGTCCGCGAGGTCATGGAGATCGAGGACGCCGACGGCAACAACGTCGCCCACGTCAAGAAGGCGATGATCGCGCCGCTGCGGCAGCGCTACAAGGTGGACCTGGCCGGCGGCGGCGAACTGACCGCGCAGGGCAACATCCTCGATCACGAATTCGAGATCGAGGCCGGCGGCAGCAAGGTCGCCGAGGTGTCCAAGCGCTGGTTCCGGATCCGCGACACCTACGGGGTCGAGGTTGCACCGGGCCAGAACGACATCCTGATCCTGGCGATCACGGTCTGCATCGACGAGATGTCGCGCGGCGGCTGACCGTTCACCGGCGTCCCCTACCCTGATGGCATCCGGCTAGCGAAGGAGAAATGTGAGTGCTCGTCTTGCCCCTGGAGATCAGGCGCCCGACTTCACCCTGAGCGACGACTCCGGCGCTGAGGTGTCGCTGTCGGACTTCCACGGCAAGACAGTCGTGCTCTACGCCTACCCGGCGGCAATGACTTCCGGCTGCACGACCGAGGCGTGCGACTTCCGGGACTCGCTCGACGCGCTGCACGCGATCGGCGTCGAAGTGATCGGGATCTCGCCGGACAAGCCGGAGAAGCTGGCGAAGTTCCGCGCCAAGGAGCACCTGACGTTCACCCTGCTCAGCGACCCCGACCGGAGCGTGCTCACCGAGTACGGCGCCTACGGCGAGAAGACCATGTACGGCAAGAAGGCCATGGGGGTCATCAGGTCCACCTTCGTCATCGACGGGCGAGGCAACATCCAGCACGCCCTCTACAACGTGCGAGCCGCCGGGCACGTCGCCCGGGTGCGCGACCTGCTCGGCATCTGACTTCAGCCCGGCCTGGCACAATCGAACCCGCGCGCGGGTGTGGCGGAATTGGCAGACGCGCAGGATTTAGGTTCCTGTGTCTTCGGACGTGAGGGTTCAAGTCCCTCCACCCGCACTGCGAGTCAGGTGTGCGCCGGGATCCGGGCCACCAGTCCGGTGAGCAGATTCTTCAACTGTGCGTACTCGTCCGGATCGTCGACCAGATGCCGCGCGAGCGCCTCGGGCACCCCGGCCGCCCGGGTCTCGAGCCCGCGTCCCCGCTGCGTCAGGTGCACGGTCACCCTGCGCTCGTCGGCGTTGGAGCGGACCCGCCGGACGAGCCCCGCCTCCTCCATCCGCCGCAGCAGCGGGGACAGCGTGGCGGAGTCCAGCGCCAACCGCTCCCCGATCGCCGACACGCCCTGGCCGTCGGACTCCCACAGGACCAGCATCACCAGGTACTGCGGGTACGTCAGCCCCAGATCGGCCAGCAGCGGGCGGTAGGCAGCCGTCAGCTCCCGGCTGATCCGGTGGAACAGGAAGCACAACTGGTTGTCCAGCAGCAGCTGCGGAGTCGACATGGGCTGTTAGGCGACCGGTTCCCCGAGCAGCGCCTCGATGTCGCCCGCCAGTTCGCCCGGGTCGGTATGCGGCCGGTAGCGCTGCACGGTCTCACCATCGGGCGCGACCAGGAACTTCGTGAAGTTCCACTTCACGGCCGAGGTCAGCGTCCCCTTCGCCCGTTGCTTGAGGAAGGCGAAGATCGGGTGCGTGTCGCCCCCGTTCACGTCGATCTTGGTCGTCAAGGGGAACGTGACTCCGAAGTTGATCTTGCAGAACTGCTCAATCTCGTCGTCGTCGCCGGGCTCCTGATGCGCGAACTGGTCGCACGGCAGTCCGATGACCACCAGGCCCTGCGGGCCATACTCCTCGTGCAGCTTCTGCAGTCCGTCGTACTGGCCGGTGAACCCGCACTTGCTCGCGGTGTTCACCAGGAGCATCGGCCGGCCGCGGTACTGCCCGAAGTCGATCACGCTGCCGTTCGTCGCGGGGATGCTGAAGTCATAGATGGTCTCTGCCATGGTTCGATTGTGCGCGATTTAGTCGTGTGCGACAAGGTGGGGGCGGATCGGCCGCTCGTTCGGCCTGTATCAGGCTGATGCCAAGTCCTCAGTCGTCGTCGGTGACAGCCGCGGGGAGCTCATCCTCGGGGCGGCGGGCGGAGCGGATCGTGCTGATCGCGTAGGCCCCGATGA
>CAZECO010000010.1:0-41944 GCA_964510455.1 uncultured Actinomycetes bacterium
CGCTGCACGGTGCGGTCGCGTCTCGTAGATCGTTTCCATCGGAAGTCTAGTGGGAGCCGGCCTCCGTTCACGCGGCTGGCATGGATTGCGCATGACCAGTGCCGCCGATGGGGCCGCTTCGCAGGATGCGCCTGGCGCCGGGCGCTGACTCGGTGCCGGGGCGCGGAGCGGGTTCCGCGCAGATCCGTGTGTTTCCGGCCACATCCCGCCCAGACCGCCGGGAGCCGCGCGGCCCGTCAGACCGGCGGCCGCACCGCTCGATGAATCGCCACGATGCCCCCGGTCAGGTTGCGGAAGGAGACATCCCGCCACCCTGCCCGGTACATCTGGTCGGCCAGCCGGTGCTGGTCTGGCCAATCGCCGATGGACTCCGCCAAGTAGACGTAAGCCTCCGCGTTGCTCGACGTGCGTTCGGCGACCCTCGGCAGCGCCTTCATGAGGTACTCCAGGTACACGGTACGGAATGCGCGGTTCGTGGGTGTGGAGAACTCGCACACCACCAGGCGCCCGCCGGGCCGGGTCACACGGAGCATCTCCGCCAGTCCCACCGACGGGTCATGGATGTTCCGCAGGCCGAACGAGATGGTGACGGCGTCGAATGCGGCCTCCCGGAACGGGAGCCGCATTCCGTCCCCTGCCACGAACGGCAGGTCCGCGTACTGCCGGCGCCCCTGCTGCAGCATCCCCAGCGAGAAGTCGCAGGCCACCACATCGGCCCCGGCGGCCTCGAACGGCAGGGAACTGGTGCCCGTGCCCGCGGCGAGATCCAGGACGGCCTCCCCCGGCCGGGCAGCGACCGCTCCCGCCACCGCCCGGCGCCAGCGGCGGGTCTGGAACCCGCTGAGCACGTCGTTGGTGATGTCATAGCGGCGCGCGACCCCGTCGAACATCGCCGCGACTTCGGTCGGGTCCTTGCCCAGATCGGCTCGCGTCATGGGTCAAGAGTGTCAGGCGCACCCTGCGGGCAGCGGCAGCGAGGCAGCGCGGGGCCTGCCGGTCGCGCGGATGCCCCTACCCTGGACCTGTGCGCGTGCGTCCGGTCCCCACCAGCGGCAGTGCCTCGCCCGCAGCCGGGACCGTGGTGCGCACGCAGCGGGTGCCCCCCGACGGGTGGCTCGGGGCCGGCAGGCTGTTGGACCTGTTGCCGGCGGGAGCCGACACGGTGGCCTGGGTGCGGGGCCGCGACGGAGTGGTCGGCTGGGGGGTCGCAGCCCGGGAGGAGTTCACCGGGCCGGAGCGGTTCAGCCGCGCCATGAACTGGTGGCACGGATGGCTGTCGCAGGTGGATGTGATCGACCCGGTGGGGCTTCCCGGAACAGGTCCGGTCGCATTCGGTTCCTTCGCCTTCGACCCCCGCCCCGGCACGTCGGTTGTCGTGGTGCCCGCGGTCGTCATCGGTCGCCGGGGGGACACCACGTGGCTGACGACGCTCGGGCCGGTCGATGCTGTGGTGCCGCCGCGGGTGCCGCCGCTGCCCCCGGATTCGGTCGGGTGGCGGCAGGGGACCAGGGACGAGGCTTCCTGGGGGGCATCCGTCAGGTCCGTCGTGGAACGGATCGACGCCGGCGAGGTTGACAAGGTGGTCCTCGCCCGCGACCTGGTGGCGGATGTCGAGGGGCCCATCGACGAACGGTTCCTCCTGGACCGCCTGCACCTGGACTATCCGCAGTGCTGGACATTCTGTGTCGCCGGCCTGGTCGGTGCCACACCCGAGCTGCTGATCAGGCGCGACGGTGATCTCGTGGCGTCACGCGTGCTGGCCGGCACTGTGCGCCGCGACGCCGCCGCGGACGATGCCGCAGCCGATGCAGCAGCAGCGGCCCTGCTGGCCAGCGACAAGGACCTCACCGAGCATGCCTACGCGGTCACGAGTGTGGCGGAGGCGCTGGCCACCCACTGCACCGACCTGCAGGTCCCGCCATCCCCGACCGTGCTGCGTCTGGCAAACGTGCAGCATCTGGCCACCGATGTGACGGCGCATCTGGCCGACGGCGCCTCGGCCCTGGCGCTGGCGGCGTCCCTGCACCCGACTGCAGCCGTCTGCGGCACGCCCACCGAGCGGGCGCTGGCACTGATCAGGTCGGAAGAGGGCATGGACCGGGGCCGCTACGCCGGGCCCGTCGGCTGGTTCGACATGCACGGCGACGGGGAGCTCGGCATTGCGCTGCGGTGCGGTGAGATTGACCACGCAGCCGGAACGTTGCGCATCTTCGCCGGATGCGGCCTGGTCGCCGGTTCCACGCCTGAAGCGGAGATCGCGGAGTCTGCTGCGAAGTTCTCCGCCATGCGTTCGGCCCTGGCGCCGTCGTCGGCACCCGGCGCCTAGCGCCCGGTTCGGGCGACAGACTCGACGGCGCGACCTGCTCGCGAAACTCGCGCCGGGGGCATGATGCACGCTCAGGCAGGGTGCCGGGTCGGGGTGGGCCCCGGATGCAGGATGCCGTCGGCCAGACGAAGGTCGAGCGCCTCCTCCTGCAGCACCGTCCAGGCGTCGGAGCCGCTCCATTCCGCGAGGTTCACCGCCCTGCGCTCGATGACCGCGGCAAGGATGCGCTCGGAGGGGCGCGGACCCGCGACGTCGTAGGCGCCCGGCCGCTGAGCCGCGACAACGACCCGTGAGATCTGCGGTGCTGCCGCCAGGACCTGCCGCACGATCGCCAGCACGGCCCCGGCGACGAGTTGCCGGTACAGCTCGGCGCGCAGGTCGTCCGAAAGCGGCTCCACGGTCGCGCACTGCGGGTCATCGGTGGTCGGGACCACCGCTGGCAATCCGTCTGCGCCGGAGAGGCTCAGGGTCAGGTGGACCGCGCCGCCCGCGATCGCGTCGATCCGGATGGCGAACTCCGAGCGGAGGGAGGCCCGCTCCAGGCGGTGCCTGACCGCGTCGGGATCGTTGTCGTGCAACGCCCGCCATTCCTGCTCGTAGGTGCGCTGCCGGCTGTGGAACTGCAGCAGGAATCCCTGCTGCTGCCGGGCCGCCATTGCCCGCGAGTACTCGATGGCCTGCGCGAGGGCTGCGCGGCGGGCGCGCACCCGGAACCAGGGAACGGCGGCGCGGGCCTTCGCCACCTGCAGCGCCCGCAGGGCGGCCTCGTCCACGACCCCCGGTTCCGCGCGGCACGGCTGTGCGACGGCGATCACCTGTCGATGCAGGTTGCGGATCAGGTCGATGTCGGACCTGGCCTCGGCGGCGAGGCGAGCCTCGTCGGAGGCTGGGCGGCGGGCACCATCGTCCGATGCCGCGTCTCAGCCGAAGCGTCCGAGCGCGCGGCTTGTGCGATGTTGATCGCGAACCCCATGATCGACCCCCTTCTGGGAGCCTGTGTCCTCTTCGCTATGCCCGCGTACTGCTGGGCGACACTGTGCTCTGGCTTACGCGGCCGGGGTTCCCGCGGCTGCGTCCGGCCGCGCGGACGTCGTCTGTGACGTGCTCGGAACGTCACGCAGCGGTGCGCCCCACGCCCCCGCAGGCCCGGAGGGGATCGTGATTGAGTGCTGGGCGTAGTTGGCGAGGGGGACCCCACCCCCGCAGGCCCGGAGGGGATCGGATACGCGAACGTGTGTCGGAGCCAGCCGCCACGATAGGTTCAAGGGTTTCTGTGCGACGCCCTACCGGGGAGGGGAACCGACGACATGGACCGCAGCGCTCAGCTGGTGCTCACACCCTTCGGCCGACCGGCGTACGAGGCTCTGACCCGAGCCGTCGCCGCCGCCAAGGACGGCGATCCGCTGCGACCCGTGCACCTCATCGTCCCCAGCGAGCCTGTCGGCGTCGCGGCTCGGCGCTGGCTGGCACGGAGCACGGGCGACGGCACAGCAGGCATCGCCGGCCTGCCGGTCTTCACCCTCCGCCGGCTCGCCGAGACGATCGCCACCCCGATCATGGCCCGCGAGGGGCGCCGGCCGGTGACGCCCGCGGTCCATGTGGGCGCGATGCGCGGCGCCCTGGCGAGCGACCCCGGTGTCTTCGCCCACGCCGCCGAGCATCCCTACACCGCTAGCGCACTGACCGAGGCGAGCCGCGCCTTGCGGCCGATCGACGACGAGACGCTCGACCGGTTCGCCGCGCAGCGAGCGATCACCGCCGACGTCGTGCGGATCCATCGCCGGGTCACCACCACCCTCATGACGCAGTTCTACGACGAGGAGGAACTGCTAACCGTCGCGGCGTCGCTGCTCCAGCGGACGGATCTGCCCGATTCGATCATCTTCCTGCCCGGCGACCTCGCGCCCGCGGAGCAGACGCTCGTCGCGGCCCTTGCCCGGTGCTCCGCGGTGACCGCGATCGCCGCAGTGACCGGATCCGCTGGCGATGATCGCGTCGTGGGGAGCATCGCCGCCGCCCTCGGCGCTCCGGCACCCGCGGCGGCCAGCGCGGCCGCCGCACTCGGGCACGAGGTGCTCAGCACACCGGACCCCGACGACGAGATCACGGCCGTGGTCGCGCTGGTGGGCCAGGCGCTGGCTGCGGGGACGCCGGGCCACCAGATCGCGGTCGTCTACCCGTCCGCCAGCCCCTACCCGCGGATCATCCACGAGCAAATGGACGCCGCCGGCATCGCGCAGTACGGCCGGGGGGTGAAGCCCGCCGCCGAGCGTCGCTACGGCAGGGCGATCCGGGCGCTGCTGGAGCTGCCGGAGCGGGACTTCCGCCGCGCCGAGGTGATGGCGTGGTTGGCGGATGCGCCGGTAGATGCGCCCGCTGCGAAGTGGGACCGCATCTCCCGCGCAGCAGGTGTCGTCAGCGGATCCGACTGGGAGCGGCGGCTGGAGGCCTACCGGCACAGCGAACGGGCCAGGGCCGATGAAGCCGATGCCGCGGGGAACGGCGATTCGGCGGACTGGTCACGGGCCGATGCCGCGGCCGCCGGCGACCTCGCGGCCTTCATGAGCGCCCTGCGCTCCGACCTGGCCGCGATCGCTGCCGCGACGACCTGGGACGTCCTCTCCGATCGCCTCGCCGGGCTCTGGGCGCGGCTGCTACCGCTGACGTTGAAGGCGCCGGAGGAGGTGAAGGTCCACGAACGGATCACGTCGTTCCTCAACGCCCTCGGGCGGCTCGAAGGCGCAGCGGGGCCGGCCTCGCTGATGGCCGCACAGGAGATGCTCGAGCTGGAGCTCCGCAACGACCTCGACCGCGTCGGCGAGATCGGCAAGGGCGTGATGGTGGGGTCCATCGCCGATGCGGCGGGGCTGGAGTGGCAGTTGTTGTTCGTCGTGGGGATGGCCGAGGGGAAGCTGCCCGCGGTCGCCGCCGACGACCCGCTGCTGCCGGAGTCCGTGCGCATCAGCAGCGGCGGCCTGCTGCCGACGTGGCGCGAACGGCAGGATGCGCAGCACCGCACGCTGCTCGCCGCGATCGCCGGTGCGGACCGCTGCGTGCTGAGCTATCCGCGGGGCGATACGCGGTCCTCAGCAACGCACATCCCGTCCCGCTGGCTGTTGCCGACCCTGCAGGCGATGCTCGGCGGGGATTTCCAGGCCACCGACAAGCTGGGCGCGCACCCGTCCATCCTGTTCCGGCGCTCAGCCGCTGAAGCGCTGCTGTCCGCGCGCCCCATCCATCAGGCGCAGTACGCCCAGCGACATGCGCTGTCCGACCCCGCGGCCGTCGATCCGATCGCCGGGCAGATGGCGGCCGACCGTGCCGAGGGTGCGTTCAGCCGGTTCACCGGATTCGTGGGCACCTCCGTCCCGCTTCCGGAGATCGGCCCTTCGCCCACCGCGCTGCAGGCCTGGTTCGCCTGCCCCCACAACTACTTCCTGCGGCATGTGCTGAAGGTGCGCCCGCTGGAGGAGCCCGATGAGGCGATTGAGATGAGTGCCCTCGATCAGGGCACGCTGCTGCACAAGGTGCTGGAGGACCTCGTCCGCTGCTGGCCCGACCCGGGTTACGGCGAGCCCTGGCCGCCGGACCTGGTCCAGCGCCTGGAGGTGCTGATCGATGCGCAGTTCGCGCACGAGGAGCGCCACGGGATCGTCGGCCTGCGCTCGCCGTGGGAGAACACCAAGCGCAAGCTGCGCCGGGACCTGCGCAGCTGGATCGGGCTGGACAACGCGCTGCGCTCGGGCCGCTGGAAGCCGATCGCACCCGAGCTCGCCTTCGCCGGACTCGCGGTGGAACTGCCGGACGGGACGACCATCGCGCTGCGCGGATCGGCCGACCGGGTCGACGCCGACGCCGACGGCAACCTCCGCGTGCTGGACTACAAGTCCGGCAAGTCCGACAAGTACACCGGCCTCAGCGCCGAGGATCCGACCAAGCGCGGCGCCTTCCTGCAGCTGCCGCTGTATGCGCTGGCCGCCGAGCGCGCCCACGGCAGGGGGCCGCAGCCGACAGCCGCGCTGTTCTGGTTCATCTCGGAGGCCGAGAAGGGCAGGACGATCGGCTATGACGTCACCGACGATGTGCGGCGCAAGGCGGTGCAGACCATCGCGGTCGCCGTCCACGGGCACCGCAGCGGGCTCTTCCCTCCCCGACCGGTCGAACACTCCGGCGCGTACGAGTGCCCCGCATGCTCTCCCGACGGCCTGGGCGAGCGCCAGTCGGCCAGCGGCTTCGAAGCGCTGCTGGCGGACCCCCGGCTGGCCGAGTACCGGGAGGTGCTGTCGTGACCGGCGATCGCGACGACGTCGTCCTGCCCGATGAGGCAGCCAGGGCCCGGGCGCGGGAATCGCTTGCGGAGACGCTCGTCGTCGACGCCGGGGCGGGCGCCGGCAAGACCAAGATGCTCGTCGACCGGTTCACCAACCTGGTGCTGCGCGGGGTGGACGTCCGCAGCATCGCCGCGGTCACGTTCACCGAGGCTGCCGCCGACCAGCTCCGCGACCGGGTCCGGGCCCGGCTGACCCGCGAAGCCGCTGGCAACGAACTCGCGGCGGCGGCCCTGGCGGATCTCGACGCGGCAGCCATCGGGACGCTGCACGCGTTCGCCCGCAGGATCCTGGCGGAGCATCCGATCGAGGCCGGGCTCCCTCCGGTGATCGATGTGCTGGTCGACGTCGCGTCCTCGATCCGCATCAACCGGTGGTGGAGCTCGCTGCGCACCGACCTGCTGAACGACGAATCGATGGGTTCCCCGTTGGAGATCCTGGGCATCCTCGGGGTGAGGGTGAACACGCCCATCAAGGGCCGCGGCCACAGCCTGGAAGCGATCGCACGCGCCCTGCAGGCCGACTGGGACCTGGTGGAGGACCGGCTGCAGGGGCAGCCCAGACCGGTGATCCCGGACTTGGACGCAGCCGACCTGCGCGCCCGGATCGAGGCCCTGCGGGACCTCGCCGACAGCTGCCGCACGCCCGACGACAAGCTCGCCATCGGGATCCGGGCGCTCATCGCATGGGCCCACGAGCTGCTGGCCTCCACCGACACGGCATCGATGTTCGCCCTGGCGGCGGCGAAGCCGAAATGCCGCAGGAACGCCGGGCGGAGCGGCAACTGGGACGACGTCGCCGGCGCCCGTGATGCGGTCGCGGACTTCATCGACTTCGACCCCTTGGCGCCGATCGCCGACGGCGCGGTCCGCCAGGTCGTTTGGTACCTGGCGCAGGGGGTGCTGCGGGCGGCCCGGGAGCGGCAGCGCGACGGGCAGCTGCTGTTCCACGACCTGCTGGTGCTCGCGCGCCGGATGCTGCGGACCAACGCCGAGGCGCGCGCCGAGTTGAGCAGGAAGTACACCAGGCTGCTGCTGGACGAGTTCCAGGACACCGACCCGATCCAGGTGGAGCTCGCGGTAAGGATCGCGGCCGGTGCGCTGGGCGATGCGCGCGATTGGCGCGACTGCGCGGTCCCCGCCGGTTCGATCTTCATCGTCGGGGACCCGAAGCAGTCGATCTACCGCTTCCGCCGCGCCGACATCGCGACGTACCTGCGCACCATCGACTACCTGGGCGGGCCCGCCAGCACAGCCACGCTGAGCACGAACTTCCGCTCCCACAAAGATGTCCTGGCGTGGGTGAACAGCGTCTTCTCCGAACTCATCGTTCACCAGCCGGACGTCCAGCCCGGGTACGGCCCGCTGAACCCCTCGCCCCTGCGGGAGCATGAGGTGGCCGGACCGCGGGTCGTGACGCTCCAGACGGATGCAGAGGCCGACGCGCAGGAGGTGGAGTCCACGCTGGTGGCGGACGTGATCGCAACCGCGGTCGACTCCGGCTGGCTGGTGAAGGGCCGCCCGATCACACCCGGCGATGTGACGGTGCTCGTGCCGTCGCGGCGAGCACTGGGGAGTCTGGAGGCCGCCCTGATCGCGGCCGGCATCCCGTACAGCCTGTTGGCGCAATCCCTGCTGTACGGGGCCGACGAGATCCGCGACCTGCTGCTGGTGGCCTCCGCCGCCGACGACCCGGGCAACGAGCTGCAGCTGGTCGAGGCGCTGCGGACACCCATCTTGCGCTGCGGGGACGACGACCTGTGGCGCTGGAAGGCCGCCGGCGGCTCGTGGAAGGTGTGGCACGAGCGGCCCGCGGATGTGCCGGACACCGACCCGGTGGCGGGGGCGATGTCCTACCTCGCCGCGCTGCACCGCGGCCGGCACTCCAGGTCGCCCAGCGAGCTGCTGACCGCGATCGTCCACGACCGCGGTCTGCTGGCCGTGGCGGCGGCCGCGGTGAACGGCCGGGACATCGCCCGCCGCTACCGGATCGCGATCGATCAGGCGCGGGCCTGGTCGGAGTCGTCGTACGGCTCGCTGCGCGACTACATCGCGTGGGCGCGGGCGCAGGCCAACGACGAGCACAAAACCGGCGATGTCGCGCTGCCGGACCGCGACTCATCGACGGTGAAGGTGATGACCATGCACGCCGCGAAGGGGCTGGAGTTCCCGATGGTCGTGCTGGCCGGTATGGCCACGGGCATCTCGGCGCAGACCGATCCGGTCATCTGGACCGACACCGGCGCGGAGGTGTCGGCCTCGCCGGCCAGGACCCTCGGCTACCGCGCCGCGGCAGAGGCCGAGAAGGCGCGGCTGCAGGCCGAGCGGCTGCGGCTGCTGTATGTCGCCTGCACGCGGGCGGAGGAGTATCTGGTGGTGGGCACCGTCGGGAAGTCCTCGAGCTACGCGGCGCTGCTGGCCGACACAGCCCGCACCGCGGGCGGCGCAGTGTGGGAGGCGACCGGTGCGGTGCTGGCCCCCGACACCGGACCCGCGCCTGCACCGCCGCCGGACTTCGCAGTTTGGCAGGTGCAGCAGGATTCGATCCGGGCGGCCTCTGCCCGGGCCGAAGCGGTATCGGCCGGGGCCATCGCCCACCGGAGGGCGGCGGAGCCTGCGGGACTCCTCCCCGCTGGCCTGGCCAAGGATCCGCAGGACCTCGAACTGCCGCCGTGGCGCAAGGGCCGGTACGGCACCGCCGTCGGCCGAGCCGTCCATGCCGCACTGCAGACGATCGACCTCGTCTCGGGAGCGGGCCTGGATGGGACCGCGCAGGCGCAGGCCATGGGCGAGGGGATCGCCGACTGGGGCGAGGTCGTGGAGCGCCTCGCCCGATCCGCCCTGGCAAGCCCGACGGTCCGCTGGGCGGCCGCTCGGCCCCATCACAAGGAGACGTTCGTCGGATCCGAGGTCGACGGGCGCGTCGTCGAGGGGTTCATCGATCTGCTGGTGGAGGCCGAGGACGGCAGCCTGGTCATCGTGGACTACAAGACCGACGCCGAGCCCTCCCCCACGACCCTGCAGGAGTACCAGCGACAGCTGGCCGTCTACGGCTCGCTGGTGCGGGGAGCGACCGGGCGCTCGGTGTCCCGCCGGGTGCTGGTGTTCTGCCGCGAGGAGGGCGGGGCGGTGGAGGTGGAGGTGTGAGTGGCGGGTGGAAGTTGGTGGGGCGGGTGCGAGCCCGGGGACCGGCATCCCCGCCAGGACCACATGTTCTCAGCCGGCAGGCGCACCATCGCCCCCGTCGGACCCGTCCTCCCGCTCGCCCAGCCGCGCCAGGCCCTCCGCCTTCGCCCGGCTCCAGGTGCCCAGCTGGGTGCGGATCGTCTGACCCGACGGCGCGCCCTCCGCCCCGCGCGCCCAGCGCTCATAGTCGGCGAACGAGCCGCGCGCCCCGTCGCAGCACAGGTAGTCGGCCACAGCGTCCACCAGCTGATCCCGGGTCCATCGCCGCTCATAGTGAGCGCGCAGCGGCTGGCCGTGCCTCACCCCCGCATGCGCGCAGGCTTCGCGCCACGTCCCGAAACGCTGCAGAATCAGGGGCGAACTCGCACCGCCGACCTGCGACCGGGCCTCTTCGTACATCCGAACCGTCAGCGGCTCGCCGGCCAGTGCCGCCGCGCGGCGCAGGTGCTGCAGGATGTCGGCGTCCTCGAACGTCACACCCGGTCGGTGCGTGCTGATCAGCACGCGGCGGGCGTCATCGCCGAGGGCGGCCCTCACCTCGGCGGCGGTCACCGCGAGTTCCGTGGCAATGTCATCGGCCGTGCTCCCCGGGCGCTCGCGGCACAGCCGCAGCGCCCGTTCGCGCAAGTTGAGCCGCTCGTGCTCCGCCTTCGCGGCTCGGGCGGCAGAGGCGTCCTGCCGGCCCGGACCTCCCGCGTCGCGGATGATCTGGCGCACCCGCTCCCGGGTCAGCGCGAACTCCTCGGCGATCGACTGCAGCGAGCGGCCCTCCGCGCGCATCTGGCACATGATCTCGGCCCGCCGATCCACTGCCGGAGCCGGCAGGCTGTTCGGCGACGTCTCTTCGTCGGTTGTCATCGGTGCTCCCCCGTACCCATGGACGTGCACAGCATGCTGAATGGGTCCGACACAGCCATGTGCTCTGGCGAGGCCGGGGGGAACGCAACCCCCGCATCGCCGGTATGAAGCCGATCCCCCGATCGGCGACAGGACCCGGAACGCTACAGGCCTCTCCCTCCTCCACTGCCCTCGACGGGGCGACCCATGCCGGATGCGCACTGTCGCACGGGCATCCCTGCGGTTGACGAGTCGGACTCGGGTGCAGCAAGCGGCAGCCGCCATTGAGTCCCGTTTGCCTGCCGGCGCCCTCCGCACCCAGCGGATCCGCGGCCCGAATAGACGGGGGCTATTCTATCCATTCGGAATTCCGGCAAGCGCACCGCCTATTGAAGCTCTATTCCACAATGGACATGGTCATTCGTCTAGCGCGGCGCCCGCCGCACAGGTGGCGATGCGGGCCGCAGTCGCCAGCGCTGTTCCCCCGAAGACCCCGCCAGCCATCAATCGGGTCGGTGCAGCGACGGCGGCGGTGCCGTCCTGGCTCGACACGAGCCGCCATTGCCTGATCCATCGAGAAGCACCCTTGGAGCGCGCCGCATCCAGCACCGGGACCACCTCCGATCCGCAGCGGCCGGGGAGGACCGGCGGCCCGGTGCAAGAGCGGCGGTCGCAGCCACATAATGGAGCCGCACGGCTTCCCGAGGTCGGCCGGACCCCACGGCCCCCAGCACGCGGAGCCAGAGGGCTGGCATGGTTCGCATCTTCGGTGTGTCGGTGATCGTCACGGTCGCCGTGCTGATCGCCTCTTTCGTCATCGGGGGCGCCGAGACGCTGGCCCTGGTCACGATCCTGGCGATCCTGGAGATCTCGCTGTCCTTCGACAACGCCGTGGTCAACGCCACCGTCCTGGAGCGGTTGAGCATGTGGTGGCAGACGCTGTTCCTCACCGTCGGGGTGCTGATCGCCGTCTTCGGCATGCGGCTGCTGTTCCCCCTGCTCATCGTTGCGGTCACCGCAGGCCTCAGCCCCGTACAGGCCTTCGACCTGGCGCTCAACCAGCCCGCCGTCTATGCGGCCGAACTGGCGCAGGCCCACCCCGCGATCGCCTCCTTCGGCGGAGTATTCCTCGGCATGATCTTTTTGGACTTCATCCTGCAGGAGCACGAGCACACCTGGCTGGCACCGATCGAGCGCCCGCTGGGCAAGCTCGGCGGCGTGGAGTCCCTATCGGTGGTCCTGGCGCTGACCGGACTGCTGATCACGACCACCTTCGTCCCGCCCGACGACGTCTCGACCGTGATGATCGCCGGCGCCATCGGTTTGATCTCCTACCTGCTGGTCAACGGTCTGGCGGCCTTCTTCGAGGACCGCGCCGCCCCCCAGGACCCGCAGCTGGCAGGGATCTCGGGGGCCGCCCGCGAGGCACCCGGGGTTCCGGTCATCGGCAAGGCCGCGTTCTTCCTGTTCCTGTACCTGCAGGTGCTCGACGCGTCCTTCAGCTTCGACGGGGTCATCGGCGCATTCGCCATCACCTCGAACATCTTCATCGTGGCCGCAGGGCTGGGCATCGGGGCGTTCTACATCCGCTCCCTGACGGTGTTCCTGGTCCGCCGTGGCACGCTGACCCAGTACGTCTACCTCGAGCACGGGGCCCACTACGCGATCGGTGCCCTGGCGGTCCTGCTGCTGGCGACCATCGCCCACGAGGTGCCCGAGGTCGTCACCGGGTTGATCGGCGTCGGCTTCATCGCGGCCGCGCTGGTGTCGTCACTGGTCCGGCGCCGCCGGGAGGCCGCCGTGCCACCGGCGGTTGCGACAGCCGCCCGGGGATGACCGCGCCCGGCAGCGGCCGATCGCGCCCGTCACAGCCGTTCCAGCGCCTGCGCCACCCCGCCCTGCATCCGCGCCATCAGCGCAGCTTCCGACGCCCGGTCGGTCACCCGCGCCACCAGCACCGAGACGCCCGGCGCGGGCGCGGACATCGCCTCGGCGAAGGTCTCGGCGTCCGACACCCCCCTCGCCGGCACGCCCGACAACCGCGACCGGCCGACCAGGTGCAGCCCGTGCGGCGTGCCGAAGACCCGCTCGAAGTCCTGCGCGTACGCGGGCGATCCCTGCTCAAGCTGGGAGAAGATCCCGCCGCCGTCGTTGTCCGTCACCACGAGCGTCAGCTCGGGCCGGTCCTCCTCCGCCGGCGCCAGCAGGCCGTTGCTGTCGTGCAGGAACGCCACATCGCCCAGCATGGCCACGGTCGGTCCGCCCCCGCCGGCCCCGTGGGAGACCGCGGCACCCCACGCGGTGGACACCAGCCCGTCGATCCCGTTGGCCCCGCGGTTGCCCATCACCCGCAATCCGCCGCGCTGCCGGGCCGTGAGATAGACCTGGCGGATCGGCCAGGACGATGCCAGGAACAGCAGCGCCGCCTGCCCGGCTGCCGCCCACAGTTGCCGGGCCACGTGCAGCCCGGTGAAGCTGCGCTCGGCGTCCAGCAGCTCGTCGGCGCACCGTGCCGCGGTCTCCGCCGCCCCCGCCCAAGCCGCCAGCCAGTCCGACCGCTCCCCATCCGGTGTGCCGGGGGGGATCGGGACCGAGCCGATCACCACTGCCGACGCCGTCCTGCCCGGGTCCGCCCAGCGCGCCGTGCGGTCGATCGCCAGGTGGTGCTCGGCCGATCTCAGCAGCTTCCCCACCGGGCGGGTCAGTCCGATCCGCCCGACCGACACGATCAGCCGGGGCCGATGCCGGGCGATCCAACCGGTGCTTCCCGCGATCAGCGGCCCGGCCGGCAGCCAGTTCGCGGCGCGGTGCATCCCCGCGGTCGGCTCCGCAATGATCGGCCAGCCGCAGACGTCGGCCAGGTGCGCAATCTCCTGGTGCCAATCCGGTCCGACGCCGGGGATATCGCCGACGACGACCAGGCCCCGCTCGGGGATGGTGTCCAGCCCCATGCTTTGCAGCACCTCGGCGAGCGGGGGGCCAGCAGCCGCCGCGAACGGCCTGATCCACGGCCCGTCGGATGTGCTGTCGGACGGCTGCTCGTCGAAGGGGGCTTCGATCCCCGGCACCAGCGGCTCGGCGAACGGCAGGTTGAGATGGGCCGGGCCGGGGTCCGCAGGGTCGATCGCGGCGGCCGCCGCGCGCCCGATCACGGAGCGCCAGTAGGCCGGCTGGCCCGGGATGTCCCCAGCTGTCGCCACGTCGACGAAGAACCGGACGGTGTCGCCGAAGATCTTGAGCTGGTCGATGGTCTGCGACGCCCCCGCACCGCGCAGCTGCGGCGGGCGATCGGCCGACAGCACCATCAGCGGCACCCCCGCGTAGGAGGCCTCCACCACGGCCGGCCACAGGTTGGCCACCGCTGTGCCGCTCGTCACCACCACGGGCACCGGCCGCCCGGAGGCCTTCGCCAGGCCGAGCGCGAGGTAACCTGCCGACCGCTCATCGATGCGCACGTGGAGCCGGATCCGCTGCTGGCGCTCGGCGGCGGCCAGCGCGAACGCCAGCGGCGCGGAGCGGGAGCCCGGGGAGAGGACCGCGTCGGTGATCCCGAACCGGATGAGGGCGTCGACCATGGCGACGGCCTGAGCGGTGGAGGGGTTCACAACAACGCCCACGCCTCGCGCAGCCGATGCCGCAGCACAGCCTCCTCCTCGCCGGTCACCGCTGCCCGGGCACGTTGCAGTGCTGCAGGATCGGGCGACACCTTCATGGACGACAGCCTGCCATCGCGGGGAACGACCGGTACGGCGATCACGTCGGCCGCCAGCAGCGTGCCCGTGCCGAGCCCGCACGCCAACGGCTCGCCCGGCAGGGCGCACGCCGCCGCGATCCCCGCGGCCAGGCCCACCGAGGTGTCCATCGCACCGGAGATCACGATGGGCATGCCGAGGTTCTCCGCCAGACGCAGCACCTGGCGGACCCCGCCCAGCGGTGCAACCTTCAGCACCGCCACGTCGGCAGCGGCCCGGACGGCGGCCAGCAGCGCGGGGGCGAAGGGGTCCGCGGCCAGCCGCAGGGACTCATCGATCGCGACCGGGATTCCCGTTGCGCGCCGTAGACGCGCCGTCTCACCCAGCGAAGCCAGCGGCTGCTCGACGTATTCCAGGCCTCCGGCGGCCTGCGCCAACCGGGGCAGCTGCTCCATGGCCGCGGCGAGGGTCCATCCGGCGTTGGCGTCCAGCCTGATCCGGGCATCCGGCCCGACGGCCGTGCGCACCGCGGCGACGCGTGCGGCGTCGGCGTCCGGGTCGCCGGTCACCTTGACCTTCACGGTCCGCACCGCAGCCTGCGGCCCCGCAAGGCCCTGGCCGGCGACGTCAGCGGCGGAGACGGCCGAAACGATCGCGTTCACCGCCACCGACGACCGCACCGGGCTCGGCCAGCCGTCGTAGGCGGCCTCCAAAGCGGATGCCAACCAGCGTGCGGCCATCGGCGGGCCGTAGTCGGCGAACGGCGCGAACTCCCCCCAGCCCGCCGGCCCCGGCAGCAGCAGCCCGACCCGGCGCTGCACGCCGCGGAACGCAACCCGCAGCGGCACACAGAACGGCACCGCGGAGGCGAGCACCTCCGGCAGCGAGGGGCTCACGGACGCTTCGGGAACCGCTCGAACTCCGGCCGGCGCTTCTCCTTGTACGCGTCGCGGCCCTCCTGCGCCTCTTCGGTCATGTAGAACAGCAGCGTCGCATCGCCGGCCAGCTGCTGGATCCCCGCCAGGCCGTCGTCGGCCGCGTTGTGCGACGCCTTCAGCATGCGCAGCGCCAGCGGCGACAGCGCCAGCATCTCCTGCGCCCAGCCGACGGTCTCCCGCTCCAGATCGCGCAGCGGCACCACCGCGTTCACCAGGCCCCAGTCGTAGGCCTGCTCCGCACCGTACTGCCGGCACAGCATCCAGATCTCGCGGGACCGCTTCTGGCCGATCTGCCGCGCCAGCAGCCCCGACCCGTAGCCTCCGTCGAAGGATCCGACCTTCGGCCCGGTCTGCCCGAAGCGCGCGTTGTCCGCGGCGATGGTCAGGTCGCACACGATGTGCAGCACATGCCCGCCGCCGATCGCGTACCCCGCGACCATCGCGATGACCGGCTTGGGCAGGCGCCGGATCTGCACCTGCAGGTCCAGCACGTTGAGCCGCCCGATCCCCTTGCGCGCCACGGCATCGTCGCCGATGTACCCGTCGTCGCCGCGGATGACCTGATCACCGCCGGAGCAGAACGCCCAGTCGCCGGCGCCGGTCAGGATGATCACCCCGACCGAATCGTCGTCGCGGGCGATCGTGAACGCCTCCTGCAGTTCGAACAGCGTCTGCGGCCGGAAGGCGTTGCGCTTGTGCGGCCGGTCGATCGTGATCTTCGCGATGCCCTGCGCGGTCTCGAACCGGATGTCGGAGAATCCCGCCCGGGCCCGCCAGTCCGCCCCCGGTTCGATGCTGGAGTACGACGGGTCGGTGAACGCCGGGGAGCCTTCGGCCACCACCGGGGGCAGGACGTACCGGGTTCGAGAGTCCATCTGCAGGGTCGTCCTTTCACCGATTTTCAACCGGTTCTAGGCTAGCCATGATGAACCGCCCTGTTCCCCGCCGCCTCCCGGTGCGACCCGGGCCGGTCGGCGTCTTCGATGTCGCGGCGGCGATGCGGCGCATCCTCGACGGTGATCGGCAGCCGGTGGCGATCGCACCGGCGGTCGGCGACGGGGGGCCCGACGGCCGCCACGCCGCCTCCCTGGCGGCTGCGCTGCGCGAGGACGCGCCGATCGAGCGCGCCGATGCCGCCCTGGTGGTGGCCACCAGCGGGTCCACCGGCGAGCCCTGCGGGGTGCTCATCTCGGCACCCGCACTGATCGCGGCCGCGGACACCGGCGCGGCCGCCCTCGGCGACCCCGGCCTGTGGCTGGCAGCGGTGCCGGTCACCGGGATCGGGGGCATCCTCGCGGTGGTGCGCAGTCTGCGAGCGGGGCACGAGCCGGTCGCGTGCCCGGCGGTCGGCGGCGCCGCGCCCTTCACCCCGGCCGAATTCGCGATCACCGCCGGGGCGGCGCTCGATCGCGCAGATGCCCTGGGCGTACCTGCCTACGTCTCCCTGGTGCCCACCCAGTTGCGGCGCCTGGTCGCCGATGGCGGCGCCGGCATCGACCTGCTCGCGGGGTTCGCGGCTGTCCTGGTCGGCGGGGCGGCGCTCGCCGCCGGCGACCGCGCTGCGGCGACCGGGCGCGGCGTGAAGCTCATCGAGACCTACGGCGCCACCGAGACCTGCGGGGGCGTCGTGTACAACGGCGAGCCGCTGCCCGGCGTCGGCCTGCGGTTCCTCGACGCCGAGTCCGATGAACCCTCCCGCGACGGCCCCGGGCGGATCGTGATCAGCGGGCCGACGCTGGCGATGGGATACCGGCTGCGCCCCGACCTGACCGCGGCCCACTTCCGGCCCGACGGCTTCCATTCCGCGGACTACGGCCGCCGCAGCGCCGACGGGATCGTGGTGGACAGCCGCCTGGATCAGATCGTGAAGGTCGGCGGCGTCAAGGTGTCCCTCAGCGCCATCTCCAATGCGCTGCGCTCGCACCCGAGGGTGATCGACGCGGTGACGGTCGCGGAGACCGACCCGGAGTGGGGGGCGGTGCCGGCGTCCTACGTGATCACCGATGAGACCGCGGCTGACACCGGGGCCCTGCGCGAGGAGCTGCTCGCCCTGATCGGCGACCGCCTCGGGCGGGCCAGCCGTCCGCGGCGGATCGAACTGGTGGAGCATCTGCCGACAAGCCACACCGGCAAGCCGGCGGGGCGGTAGTGGCGACTGCCCGGGCGTGGATCGCCGGCGCACGCCCACGCACCCTGCCCGCGGCCATCGCGCCGGTGGCGGCGGGTTCCGGCGTCGCTGCTGCTGAGGGGTTGTTCAACGCGGGTCGAGCCCTGCTGGCGCTCGGTGTGGCCCTGTGCCTGCAGGTCGGGGTGAACTACGCCAACGACTACTCCGACGGCGTGCGCGGAACCGACACCGTGCGGGTGGGGCCGGTGCGGCTGGTCGGTCAGGGGATCGCGCGGCCGACCGACGTCAAGCGCGCCGCCATCGCCTCGCTGGCGGCCGCAGCGATCCTCGGCATCTGCCTGGTGGTGCTGGCCGGCGCCTGGTGGTGGCTGCTCGTCGGAGGGTTGGCGATCGCCGCCGCCTGGCTCTACACGGGCGGTCCGCGGCCATACGGCTATGCCGGGCTCGGCGAGCTGTTCGTGTTCGTCTTCTTCGGACCGGTGGCGGTGATCGGGACGGCCTTCGTGCAGACCGGGCGGATCAGCTGGCTCGCGGTCGTGGCGTCGGTGCCGATCGGCATCCTCGCGGCGCTGATCCTGGTGGCCAACAACCTGCGCGACATCCCCACGGATATCGACGCCGGCAAGCGCACTCTGGCGGTGCAGCTGGGGGACGCCGGGACCCGGACGTTGTTCGCACTGGGCCCCGTTGCGGCGTATGCCGTCGTCATGCTGATCGCACCGTTCCACGCCGGGGCGCTGGCGGGCCTGGCCGGGGCGGTGCCGATGGCCGGTGCGGTGCGCGACGTCCGCGCCGGCGCACAGGGACCGGGGCTGATCCCGGTGCTGGGCAGGACTTCGTTGGCGCTGCTACTGACGGGGCTCGGGCTCGGACTGGGGTTGGCCCTGCAGACCTGAACCGTCCAGCGGGTCGTCGTCCTCGGCGGTGGTGGCGTCATCGATGCGCTGGTTGAGCCGCTGGAAGTATCCGACGAGACGACCGCTGAACTGCGCGCGCACGCCGTCGAGCAGGACCAGCGACAGCGCCCCCGAGACGAGCAGGGCGACGGCCAGCAGCACCCACCCCCGCATCCCCACCAGGTACATCGGCACCACCACCACAGCGAACAGCACGACCCTGGCCAGGGAGTAGGTGAGCACCGGGTGCTGGGCGATGATCCGCGAGAGGGCCTGCTGCATTGTCCAAGGGTACTTCGACGTGCTCAGCAGGCTCAGGCCGCCGGCTGCTCCGGGTCGGACGGACGTTCGTCGGTGGGGGGGATCCCCTCGTGGGCGGCTGGCGGCCCGGCCGCCTGGTCGGCAGCCCCATCCTGCTCGGACTCCTCGGCCCGATGCTTCAGGGCCTCCCGCTTGGCGCGCCAGGCCCGTTCGTCCAGCGCCCGCAGGAACGCCGGGTCGTCGTCCGGGGCCAGCGTGCGCCCCCGCCGGCCGAGCTGGATGACGCGATCCCCATGCGTGAGGGTGGTCCGCCCCGAGCGGCCCACGACGAGCCAGAGCACGGCGCCGATCACCGGCAGCAGGACCACGAGCAGCCACACGGACTTGTTCAGCGATCCGAACCGGCTGCGATCGGTGGCCAGGACGTCGAAGAAGCAGTAGGTGGCCATTCCCAGGGCAACGAGGATCGGCAGATACCGCAGCATCCTGCACCTCCCGCCAACAGTCCTATCGCCACTGTAAACCGCCCGGGCCCGGATCGCCCGGATCGGGCGCAGGATGCAGCAGCAGGCCGCCGGGAGTCGCCGTCGACCTGCTGCTGCTTCGATCCCGAGGACGCCCGAGGAGGGAGAGGGGAGGGCGGTCGACGGGCTATTCGGTTATGGGGCCTGCTGCCCCGCTGCGCCCTACGGCACATGACGCTGCTATACCCGTTCCTCGCGGATTCACACCTGCCCGGACGAGATCCGGCTCACAGCCCCGCGTAGGAGTGCAGGCCGCTGAAGAGCAGGTTCACGGCGAAGTAGTTGAAGACGGAGGTCAGCGCCCCGATGACGCCGAGCCACGCCGCGCGGCGGCCCCGCCACCCCGCGGTGGACCGGGCGTGCAGGTAGCCGGCGAACACCAGCCAGGTGATCAGCGCCCAGGTCTCCTTGGGGTCCCAGCCCCAGTAGCGGCCCCACGCCGCCTCCGCCCAGATCGCGCCTGCCACGATCGCGAAGGTCCACAGCGGCATCGTGAAGGCGATCGTGCGGTAGGCCATCGTGTCGAGCCGATCGGCTTGCGGGAGTCTCGCCCCCCAGCCGGCTCCTCCGCTGCGATCGGAGCGTTCGCGCACCAGGTACAGGCCCGACAGCAGTCCGGCCACCACGAATGCGCCGCCGCAGACGATGGCTGCCGACACGTGGATGATCAGCCAGTAGGAGTCCAGGGCGGGCACCAGCTGCGCGGCTTCGGTGTACAGCACGGTGACCGCCAGACCGAGCGTCAACAGCACCGCGGGAATCAGGAAGACCCCGAGCCAGCGAACGTCCTTGCGGGTGGAGATCAGCAGGAAGACTCCCAGCACCGCGACCGCGGTGGCCAGGGAGAACTCGTACATGTTGCCCCACGGGGCGCGACCCGCCCAGACGCCGCGGGCGACCAGCCCGACCAGCAGGAGGGCGAACGCCAGCCAGGTGAGGGTCATCGCGATATTGCCGGCGCGGCGGCCGGGCTCCGGTGCCTCGGACACCACGACCGGGCGATCGTCGCGGGCTGCCGCGGCATCGCCGGTGAGGGGCGCGGAGAACGTCGCGGCATCACGGTGCCCGGGCGGGCCCGCGGCGGCCCCGACGGCCGCGCTGCGGCGCAGCGCCGTCCCCTGGACCGCCCTGCCCTGGGTGGCGCTGCTGTGCGTGGCGCTGCTGCGTCCGGCGAACGAGGCGGCGAAGAACACCATGGCCAGCACCAGGACCAGCATCGCCGAGTAGATGGCGATGTTGGACAGGTCCGCCCACTGCTGTGCCGTCATCGGCGTGCTCCCTCCGCGACCGTGTTTCGGTCATTGTCTCCGACGTCGGGGCGCTGCAATGCCAGGACCTCCACCAGCGAGGCGACATCGGCCGCGGGTGCGGCGTTCTCGGTGCGGGCGAGGCCAGCGATATGGACCTGCTGGCCGGCGCGGCGGACCCAGATCCGGCGGCGGGGCACGAACAGCGAGATCATCAGGCCGGCCAGGACGAGTCCGACAGCCAACAGCGCCCACAGCCGGCCCGGGTCGTGGGAGACCTTCAACGAGACGAACCGATCGAAACCGGCGAACTGCACCGTGGTGCCGTCCGGCAGCTGCCAGGACTGTCCCGGCGCGAGGCCCTCCAGCCCGATCTGCTGCAGATCGTCGGTGTCCAGCCGGTAGATGTTCTGCGGTACGCCGTTGTCGAGGCCGAGGTCCCCGGTGAACGCCGCCAGGAAGAGCCCCGGTGCATCCGGAGCCGGGAACACCGACCGCGGGCCGAGCTCATCGACGGTCGCGGTCGGGGCGAAGATCGCGTTGAACGCCAGCTGCGGATCGGCGTCCGGCAGCTTGACCACGCCGGTGGACGTGAAGTTGGGATCCTGCGGGAGGAACACCACGCTGTCGTCGAACAGCGTGGTGCCGTCGGCCGCCGTGACCAACAGACGGGGGGCGTAGCCGTGGCCGATCAGGTAGACGTCGGCACCGTCCACCCGCAGAGGCTCGTTGACGCGCAGCGTGACCGCCTGCGTCGCTGCGCCCGGCTCGCGCTGCAGGGTCAGCCGCGCCTCGAAGTCCCGCGGGGCGCCGCGCTGGGCGTCGCCGCGCTCGAAGTCGACGGTGAACGACTCCAGGGTGAAGGCGAAGGGCGGCAGGGCGCTGGAATCGACCGCGCGGCCGCCGCCCCACTGGTCGTACTGGGTCAGGGTGTTGGCGAAGCCCTGGCCCTCCCGGACCACCACGTTTCCCGCCCAGCCGAGCGTCGACCCGACAGCCACCGCGATGAGCAGGGCCACGATGGACAGGTGGAACCCCAGGTTGCCCACCTCGCGCAGGAAGCCCTTCTCGGCGCTCACCCAATCCGGGCCGGAGGTCACCCGCCACCCCCCGCGCCGCAGGTGCTCCGCGGCGGTGGCGATGGCCGCCGCGTCCGCGGGGACCGTCGCGCTGTTGGGCCGGTCGGCGATCCGCCGCGGAGGCTCCGCCGGCCCATGGCGCCATTGCCGGTACAGCTGCCTGCCGCGCGGGACGACGCATCCGACCAGCGAGATGAACAACAGCAGGTAGATCGCCGCGAACCAGGGGCTGCCGAAGACCTCGAACATGCCCAGGGAGTCCAGGATCGGGCCCAGCACAGGATTGTTGGCCAGGTACTCGTTGACCGCCAGCGCATCGGAGGCGCGCTGCGGGAAGACCGAGCCCGGGATGGCGGCGAGCACCAGGATCAGCAGCAGGACCAGAGCGGTGCGCATCGAGGTGAGCGACCGCCAGGCCCAGCGGGCCCATCCGGCCAATCCGGGGCCGGATGGCGCACCGCCGGTCGCGCTGAGCTTGTCGGGGGGCATGTCGGACTGCGAGGGCTCGAGCCGACCGTCGACGGCGTCGATCGCACCCTGATCCGCCACCGACACCCCACCATTGTCACCCACGGTGAGCCGGCCGCTCTGCGCGGGAGTGCGGGCGACGAGGCCGTGGGCGGATCGCCCCGAGTTCGCACCCGGGGTGGGGAGTTTGCAGGGGCTCCTGCGCGGTCCAGCGCACGGACCGTCGCCGCACCCGGCCATACCCGCGCGTTGCCCCCAGCCCCACCGCGATCCGCTCCCGCGAGGGCTGACCGCTCCCGCCGCGGTGGCAGATCGCCGGCAACACGCCGGAAACAGCGGACCGGACGGGAGCGAGCGGACCGGACGCGCCACACGCACCAGAACGGAGCCGCTGCCCATCCCCGTCCCGATCTGAACACCGCCCGGTGAAGGGTGCGGCTCCAGGCAGCCGGCGCCCTACAGCAACGGTTGGAAGCTCGATACCCACACCTGGATCCGGATCACCAGATCCGACCAGAGGCCGGTCACCAGCAGCGCGCCCAGGATCACCAGCATCACTCCGCCGACCGTGCTGATGAGCTTCGCGCGGTCCCGGCCCCACTTCACCGTCCCGGCCAGTCCCTGCATGCCCTGCGCGATCAACAGGAACGGCAGCCCCAGCCCGATGCAGTACGCAAGGGCCAGGATCGCCCCCCGCAGCGCCGACGCCTCGGTGAAGGCCAGCGTCTGCACGGCCGCCAGCGTGGGGCCGATGCACGGTGTCCACCCGAGCCCGAACACGACCCCCAGCAGCGGGGCGCCCCACAGACCCGGCTTCGGAGTCGTGTGGATCCGGGCATCGGCGTTCCACCACATCGTGCGGGCCATCGGCCCGATCCCCATGTAGGTCAGGCCCATCCCGATGACGACGAGCCCGAGGACCCGGCTGATCACGTCCTGGTGCTCCAGCAGGACCGACCCGAGACCGCCGAAGAGTGCGCCGTAGGACACGAAGATGATGCTGAACCCGGCGGTGAACAGCAGCGATCCCGCCACGACGCGGCTTCGCTGCACCGATTGCACGGCGGTGGCGACCCGGCCCCCCGAGCCCCGTCCGGGGTCCGGCTCTGCGATCTGTTCGCCGGTCAGCCCGGTGATCATCGAGAGGTAGGCGGGCACCAGCGGGAGGACGCACGGGGAGAGGAAGGAGATGACCCCGGCGGTGATCGCCAATGGAATCGCCAGCATCAGGCTGCCGGTGAAGATGGTCTCGTAGACCATGCCGAGGGTCAGCACAGCGACCCCTGTTGTCGACCGTTCACGGTTGCACGATAACCGGCGCGGGGGCCGCACTCGACGAAGGCTCGGCGACCAGCGGCTCGATCATGCCGAGCAGATCCGACTGCGATACCGCGCCCAGCGCCCGGGCGGCGACCCTGCCCTGCTTGTCCAGCACGAGGGTGCTCGGGATCGCCTGCGGCGGCAGGGTGTCGCGGAACAGCAGTTGGGCCCGGCCGTCGGCATCGATGACCTGCGGGTAGGTCAGGGCGAAGCTGCCGACGAACCCCTGCGCAGCAGCCTGCGAGTCGCGGGTGTTGAGTCCGACGAACTGCACGCCGCCGTCGGCGCTGGCCTCCCAGACCTCCTGCAGGTCGGCGGCCTCCGCGCGGCACGGCGCGCACCAGGACGCCCAGACGTTGATGACCACCACGGCGCCGCGCAGGTCGGCCGTGGACAACTGCCCGCCCGACAGCAGCGGCCCGGTCAGCTCCGGGGCAGCCTGGCGGTCGCTCTCCGCGAGAACGACGATCGAGCCGTCGCCCGCGACGAAGCCCTGCCCGGTGCCCCCGTTGGCGGCGCCGCCGCATCCGGCAAGCAGCAGCGAACCGAGGACGAGCCCGGCGACGAGTCGTCCCCCCATCCCGCCTCCTCGCCTCGTTCCGCCTCAGGCCCCCGTCGCTTTGCTCGCCCGCGGCAGCAGGTCCGCCGAAGGCTCGGTGTAGACGACCGCCGCGAGCGCTTCGTCCTGGAAATGCAGGGACGTCAGCGACGCTAGTGAACATTGTCGCCTGCGCGGATCGTGGACGAAACGCCTGCCCTCGACATCCAGCCTGGCGATCCAGATCGGCAGCTGGTGGCTGACCAGTACCGCCTCTCGGCCCACGGCCTGTTCGCGGGCCCTGGCGACCGCGCTGCGCATCCTGCCCGCCAGATCGACATAGGGCTCCCCCCAGCTGGGCTTGAACGGGTTGGTCAGGCGCAGCCAGGCCCGCGGGTTCGTCGCCAGCCGCTCGGGGCTCACCCGCTGCCCCTCGAAGATGTTGTCCGCCTCGATCAGGTCCGCATCGGTGCCGATGGACAGTCCGTGGACCTCGGCGATCGGCGCGGCGGTCTCCTGGGCGCGCTCCAGCGGCGAGGCCGTCACGATCGCCACATCCGCCTGCGCCAGCGCATCGGCGGCGCGCTGCGCCATCTGACGGCCGAGCTCGCTGAGGTGGAAGTCCGGCAGCCGCCCGTACAGCACGCCCGTCGGGTTGTGGACCTCGCCGTGGCGCAGCAGGTGGACGATGGTCGTGGTGGCCATTCAGCGCTCCAAGTCCGGGTGGTTCGCGGCCGCCGCCGCACGGGCCGCCGCTGGCAGGGCCGCCGCGATCCGGTCGATCGCCGCTTCATCGTGCGCCGCCGAGACGAACCACGCCTCGTAGGCCGAGGGCGGCAGGTAGACGCCCTGATCAAGCATGGCGTGGAAGAAGGCCGCATACCGGAACGACGCCTGTTTTTGGGCCTGTTCGTAGTTCGCGACGTGGGCGTCGGTGAAGAAGATGCTGAACAGGCTGCCCGCGCGCTGCAGGGTGTGGGCGACTCCGCAGTCCGCCAGTGCGCCGCTGGCCAGGTCGCCCACCCGTTCCGCGACCTGATCGACCCTCGCGTACACCTGCGGGGTGCAGTGGGCGAGGGTGGCCAGACCCGCGGCCGTCGCCAACGGATTGCCGGACAGCGTCCCGGCCTGGTAGACCGCGCCCACCGGTGCCAGGGCCTGCATGATCTCGGCGCGACCGCCGAACGCCGCAGCCGGCAGGCCGCCGCCCATCACCTTGCCGAAGGTCATGAGGTCGGGCGGGACGCCGTCCAGGCCGAACCAGCCGCTGCGGCCGACCCGGAATCCCGTCATCACCTCGTCGGAGATGTACAGCGCGCCGTGGTCGCGGCACAGCTGTGCCAGTCCCGCGTTGAAGCCCTCGTGCGGCGGCACGACGCCCATGTTGGCCGCGGCAGCCTCGGTGATGACACATGCGATGTCGGCGCCGTGCTGCTCGAACGCCCTCGCGACCGCGGGCAGGTCGTTGTAGGGCAGCACGATCGTGTCCTGCGCCTGGGCGCCGGTCACGCCCGGGGACGTGGGCAGGGAGAGGGTTGCCACGCCGGAACCGGCGTCCGCCAACAGCGCGTCGACGTGGCCGTGGTAGCAGCCGGCGAACTTGATGATCTTGGACCTGCCGGTGAAGCCCCGCGCGAGGCGGATCGCGGACATCGTGGCCTCGGTCCCCGAGTTGACCAGCCGGACCTGCTCGACAGGCGCGACGCGGGCGACGATCTCGGCCGCCAATTCCACCTCGCCGGGGGTCGGCGTGCCGAACGACGTCCCGCGCGATGCGGCCGTGTGCAGGGCCTCGACGACGGCAGGGTGGGCGTGGCCCAGGATCATCGGCCCCCACGAGCACACCAGGTCCACATATTCACGGCCATCGGCGTCCGTCAGGTACGGGCCGTGCCCGCCGACCATGAACCGCGGAGTGCCCCCGACCGCGCGGAAGGCGCGTACCGGGGAGTTCACCCCGCCCGGGATGAGGGTCAGTGCCTGGTCGAACAGTGCTTGGGAGTCCACCCGACCATTGTCTGCTACTCGTGCGCGGGAGCCTCCTGCCGCTGGACCTCCTCGCCGAGGTAGGCCTCGAGGCGCTCGCGGCCCGCGGACAGCCCGTCGGCGCCGGACGAGGTCTTTGCGGCGCTGTTCGTCACAAGACCCACACTGAGATCGAGGTAGCCGTCGGAGACGATCTGACAGATCTCGCGCAGCTCCGGATCGGTTGCCTGCGCCGGGAGCCCGTCCAGTGCGACGGCCACCGTCTGCAGCTCGACGCCGAGGGCCTGCTGGGTTTCCAGATCGGTTGGGTCGGCGGCCTGCACCTGGGCGATGATCGCGTCGGCCTGCTGGCTCAGCAGGCCCATCTGCCGCAGCACCACGAGGTCCGCCGCCTCATCGACGAGATCGGAGTCGCTACCGCCGACCTGGTTGGCGACCACCATGCCGCCCGCGAACAGCGCCCCGCCGACCAGAACGGCGGCTGCGACCTTGGCAGCCCCCGCCCACCGTCGCCGACCGGCCGAGACCGGCCGTTCTTCGCCGGTCGATTGCTCGTCGACCGCCGTGCCGGACTTCGCCATGCCACCTCCGGTTCAGCGTGATGCTGACAATCCTTCCATGTCCGTCAATGCCGGAGGCCCCCGCCTCAGGGGTCGGGGGCCTCCGGTCGCGCAGTCTCCGGCTCAGCCGCCTCTGCGGCTGCCGAGCACGGCGCCGGCCCCGACAGCGCCGATCAGCGCCAAGGCTGCCAGCCCGAAGTTGACTCCGGTGCGGGTGCCGCCTCCCGTCCCGGCGAGCTCGAAGGAGTACACGCCGTTGGTGACGACCTCATCGCCTTGGGCCGGACCGCCGGGGATGTAGCTGTCCACCAGCTCCTGGTCGTTCATCGCGTCGTACAGCGCGACCTGCCGGGCGTAGTTGAGGGTTGCGTCATTGCCCGACTCCTGCAACGGCTGCGCCCCCTCGGTGATGATCTGCCCAGCCCCGTCGTACGCGGCTGGCAGGCCATCGGCCAACTGGCGGGTGCCAGCGGCCAGCGGTGCCACCCCATCGGCCAGTTGCTGGGTGCCGGCCGCGAGTGTTCCAACGCCGGCTGCCAGCGGCTGCACCCCTGCCACCAGCTGATCGGAGATCCCCGACAGCAGGGTCTGCGACACCCCTGTCTCGATCTGCCCCGAGATCAGCAGTGCGATGTTGAGCACGTCGGCAGCGGCACACGTCGCCGCGATCTGCTCCGGGGTCACGCTCGGGTTCAGGCCGCTGGCCGGATTGCCCGGCGTCGCATAGCCGGCACACTGGCCCGGCACGCCGCTGTCGCCCACGCCGCCGAGGGTCAGGGCCGCTCGGAGCTCGTTGAGGATGCCGGTCGCGGTGGTGTCCTTGGCCGTATTGGGGTCGGGGATACCTGTCGGGTCGGTGGTGACCGACAACTGCAACTGGGTCAACGCGTCGCTCAACTGCTGGTCCAGCGCGCCGCTCGCCCCGCCGAGACCGGCGCTCACCTGCGTGAGGCCGCCGCTGGCCTGGCCGAGTCCGGGGATCGCCTGACTCAGACCGGTGCTGATCTGGGTGAGCCCGCCGCTGACGGCTCCGAGCCCCTGCGCTCCTGCGAGCTGGCCCAGCAGCGCGGCCAATCCGCTCTGCGCAGGATCGGCGTTGGGCCCGGCGTACAAACCACCGCTCAGCGCCTGCAGCAGGGCTGCAACGTTCGCCGTCACATCGCCCGCGACCGAAGTGATCGGCGTGGGACACGCCACGACGATCGGGCCGGTGTTGCCGTTCAAGGTTCCCGCCGGCGCCGTCTGGCAGCCGAGCACGGCCGCGAGCTGCCCCCAGGCGCCGGCGCCCGGTCCGGTCAGCGCGCTCTGCGCCTGCGTCAGTCCGCCCGCGATCTGTTGGACCCCCGGGTTCAACTGGGCGTCGATGGCTGTCTGCGCGCCGGTCAGACCCGCCTGGATCTGTTGCAGGCCGGGGTTGATCTGCCCATCGATGGCGCCCTTCGCGGTGCCGAGACCGCCCGATACCTGGCCCATGCCGCCCTTGACGAGCTGCACGACCTGCCAGGCGCCGCAGGGGTTGGCCGGATCCTTGGGGTTCGCCAAGTTGCAGTCCGGGTTCGACAGTCCGCCGGTGTCCTCCGCCGGCACGGCGGACGCGCTCCCGGCCGGCACATCTGCGGCACGCACTCCGTAGATCAGCCCCCAGAGCGTACGGGCGACGGTTGTGCGCGACTTGTCGATGTCTCCATCCGCGGTGAGGTACTGACCGGCGTTCGTACCGGTCGGCGTCCACGCGCCCAGCGCGTCGCGCACCCCGCCGACGGCTCCGTCCAATGCTGCGAAGCCACCGGTGAGCTGCTGGAAGTCGGCGCTGCCGGCCACGGTGCCCGGCAGGTTCCGCAGCGCCGCGACCAACTGGTTGACACCCGGCACCAGGCTGTCCTGCACACCATCGTTCAACTCGTTGACCCCCGGCACCAGCGTGTTCTCCACGCCGGCGGCGATCTCCTCAGCACCGGCAGCCGCCTCCCCGAGGCCCGTCTGCAGCGTGCTGGCGCCTTCCTCCAGCGCCTTTCCGCCCTCGTAGATGCTGGTGCCCGTCGCGGCGCCACCGGCGAGCTGGCCGGACAGCGCCCGGGCCGTGGGGTTCTCCACCGGCTGCAGCACCGTGAACTTCAGGTTCGCCGGCGGCATATCGCCGTCGGTGACCCGGGCCTTGATCGTGATGGTCCCCTCCGGCTCGCCGAAGGGCTCGAACAGCGTCCAGCTGGCGTTGACCTGCGTACTGCCGGTCCCGTCGCCGGACACCACGGTCGCGTCCTCGCTCTCGACCCTGGCCCAGGTCGGGGGGAAGATGATCTCCAGCGTGCCGCCCATGGCGGTCGGCAGGTCGATCTCCTCGGTGATGGTGGCGCCCGATGCGTCCTGGTACTGAAGGGTCGTCGGCGTGCTGGTCACGTTCTTGGCGGTGTAGCTGAGTTCGACGTCGCCCGTGGCGTTCTTCAGGTCCGTAAGGTCGATCCGCTGCCCGTCCAACGTTGCAGTGATCTCGAGTTCGACCGGCACATCCTCCGGATCGAAGGCCTGCGAGGTCCGGACGGTGTCCGGCCCGTCGACCTCGACCGTGTAGGACGCCGAATCGCCCTCGACCGTGGGCCCGCCGAACGAGTCCATATTCCTCGGGGCGGCACCGTCGACAGTGGGAACCGCGAAACTCAGCTCGCCCTCGCCATCGACCTGGATCTGGGTGATCAACGTTGCCCGCGCCACGTCGGTGGCATTGGCGTTCGCCTGCAACAGCACCGCGCGCGTGACGGATGCGGTTGGCGATCCAGTGCTCTGGGCGCCGGCCGAACCGGGCAGCGCGATCACCGCCAGGAGCGCGGCGGATGCGGCGATGACGGCGGGGGCGCGCAGGGACTGCACCTTCTGACCGTTCACAGGTTCACCTCTCGCTTTCGGCATCGGCGGTGGAGCGGTCGGACGCAAGTGCGTCGGGGGGGCCGTACGGTTCGTAGTCCGGCGCGGCCGAGGACGGCGCAGCGGATTGCAGGGCGTCGTGATCCTCATCGCCCGGCAGGGAGAACCAGACCGCCGCCAGGAACCCCAGCGCCACCGGGAAGATCGCCGCTGACGCGACCGGGATCAGTTCTGACTGGATGTTCTGCGGGGACGCGAGGAACGCCGCTTCGTAGGCGCCCACAACGGTGGCGACTCCCAGCAACCCGGCCGACAGGGGGAGGCGGTTGCGGGTCAGCGCGGACACCGCGGCCACCGGAAGGATCACCGCAACGACACCGATGATCAGACCCAGGGTTGAGGCGTTCCCCACCAGGACGCGCCCCAAGTAGGCGACGACCACGATGACGAAGCCCACCGAATAGGCACCCAGTCGGCCCAACGGCGTTCCGTCACGGGAAAGGCCGAGCACACCGCCGAGAGCGATGCCGAAAAGAACGAAGCCGAGGCCCAATCCCAGCAGCGAATCGAGCACGATGGCGACGACACCGGCGAGGATCAGGGCCCCGCCGGCAATGAACGTCCTGCCCATTTGAAACCTCCCACACCCCGCACAAGGGGGTTACTGCACGCCTATCAGACGTTCAGGGCAAATGGGACTTTCTCACACCATTGTGACATGTCTGTGACATTGGCTCAGGGCAGTCGGCGCGCCGCAACCTCCCTCGCCCAGTACGTCACGACCGCATCAGCACCGGCACGGCGGATCGACAGCAGCGTCTCGTCGATGACCGCGTCCCGATCGAGCCAGCCCGCTGCAGCGGCGGCCTCCACCATGGCGTACTCGCCGGACACCTGATACGCCCAGACCGGCCGGTCCGACAGCGCGGCGACATCGGACAGCACGTCCAGGTACGCCAGGGCCGGCTTCACCATCACGATGTCGGCGCCCTCGTCCAGATCCAGGCGCACTTCCCGCAGCGACTCCCGCCGGTTGGCGGGGTCCTGTTGATACGTGCGCCGGTCGCCGGCCAGCCTGGAGTCCACCGCCTCGCGGAACGGCCCGTAGAAGGCGGAGGCGTACTTGGCGGCATAGGCCAGCAGCGCCGTGTCGGTGCGGCCGGCGGCGTCCAGCACGGTCCGGACCGCGCCGACCTGGCCGTCCATCATGCCGCTGCAGCCCAGCACGTCGGCCCCGGCCGCCGCCTGGGCCAGGGCCATCTCGCCGTACCGGATCAGGGTCGCGTCGTTGTCCACCCGGCCGGCGGAATCGAGCACCCCGCAATGGCCGTGATCGGTGAACTCGTCCAGGCACAGGTCGGCGATCACCACCACCGCGTCGCCGACCTCCTGGTGCGCCAGCCGCAGGGCGCGGTTGAGGATGCCGTCGCGATCATCGGCACCCGAACCGCGAGCGTCGCGCACCGCGGGGACACCGAACAGCATGACCCCGCCGACCCCGGCGGACGCGCACTCGGCCAGGGCCTGCGGCAGGCTCGCCATGGTGTGCTGCACGACCCCGGGCATCGACGCCACCGGCCGCGGCTGCGCCAGCCCCTCGGCGACGAACAGCGGCTGCACGAGTCGGCGCGGCAGAACATCGGTCTCGCGGACCAGCGCGCGCAGCGGGGCACTGGTGCGCAGGCGGCGCGGCCGCTGGGGCAGCTCCATCGCAGCGGATCCTCGCCTGCCGGCCTCAGTTGGCGCGGCGCCGCTGCGCCCCGCGGCGCTTGCTGGGCCGCCACACCGTCGATCCCGCGGCGAGCGCCTGGAGCCGCAGCCCCTCGCCGTACCGGGCCAGCGCCGCCGCGAGCTCCGTCGCCGAGGGCGTCTCCGCCCGGACGTGGACCCGCAGTCCGTGCTCCTCGGCGGTGGCGGCGGTGGCCGGGCCGATGCATGCGATCACCGTGCTGGGATGCGGCTTGCCGGCGATCCCGATGAGGTTGCGGACCGTCGAGGACGAGGTGAACAGCACCGAGTCGAAGCCGCCCGTCTTGATGGCCTCCCGGATGTGCGCCGCGGGGGGTGCGGCCCGCACCGTCCGGTAGGCGGTGATGTCGTCCACCTCCCAGCCGAGGTCGGCCAGCCCCGCCACCAGGGTGTCGGTGGCGATATCGGCGCGCGGGAGGAACACCCGGTTGATCGGGTCGACGGCGCTGTCGTACTCCGGCCACACCTCCAGCAGCCCGGCGCTGGTCTGGTCGCCGGACGGCACGAGGTCCGGGATCACGCCGAACGCCCGCAGCGCGGCCGCGGTCTGCTCACCGATGGCGGCCACTTTCAAGCCGGCGAAGCTGCGCGCATCGAGCCCGTACTGCTCGAACTTCTCGCACACGGCCCGCACGGCGTTGGACGAGGTGAACGCCACCCACTCGTAGCGGCCGGACACCAGCCCGTGGATGGCCCGCTCCATCTGCTGGGGGGTCCGCGGCGGCTCCACCGAGATGGTGGGGACCTCCACGGGCACCGCGCCGAACGTCCGCAAGCGGTTGGAGAGGTCGGCCGCCTGCTCCTTGGTGCGCGGCACCAGGACCCGCCACCCGAACAGCGGCTTGCACTCGAACCACGATGCCTCACCGCGCTGGCTGACGACGTCGCCCACGACCAGCATCGCCTGGCTGGCACCGCCCACTGCCGGAGCCTGCCCGGCCAGCGCCGCAGCCAGCCCGGAGAGCGCGGCGACAACGGTCCGCTGGTCGACGGTCGCCCCGTCGACGGTCACCGCGCAGGGCGTCTCCGACGACCAGCCTGCGGCGACCAGCCGTTCGGCCACGTCCGCCGCGTGCGACGCACCATTGATCACGACCAGGGTGGAGCGGCCGTCCACCGAGGGCGCCAGGTTCGCCTGCGGGTCGTCGGCATCCACGACCCGCACCTCCCGCACCCGGCCGCCGGTCAGTCCGAAGCCGGCGAAGGCGGGGATCCCGGTGATGGGGCTGACCCCGGGCGACACCTCGTACTGCAACCCCGCGGCGGACAGCGCCTCCGCCTCCAGCCTCAGGGATCCGTCCATGATCGGGTCGCCGGACAGCAGCCGGGCCACGATCCTTCCCGGGGATGCCAGCGATTCCACCAGCGCCACCCGCCCGGCATGGCTGAGCGGCTGGCCCTCGGCGTCCAGCGCCGGAAGGACCTCGCAGCAGCCGCGGCCGAACTGCCGCGCCACATGCACGACTTCCGGATCGCTGACGATGATGTCGGCAGCGCCGAGCACTTCACGGCCGCGGATCGTCAACAGCTGCGGGTCACCGGGACCGGCGACGACGAGCACCACGGGTGCCGCTTGTTGCGCCGCCCAGTCGCGAGGCGTCGCAGGAAGGTTGTGCTCCGGGTGCTGTGCGCTGGTGCTCATGGGATCCGCTCCCCCAGTAGGCCGGCTGCTCCGGCGTTCAGCAACCGAGCAGCGAGCTCCTCGCCGCGCTGCTCGGGGGCTGTCGCCGGGCCGGTTTCGGACATTCGGATGACGCCTGCGCCGCTGATATCAGCGACCGCCGCCGTGAAAGTGATCTCCGTACCGTCCATGGCCAGGTAGGCCCCGACCGGTGCGGTGCAACCAGCCTCCAGGACGGCCAACAGTCGGCGTTCGGCCGTAGCGGCGAAGCGGGTGTCCGCGTCGTCGAGATCGGCCAGCGCCGCCTGCAGCTCGGTGTCGCCGAGATCAGCGCGACACTCAACGGCAAGTGCCCCCTGCGCGGGGGCGGGGGTGCACAGATCCACCGACAGCACCTCGCTGATCGCGTGGGCGAGGCCGAGCCGGCGCAGGCCGGCGACGGCCAGCACGACCGCGGCGATCTCACGCATCGCCAAACGATGCAGTCTGCTGTCGACGTTTCCCCTGATCGGTACGTAGTGCAGATCCGGCCGGACCGTCCGCAGCTGCGCCACCCTGCGGGGGCTGCCGGTGGCCACGACCGCGCCGGGCGCCAGGTCGGCCAGCCGCAGCCCGTCGGCTGCGCACAGCGCATCGCGGGCGTCCTGCCGAACCGGAACTGCCGCCAGCCGCAGTCCTGCGGCGGCGGCGGTGGGCAGGTCCTTCATGGAGTGCACGGCGAGGTCTGCCCGGCCATCGAGCACCGCTTGGCGCACCGCGGCGACGAAGACCCCCGTGGATCCGAACTCCTCGATCGGCCGGGAGGTGTCGTCCCCGGTTGTGATGACCGGCACCAGCGACACCTCGCGCCGGGTGGCTGCCGCGAGGCGGTCGGCGACCAGCCGGGACTGGGCCACCGCGAGTCCGGAGCGGCGTGTTGCGATACGGATCGGCGCCCCGCTCATCACCACCACCCCTCGTCCTCTGCACCCTCGGGGCCGCCGAGGGCCTCGATCGTGGAGGTCGGCAGGTCGAACAGCGAGTACAGAGCGTCGGCGAACCGACGGCCGTCGGGATCGGCGGCCAACTGCTTGACCCGGACCGTCGGGGTGTGCAGCAGGGCGTTGGCCGTGCGCCGCAGGGCGTTGTCGACCTCCGCCAGGTCCTCGTGCGACAAGTGCGGCAACCGCGCACGGATCCGGTCGGCCTCCGCCGCCACCTGCTCGCCGGCCCGGGCCCGCAGGGAGACCACCAGCGGGTCGAGGCGGCGGCGGGCCTCCTCGGTGATGTAGGTGGCGAGCTCCTCGTCGACGATTCGGCGCGCTGCTGCAAGCTGCTCCTGCGGCGCCGCCGTGTCCGGGCGGGCGACGAGGTCCACCAAAGTGATCCGGGACACCCCCGGCAGCTGCGAGATGGCCGGGTCGCTGTCGTGCGGCATGGCCAGGTCCAGCACGGTCAGCGGATGCGCCGAATCCCCCCGCCCGCGCGCCACGTCCTGCGCGGTCAGGATGATGTCGGTGGAGCCGGTGCACGTGACGATCAGGTCCGCGGTGCCCAGCAGTCCGGCGATCTCCTCCAGGCCGCCGACCCGGGCGTTGAACTGGGAGGCCACCGAGGTGGCGCGTTCGGGGGTCCGGTTGAGGACCGTCAGGTCCGCAACACCCAGCTGCCCGAGCGTCGTGACGGCCAGGGACGCCATCGCGCCGGCGCCCACCACGATGACCGAGGTGTCCGGCCAGGCGGTCTGCGACTGTTCCGATGCCGCCTGCAGACCGACGCTGACGACGCTGGCACCGTGCCGGTCGATGCCGGTCTCGGTGTGGATCCGCTTCGCGCACCGCAGCGCGGCCTGCACGACCCCGTTCAAGCGGCGCGCCGCTGTCCCCGACTCCTGCGCAGCGGTCAGCGCACCGCGCACCTGCCCGACGATCTGCTGCTCGCCGACGACCAGCGAGTCCAACCCGGAGGCGACTTCGAACACGTGCCGCGCGGCTTGCTCGCCGTAACTGATATGCAGGCGGGGCAGCAGGTCGAGCTTGTCCCGGCCCAGCGCCTTTGCCAGCACGTCTGCCAGGTCCTGCGTCGAGGAGTGGAAGGCCGCGACATCGGCCACCAGCTCCAGACGGTTGCAGGTGACCAGCGCCATGGCTTCGCTGACGGCGGAGGACCGTACGGCGTCGGCCGCTACGTTGCGCGCGCCGCGAGGGTCGATCGCCAACTCATCCAGAACGTTCAGCGGTGCGGAGTGGTGGGTGACCCCGATGGCGAGCAGTGTCATCCGATCGCCCTCGCACGATCAGCCGGGCGGGCCGAAGGGCCGGCCGGGACCGCGGACGGCCCTTCGGCCGCTCGGCCGGACACCCGGTGCTGCATCCCGATCCCATCCCGCGTAACCGCGTTGGCGTCGAATGGCGCGTGTAGGGCGACGAAGGGGGCGGTTGAGCGGGCCTCCGGCTGCTTGGATACGCTGGAGGTTCGGACCCCCTCGTGTCCGAATCGCGCTGGCGTGAGTTCAATGTAGGTTGCTCACTGAGGGCGAACACAACGGGATCCGGACAGCCTGCTCCGCATATCGGACCATTCCCTTCGGCAAGCGCTACTGGGGGTCGCGGAAAACGACGGCGGCGGCCCGGGCGCAGGCACCCCATGATCTTGCCCGCAAAAGAGCCCCTGGCTGCTGGCGAAGCAATATGTTTGCCCCGGAACGGTCCCTTCGAGGCGAAATGGGGAGACCATGTACGCACGCACCATCTCGGGAGCCATTGTGCCGGGCCGCGCCGACGACGCGATCAGGGTCTACAACGAGCAGGTCCTGCCGCTGATCAAGCAGCAGTCGGGGCTGGTCAGTTCATTGCTGCTGGTCGATCGCGCGGGCGGGAAGGCGACGGCGGTCACCGTTTGGGAGACCGAAGAGGCGCTCACCTCCACCGGAGAAGGCACCAAGTATCTCGCCGAGGCCCTCGGTCTGCTGCGCGGCCTGGTCGTGCCGAACACCTTCGCGCACTGGGAGGTCGGCGGCTCGGCTTGAGCCGGACCGGGCTGCGCACCGGGGGGTCGAGCATGGGTATACGCCTACCGTAGAGCGTGGGATCAGGGGGCGTCGCAGGCTGGGTGCTGCGCAGACAGCTGCTCGTCGGACTGCCCCCAGAGGCCGCCATCATCGCGGCGATCGCCTTCTGTGTAGCCCTCGGCTTCGGGATCGCCGCACCCGCCATACCGTTGTACGCCAGCAGTTTCGGCGTCAGCGCACTGCTCGCCGGGGCGGTGATCAGCGTCTTCGCGCTGATGCGGTTCATCGCCAGCCCGGCAGCGGGCGCCGCCGTCGAACGACTCGGTGAGCGGCGGATCCTGACCAGCGGCTTGGTGATCGTCGCCGTGTCCAGCCTGCTGGCCGGACTCGCACAGGACTACGGCCAACTTCTGGTGCTGCGGGGGCTGGGCGGCATCGGCTCAGCGATGTTCACGGTCTCGGCCATGGCCCTGCTGCTGCGACTGGTCGCCCCCGACCAGCGAGGCCGGGCCGCCGGGGCCTTCCAGGCCGGGTTCCTGATCGGCGGGGTCCTCGGCCCGGCAGTGGGCGGCGCCGTCATCGCCGTGTCGATCCGCGCCCCCTTCTTCGTCTACGCCGCCGCGCTGACTGTGGCTTCCCTCGTCGCCTGGCGGCACCTCCCCCGCGCCGGGCCCCGAGCAGCGCGGCCGAGGACCGCGAGGTCCGACCGGCCCCTGCCGACGCTGTCCCGGGCCCTGGGCCGATCCCCGTTCCGAGCAGCCCTCGCGGCCAACCTCACAAACGGCTTCGTGACTTTCGGGCTGCGGATGTCCCTGGTGCCGCTGTTCATCGTCGAGGGTCTCGGCCTGTCCGAGGCATGGGCCGGTATCGCGTTCCTCGTCGCAGCAGCAGCGAACGTCGCCGTCCTGACGCCGGGGGCCCACCTGTCCGACCGGCGCGGACGCCGCCCCGCCATGATCATCGGAACGGCGGCCACGGCGATCGGCATGGTCGTGCTGGCGGCAGCGGGCGCCGGTTGGATGGCGCTGCTGGGGATGGCGGTGCTGGGCGGCGCCAGCGCGTTCATGGGCAGCGCACCTGCCGCGACCGCGGGCGACATCGCAGGATCGCAGGGCAAGGGGTCGATCATCGCCGCGTTCCAGATGGCCGCCGACTTCGGGGCCATCGTCGGCCCGCTGGTCGCCGGGCTGCTCGCCGACCGGCTGGGGTTCGGTCCGGCATTCCTGGCCGGGGCCGCGGTGGCCGGCCTGGCGATGGTGCTGGCATGCGCGATGACCGAGACCCTGCATTCAGCGCGCCGGTGAGTCATCCCCGCAGCTGCACCGCCCGCTCCCGGCACGCCTGCCAGGTCGGCAGTGCGCCGTTCTGCAGCGCCTGCGATAGCGTCGGGGCGGCGGTGTCCTTCGGCGACAGCAACAGCTCCCGGTCGGTGGGCCAGGGCAGGTTCAGGTCCGGATCGACCGGCGTGATCCCGTGCTCGGCGGAAGGGTTGTAGGGGGTCGAGCAGAGGTACGAGACGGTCGCGGCGTCGGTCAGCGCGTAGAACGCATGGCCGATGCCTTCCGACAGGTAGACCGCACGCCGGTCGACCTCATCGAGGACGAACGAGTCCACCGAACCGAAGGTCGGCGACCCCACCCTGATGTCGATCGCAATATCGAGCACTCCCCCGCGAGGGCAGTAGACGTACTTCGCCTGCCCGGGCGGCACATCCGCGTAGTGGATCCCGCGGACGGTCCCCGCCTTCGAGACCGACACGTTCACCTGCGCGACGGTCAGCGCATGGCCCACCGCGTCGGTGAAAGCTGCCGTCTTGAACGCCTCGAGGAACAGCCCGCGGTCGTCGGGGAAGATCTTCGGTGTGAACTCCCACACACCCGGGACCGTCGACTCGCGAACCTCCACGCTGCACTCCTCACTCCTGGCCGCTGGGTTGGCCCCGATTCCGATGGGTTCCGACTGCGGTGCACGCCGTGCCGGGCGCACCCTGCTTCGACGATAGCCAGCCCGACGCGGCCACCGCTACGGTATCGATCATGGCGACGCTTGCCGTGCTAGCGCACTTCGACCCTCACGGCGAAGTCGCCAACCACGTCCGCTTCGCGATCGACGCACTGCGCCCGGTCGCCGACCGGCTGGTGTTCGTCACCGCGGGGTCGTTGACACCGCAGGCCAGGGCGCGCCTGGAAACCGTCGATGCGGTCGTCGAGCGGGACAACCGGGGCTACGACTTCTACTCCTGGCGCACCGGGCTGCTCGGCCAAGCCGACTGGACGGCCAGCGATCGGATCATCCTCGCCAACGATTCGATCGTCGGACCCCTGATCCCCCTGGCCGATCTCCTGGCACCCATGGCGGCCGCACAGTCCGATGTCTTCGGCATCACCGCAAGCCCGCAGGGAGGACTGCACATCCAGTCCTACTTCACCGTCCTGGGACAGGCAGCCGCCTCGCATCCGGCGGTCGGGGCGTTCTGGCGCGAGATGACCCCGCTGGACGATCGGACGGCGGTGATCGAGCGCTATGAGCTGGGCCTCGGCGAGACCGTCTCCGGCGCCGGCTTGAAGATCTCGTCATACTTCACCCCGACACCGCACGAGGAGCGGCTGATGGCGGCGCGGATGGCCTCCTTCCACCGCTCCGGGATGGGGCGTCCGGCGGCGGCTGCTGCCGCCTACGCCCTGCAGCCGGTCCGACAGGCCGTCGAGTCGCCGATCCTCGGTCTGTGGGACAGGGTGTTCGACGATGCGCGACTGCCTGCGGTGAAGGTGAGCCTGTTCAGCCGGGACCCGTACCGGATCGACCGGGGCGCGGCGCTCGCCCGTCTCACCGACCTCTTCCCGGCCGCGTTCGACGGGTTCGGGGCGTATCTCTCACGGGTCGGGGTGACCTGGTAGTCGCCGGGCTACTGGGGCAGGATCTCCACCGACGCCGCATCGGCCATCAGCCGCCGCGCCCTGGCTGTGAAGGAGTGCTCGGCCGAAATGGCGGCGGCCCGCTGCCGGATCTGGTCATCGGTTCCGAACTGCGCCCGGCGCAGCGGATCGCACAGCCGTGCAAGGTCCTCCGGCGTCCAATACACCGCGACCGCGTCCCCGAACACCTCCCGCAAGCCGGGCACATCGTCGCTGATCACCCGCGCCCCGCAGGCCACGGCGTCGAAGAGCCGGTTGTTGAGGAATCCATGGCTGGCCATGTCGCCCCAGTGGTCGTTCAGGACGATGCCGGCGCCGCGGTAGGCAGTCGGGAGCTCGGAGTTGGGCACCGAGAGCGCGGCGATCTCGTCGGCCGGCAGGTACTTCTCCCAATCCCGGCCGATCACGGTGGGCCGCAGACCCGCGGTTCGGCAATCGGCCACGATCGGGCGGAACTGGTGGCGCGAGTTGCCGACGAAGAGCAGGTCGTGCCCGGTGTCGGGGGCGATGACATCCGGGTGGAAGCGTTCGGGATTGGTCGCCTGCAGCAGCGGCTCGACCTCGATGCCCCAGTCCTCGCGGACCTTCCGGGGCCACTGAGCGCTGGCCGCATACACCCGGTCGTAGGCCCGCAGCTCGTCGGCGGGGATGTCGTCGGGATGGCTGATGATCCACAGCAGGTTCACCGCTCCCGGCTGCCGCGGGAGCACCTGGTAGCCGCGCAAGTTCAGCACGACTCGGTCCAGGTACGCCGTCGCCCGGCCGGCCGAGCCGTCCCTGTCGATGATCACGTCGTTGCCCAGCCCCCGCAGCGCGGCGGCGAGGTCGTCTGCGAAGAAGACGTCGCCCCAGGGGTCGCCGCGACGACCGGGCGGGGCCCCGATCTTGAGGGCCCAGCGACGCGCGGCCACCGGTTCGGTGCGCACCGCCGACCGCGCCACGAGGGCGCGCCACCGGGTGTCGCCGCCGGGCTCCACCCCCACGACCGTCCAGCCGAGCTCCGCCATGGCCGCCCGCGAGTCGGCCACGGCTTGCTGCGGCGCCGCTGCGACTACCTCGCGGCTCTGGCCGTCGGTCAGCCCTTTCGCCGACCGGCGCCCGTGGCCGGATGCCCGCGGCGGGGTGAAGCGCGGAATCGACAGGCTCCAGCGCCCGTCCACCAGGACCGGTCCTGCGGCCGCGGATCGGGCGAGCATCACCAACGGCCAGTAGGGCGCCGGGATCGCCAGACCCGGTCCGCCCCCCGCGCGGACAGCCTCGGTCCGTACCGTCAGGCCCTCCGGGTGCGGGGAGGGGACCGCGACGATGCGCCCCGCGATGTCCGCATGCGGGTGGCCGGCCAGGAACCGCTGCGGCAATGACCCCGCGTCGGCCCAGATCAGCCCCGCCCCCAGGATGCTGCCGCCGGCGTCCCGGGCCACCGGCACCACCGCCGCCGCATCGCGCTGCAGGAGAAGCCCCGCGAGCCCGGCCAGCGCGGCGGTGTCGATCTCCCAGCCGGCCGGCAGGAACGTCACAACCGGCGTGGTCGCAGCTGCTGCGGCGTCCCGGGTGTCCGCGGCGACCGGCACGCCTTTGTCCCGCAACCATCCTCCGAGGGCGAACCGTCCGGCCAGACGCACGGGTCCGGTGAGCGCCACCGCGACGGGGATGTCGGCCGCCAGCAGCTGCGCGATTAGGGGCTTCACCGACAGCGGAGGGGATGACTCGCTGACCTCCACGACGGCGGTGAAGCCAGCTTGGGCGCCCCGGGTCGACACAGGCGCACTCTAGCGCCAGCCGCGGCGGGGACGCCCTCTCGAGCGCCGGAGTGCGGTCCCGGCGGCGCTGAGCCACGATGAACGGGTGAACATCTTCGACCTGCTGAGTGGCGCCAAGACCACAATGATCGACCCGTCCCACGCCCTGCACGGCAGGGCCGGCTACCCCTATCCGGTGCCCACCCACCACGCCGTCCTCGGCTCCCCGCTCCAGGGGCCGTTCCCGTCCGACACCGAACAGATCTACGTCGGCATGGGGTGCTTCTGGGGTGCGGAGCGGAAGTTCTGGCGGATGCCGGGGGTCTTCACCACCGCGGTCGGCTACCAGGGCGGCTTCACCCCCTACCCCACCTACCAGGAGGTCTGCACCGGCCGGACCGGGCACGCGGAGAACGTGCTGGTCGTGTACACCCCGGGGCAGACGAGCATCCACGAGATCCTGCGCACCTTCTGGGAGAATCACGACCCCACCTCGGGCTACCGGCAGGGCAACGACGCCGGCACGCAGTACCGCTCGACCGTCTACTGCACAACGCCGGAACAGCTCGCTGCCGCGCAACGGACCGCCGATGCGTTCGGCCGGGTTCTCGCTGCGGACGGTTGGGGTCCGATCACCACCGAGATCGCACCGGCCGAGGGCAAGCCCTTCTACTACGCGGAGGATTACCACCAGCAGTACCTGCACAAGGTGCCGAACGGGTACGACTGCCACTCGGCGACCGGGCTGTCGCTGCCGCAGGATTGCTGATGCGCCGTATCGGCTCCACCCCCTGACCGCCACAGACGGGCACCACCTCTTGCAGGTCCCGGTCCCGGTGGTGGTGAGCGCAGCGGCGGGGCCTACGGGAGTTGCCGCGGAGGTGGGCGAGGTAGGGTCCGAGCATGCCGATTGGCGCCGCAGCCAGACATGTGCTAGGTCCGGCGTTCCCGATCGCTGGAGCGGCGTACCGACGCACTTTCCTCAACATCCGGGAGGTAGCCCGGTGCGTCCCGGACCTGGCGCCCGGGTCGACCCTCCTGGACATCGGTTCCGGTGACGGAGCAATCCTCAATCACATTCTCGACCGGCAACCGACCCTGCAGATCGTGTCCGTCGATCTCTCAGCAGAGACCGGTGGGCTGCTCCAACCCGACCTCGCGGAACGAGTGCGGTTCTTCCCAGGCACATCGGTGCGACAGTTCGTGGACGCTGGTGGAGGCCCGGTTGACGCGGCATTCCTTTCCGACGTTCTGCATCACGTTCGACCCGATGCGCGTGCAGACCTGCTGCGGGACACCTTGGATGCCTTCGGCCATCGGCCGCCGATGCTGATCGTGAAGGAGGTTGTGCCCCGTGGGCTCCGAGCCCGGGCCGCCTTCTGGGCCGATCGGAACATCTCCGGGGACAGGGGCGTGAGCCCCATCGGCCCGGTGCAGCTCACCGATCTCATCAGCGCAGTTGACCCCGCACTTGTCCCGCGCACGACTCCCTTGCTGGAGGTCGACTACCCGAACTACTGCTTGGTCTTCACCCGCGGCTGGGCGGGAACATACCGTTCCAGATTCGGTCCAGTGCTGGGCCCTGGGCAATAGGCTGCCAGCTGGCCATGTACGGCTGCCGCAGGACTGAGCCCTCGCTATCGCGTCGCGAAGAACCGGTTGGCCTGCCCGCTGTACAACAGGAACAGGACCGCCAGCGCCAGTGCTCCGATCCCGGCCGCCGCCCAGAAGTGCGGCTCGCCGAACAACGCGAACGCGG
>CAZECO010000011.1:0-37195 GCA_964510455.1 uncultured Actinomycetes bacterium
GTGTAGAACATCCCGGCCAGGACCAGCAGGCCGGCGATGGCCAGGGCGACGAGGACGCCGATGGTCTTGCGGACGATGCGCATGATGTGGCTCCGATTTCGGGGGTTGCCGGATGGGGGTTCGGGAGAGGCGGGGGCGAGCCGACCCGCGTGAATCAGGCGGGCCGGCTCGCGGTCGGCGCGGTCAGCGCGTGAGGTCGGGTGCGGATCAGGCCCCCGGGGCGATCCCGGGCTGGGTGGCGACGATGCTGTACGGCAGGGTGATCGGATTCTCGCCGGGCGTCTGGGCGGTGTAGCCCGCGTCCACCATGAAGCCGACGGTCACGGTCACGGTCTCCCCGGCAGCCAGACCGTCCTGCAGCAGCACCTCGCTGGGCAGAGCCGCGGCGCCTTCGTCGGAGTCGGAAGTGAAGACCTGCTCGCCGTTCACCTCGATCCACATGGATGAGTGCTCCAGCGCCGCGTTCAGCTCAGCAAGTGCAGCCGGATCGGTGAAGGTGATGTACAGGTCCTGGGCGTTCTCGCCGGTGTTGGTCACGGCGAACTCTTTGGTGACCTCCTCGCCCGGCAGCAGGTTCGAGTAGTCGAGGGTCGGAGCGTCGGTTGTGACGTCGATGCTGCCCTCCTCAACGACCACCTGAGAGACGCCCGCGGTGCCGGCGGTCTCGGAGAAGTAGGCGGACGAGGTGCCGATCGCGGCCATGCCCATTCCGAGCGCGAGCACCAGCGCGGTGCCGCCGACGACCAGCTTGCGGTTCCGGTTCTTGTTCTCAGTCATGATTGCGGTTCCTTCCAGGGTGCGGTGGATTCGAGCCACCGCTCAACGTTTCGGGTTCCCTCTCCGGAACCTCTGTTCCGTTCGGGACACCCCTGGTATGCCCCCCGGGCCACCCGGCAACCGCACCTGCTGTGTGAGGCCAGGCACACCAAGACCGGATGCGGGGTCCGCCACCGGGGGCAACAGCGGCCACCCAGTGACGGCCACCCAGTGACGGGGCTCGAAGAGACGTGCACGCAATCGGGTCTAGATGCAATACCGTTACGTTAGGGTGGTCTCACGGTGTAGGTTGGCGGATTCTGGGGGTGGGGCCAGGTCGCGTGGTGGGCGCGTTTGACGTGCCACTTGACGTACTTGCGTTTGATGACGCGCGGTGCCGAGCGGCGACGTCGGGCGGGGTTGAGCCTGTGGAGCAGGCGGCGCAGGAAGGCCAGCCAGCCGGGGCTGTCGCGGCCGTGCTGGTCAGGGGGGGAAATCGCCCGGGTGGGCGAGGGTCTGGCGGGTGATCCGCAGGGCGGCGACGAAGCTGAGCCGGTCGGGGTCGTGCCCGGAGCGGGCGGCGGCCTCGGCCATGAGGGAGCGGATCGCGTAGTGGCAGCACAGGTGGCCCCAGATCTCCTGGAGCACCAGGTCCGGGGACTTGGAGCGCAGCACGGTGCGGGGTCCGCGCTGGTGGGTCTTGAGTTCGTCGAAGGTCGACTCGATCTCCCAGCGCTGGGCGTAGGCCGCGGCCAGGTCGGTCGCGTTCACCTCGGCGGGTTCCAGCAGGGTGGTGAAGAGCCGGTAGGCGGTGGGGTTCGGGCGTCCGTCGTCGATGGTGTAGTCGATGACGCGGACCAGCATCGGTTCCTCGCGCCGCGCCGCCGCCGAGTGGGTTTGACGCAGGTGCGCCAGCCAGGAGCCGTCGGGAAGGTCCTGCACGTGCGTCGGCCTGGGTGCGGCCTTGTCGGTGCGGATCCGCCACAACAGGTCCGCCCCGGTCGCGATCGCCTTGCGCCACAAGGCGTGGGAGAAGAACCCTCGGTCCGCGGTGAGCAGCATGCCGGGCTCCAGCCGGTTCAGGAGCCGATCAGCCAAGGCCGCCTCGGATTCGCGGTACGTGCCGATCTCGGCGGCGAAGACCGCGTGGGTGCCGCACTCGGCCAGCGCCACGACCCGGGCTTGGGGGAACGCCGCCTGCTCGCCCTTGTTGACCCCGGGACGGCCGAAGTGCTCGGTGTTGGCGACCGTGTCGGCGACATCAAGGCACATCCCGTCGATCGCGACCAGCCGCCGCCCGGCCAACCACACCCCCGGCGTCGCCTCGGTACCGATCGGACGGGCCACCCGCTTGAACAACGCACCCAGCGGCTCGGCGCCCAGCCGCGCCCGGGCCTGGAAGATCGCGGACTTGCTCGGCAGGGGGTACGTCTCGGTCCAGCCCGAGGCCCACGACAGCCCGTCGGTCAACTGCGCCAGCACGTCCTCATAGGAGCCCTCGGAGTACAGCGCCATCCCGATCGAGAAGTAGGCCATCACCCGCGCCGGCAGCACCCGGTGACGCTGCTCGGTCCGGCCCGCCTCGGCGATCACCTCATCCACCAGGTCCGGCGGGAACACCCGCGTCAGCACCCCCACCGACACCAGGTCCGACAACCGGCGGTCCGACTCCGGCTTCACCCATCCAGCACGCGGCATGAAACCAAACTACACGCAGGAAACCTTAACTTAACGATATTGGGTCTAGATGACGCGTTGATCGGCCGGGGGCAAGACGCCGAACGATGGGACGGCGCCAACGGCCAACGGAGCCGGCGCAGTCGCAGCCTCGTTTCCGATGCTTCGGAATCTGGCGAGGTACGCGGCGTTCGCGGGATTTCCGTGGGTTCAGTGTCGTGGAACCGGTCGGCGGTGCCGGTCCGACTGGTCGGCGGGTGCGCACCCGCTGCGGGGCTTTGCACTACTCCCAGTGCGTGGGGTCCCTGCGGCGTACTGCGGGCCGATCCGCCCCCTCAACAGTGCGAAGCCCCACCGCTGGGTGCAGACTCGGGGGCGATCTGCCCACGGAACGGGTGCAATGCGGGAGCGGGTGGCTTCTCGCGTCCCGCGAGAGGGAACGGCCAGCGACGCACCCCCGCGTCGCGTCCTCGTCGTTGCGCACCGGCCGCTCATCCTGGAAGCCAAACGTGCCATACCACCGTTTGCCAGGTCCGGAGCCTTCGGGGCATGTGACCTGGTGGCCGATTGTGACCAAACGGCCGGCGGGTATCCAGTCCACCAGGAGGAGCTGGTCACGGGTGCTGTTCCGGGCCCGTCGCAGCTCCGCTTGCTAAGCCCGGCGCCGTGCCGATGCACCCCAGAGGGGCACGGCCGCGACCAGCCCGTCAAGACCTCGGAAGCTCACGGATTCGTACAGCCAGCTTCGGAGTCAGTAGAGTCCCGCAACTGTGGCGAGGCCCAGCGACAGCGTCAGCAAAACGTGTGCCTACACGTCCGGACCATGTTCGCTGCCGTCAGCGACCTCCCGGCCCCGTCAGCGCGAGCATCGGTCGCCAACTGCGGGATAGCCAATCACGCCTTCACCTCAATAGCGATGACGCCCCCACTATTGGTGTCGGATGACTCCCCATTCGTGGCGACAATGCTATAGGGCAGCGTGATTTCTTTGAATGCCTTTGCTTGATCGTCCTGGGCCGTGGATTTTCCAGCGTGATACGTCAGCGTTACGGTCGTGGCGACGCCCGGTTGAAGGCCACTTACCAACAGGACATCTTGAGGCAGCGGGTTGTTCTTGTCGAACACCAGCGTGGTCGGACTCCCCTCGACGGAGATCTCGAGGGATGAGCCCTGCTTCAGTTCATTGTTCAGCTCATCGAGCTCTGCTGGGTCCGTGAACTGGATATGCACGTCCTGAGCCCCGTTTCCCGTATTCTTAACCTCGAAACTGCCGGAAACCGTGCTGTTGGGAGTCGCCTTCCCCAGATCCAAATCGGGGGTATTGGTGGCGGACAGAGAATCGACGGTGAGTCCGGTGTCGACGAGGACTGTTACCTGAGACGGGCTGGCGCTGACAATGATGCTGCCGCCACTGACGGTATCCGAGTAGTAGGCGGCGGAGCCGCCAACACCTGCAAGGACCATTCCGATCGCAAGCGCGACGGCAAGGCCGCCCGTGACACGCTTGCGGTTCCGATCCATGGCTGCTTGCTCCTTAGGGATTCGACGCATATGAGCCCCGCCGACTTCGGTCGTGACGCTTCGATCGACAAATGTCCTCGTTGCATCCCGACACAGCCGGTATGCCCCTTACCCCGCTGACCATGCCCTCCTTGACGTGTGAGCCCCGTCACCTCTCGGTTCGCGAAGCGCGGTATCGCTCCCTGACCCGGCCATGGCCGCCGCTTGTGCAATGCCGCCGGCGAAGAGGCGGCGGATCCTCTGCATGATGGTGCGTCCTCCCGGGGATTCGGAGATGTGACCCTCGTCTGCACCGGGCACGAATCCGGCATGGGATGCTTCACTTATCCCCCGCCCGGCACTCTGTCAACCCCTGGTCCACGTGTGATCCCGGTCACACTGGCTCCCTGCAGGGTGCCGACCTCCGGAACGGTGCCGGAAGTGATTCCGCCACGGAGCCATACGGCTGGCGGGCGCGATTGGGCCCGAGACTCGCAGCCGCTGCCGACGGCCGGAGCGATGGCGGACACCTCGAAATCTCCGGCACCACCCCGCGATCCACGCACAGCCCCGAGGCCCACCCCGAAATACCGACGCGTTCGCCACCACGTCTCGAGCGTGATCGCATCCTCGGTCACGGCCACCAGGATGGGACCACGCGCCACGACCGGGCCGCCGCCGGCGGCACCGGCGTGAAACGATGCCGTCCATGGCCGATCCGCACCCGTTCAGCGTGAGCGCCCGGCTCGGCTCCGGTCCCGGGCACGGCCGCCGGGGCGTCCTGCGCACCGCCCACGGACAGATCGAGACCCCCGCATTCATCCCGGTTGCGACCGCGGGGGCGGTGAAGATGGTGCTTCCGGAAGCCATGCGCGACCTCGGCGCGCAGGCGCTGCTGGCGAACGCCTACCACCTGTACCTGCAACCGGGCCCCGACATCGTGCAGGCCGCCGGCGGGCTCGGGCGATTCATGAACTGGGACGGTCCGACCTTCACCGACAGCGGCGGTTTCCAGGTGATGTCGCTGGGCGCAGGTTTCAAGAAGACCCTGGCCATGGATTCGGCGACGGCTGCCGCGGAGGTGATCGCCCCGGTGGCGAAGCGCCTGGCCAGGGTCGACGACGACGGAGTCACCTTCCGGTCGCATCGGGACGGCTCGGAGCACCGCTTCACCGCGGAGGTGTCGATGCGCGTCCAGCAGGCCATCGGCGCGGACATCATCTTCGCCTTCGACGAGCTGACCACCCTGCTGGACCCCAAGCCCTATCAGGAGCGCGCCCTGCAGCGAACGCATGCCTGGGCCGCCCGCTGCATCGAGGAGCACCAGCGGCTGGGGTCCGGGCAGCTGCTGTTCGGTGTTCTGCAGGGCGCCGACTACGAGGATCTGCGCCGTCGGACCGCGCGAGAGCTGGCTGCCATGGGATTCGCCGGGTTCGGCATCGGCGGGGCGATCGACAAGCACCGGCTGGCGGAGATCATCGGGTGGTGCGTCGAGGAGCTGCCCGAGGACAGGCCCCGGCACCTGCTGGGCATCGGGGAGCCGGACGACCTGTTCCGCGCGGTCGAGGCGGGCGCCGACACCTTCGACTGCGTGACCCCGGCACGGGTGGCCCGCAATGCCGCGGTGTTCAGCGCGACCGGGCGATTCAACGTCAACACCGCCGCCAACCGCCGCCGGTTCGCACCCATCGATGACGGCTGCGACTGCTACACCTGCGCGCACTACACCTGCGCCTACCTCCACCACGCGTTCAAGGCGGGAGAGCCGCTCAGCGGCACGCTGGCGACCATCCACAACCAGCGGTTCATCGTGCGGCTGGTGGACCGGATGCGGCAGTCGATCAGCGATGGGGACTTCGCCGAGTTCCGCGCCGACTTCCTGGGCAGGTTCTACAGCGGGACCAGGACCGGCTCCTGATAGGTCGGCTCCCGCCGCTTCACCGCCGCCACGACCCGGTAGGTGACCGGCAGCAGCAGCGCCTCGATGGCCGTCTTGTACACATAGCCCGTGATGACGTAGTTCAGGAATTCCCCACCGGTGATGACGCCGTAGAACGCGATCGTGCAGAACACGACGGTGTCGGCGATCTGCCCCACCGCGGTGGATCCGAGCAGCCGTACCCACAGCCTGCGCTCGTCGGTCCGCTCCTTGATCCGGACCAACACATAGGCGTTCAGCAGCTGTCCGACCAGGAAGCCGGCCAGGCTCGCCACGACGATCCGGGGCACGAAGCCCAGCACGGACTCCCACGCCTGCTGGTTGGTCCACGCGTCGGCTGCCGGGACGATCTGCACCAGCCAGAACGTGAACGCCGCCAGCGCCCCGATGCCGAATCCCAGCAGCACGGCGCGTCGGGCCGCGCGGAACCCGTACACCTCGGCGATCACGTCCCCGAGCACGTACACCAGCGGGAACAGGAAGATGCCGCCGTCCAGGATCAACGGACCGGCCTCGATCAGCTTGACGGCGGAGATGTTCGAGATCAGCAGCAGCGAGACGAACAGCACGACCAGCGTGGTGTACACGGTGGGCTGCAGGCTGGCGTAGTGCCGGCGGGGCGCGGTCACGAGGATCTATTGTCACACTGGCGGGTCGGCCCTCTCATCGAACCTGGGCCTGACCCGATCCGCCGGCAGCCACGCCGCCACCAGCGCCTCCCAACCCGGAGTCGGGGCCCCGGCGCCACGCCAGCACCGTGCCCGCCGTCGGGGGCGATCCCTCGACCCAGCAGGGTGTGCCGTCCGCTCCCCGATCCGCGTCCGACCCGACCCGGCTCGACAACGGTGCGCCCGGCCCTCGCCGAGGATGCATGCCTCCAGCCATCGCCGCTCCCTCCGCACCGCCCCACCCTCGGGCAGGGGTCCGACGCGGCTCAGAACAGGAACGGGTCCAGGGCGATCGCGAGGAACAGCAGCGCCAGGTACGTGATCGACCCGTGGAACAGCCGCATGGCCTGGGGGTCCGCCCCCAACGAGACACGGCGGCGCAGCGCACCGGCCTCCCACAGGAAGCCCGCTCCCAGGACCACGGCGGCCACCGAGTACACCGGTCCCATGGCGGCGACCGGCACCAGGATCAGCGACGTCAGCACCATCGCCACGGAGTAGTTGAAGATCTGTGCCGCGACGCGGCTCTGGTCGGCGACCACCGGCAGCATCGGCACCCGGGCCGCCGCGTAGTCGTCGGTGAACCGGAGCGACAACGGCCAGTAGTGGGGCGGCGTCCAGAAGAAGATGATCCCGAACAGCACCGCCGCGGGCCAGTCGAGGCCGCCGGTGACGGCCGACCAGCCGATCAGGACGGGCATGCAACCCGCAGCGCCGCCCCACACGATGTTCTGGGACGTGCGGCGCTTCAGCAGCATCGTGTACAGCACGACGTAGAAGAAGATCGACAACGCGGTCAGCAGCGCGGCCACCGGGTTGGTGGTGGCCGCCATGAACAGCACCGAGCCGATGCTCAGCGCCCAGCCCTGGACAACGGCCGCGCGCGGGGTGACCGCCCCGGTGACCAGCGGCCGGTGCCTGGTCCTGGTCATCACCCCGTCGATGTCGCGGTCGAGGTAGGAGTTGAAGGTGTTGGCGCCCGCGGCGGCCATCGTCCCGCCCAGCAGCGTGGCCAGCGCAACCCAGACCGGCGGCCATCCGTCGGCGGCCAGGATCATGGTCGGCACGGTGGTGACCAGCAGCAGCTCGATGATGCGGGGCTTGGCCAGCGCCACATGGGCCTTCAGCGCGCCCCCCCGACCGGCAGCACGCGCCGCCGGAGCCCCCGGCTTGCGGCGGGTGCGCGGCCCGATGGCGGTCACGTTCACCCTCTTCCCCCCAGACGCGGGGTCCAGGACGCCACGGCCGAGCGCGGCCCCACTGCGCCGCCCGATCGCCGTGAGCCCCAGTCTACCGGTGCCCGGAGGGGCTGGGTGAACCTCGCCGGGGCAGGGGAGTCGGATCACCGGCACAGGTGCCCCTACAGTCTTAGTACGACTCCGAAAGGGTTTGCAGCGTGACCACCCACCTATTGGAATGGACGGACCTCGATCGCCGCGCGGTCGACACGATCCGCGTGCTCGCCGCCGACGCCGTCGAGAAGGTCGGAAACGGCCACCCCGGCACCGCGATGAGCCTGGCGCCAGCCGCGTACCTGCTCTTCCAGCGCCACCTGCGGCACGACCCCGCCGATCCGGACTGGTTGGGCAGGGACCGGTTCGTCCTGTCGTGCGGCCATTCCAGCCTGACCCTGTACCTCCAGCTGTACCTGTGCGGCTACGGGGTGGAGCTGGCGGACCTCCAGTCCTTCCGCACCTGGGGGTCCCGGACGCCGGGCCATCCCGAGTACGGACACACCCCCGGGGTGGAGACGACCACCGGTCCGCTGGGCCAGGGGGTCGCCAACGGCGTGGGCATGGCGATGGCCGCCCGCTACGAGCGGGGGATGCTGGACCCCGATGCGGCGCCGGGAACCAGCATCTTCGACCGCCGGGTCTACGTGCTGGCGTCCGACGGCGATATGCAGGAGGGCGTCAGCGGCGAGGCATCCTCCCTGGCGGCGACCCAGGAGCTCGGCAACCTCACGCTGATCTGGGACGACAACCGGATCTCGATCGAGGGCGACACCGCGATGTCGTTCACCGAGGACGTCGTGGCGCGCTACGCCAGCTACGGCTGGCACACCGAGGTCGTCGGGCTGGCCGACAACGGCGATCTCGACATCGCAGCCCTCGATGCGGCCCTCGTCCGCTGCAACGAGCACACCGACCGTCCGTCCTTCATCGCCCTGCGCTCGATCATCGGATGGCCGGCCCCGACCAAGCAGAACAGCGAGGACGCCCACGGCGCCAAACTGGGCGCCGGCGAGGTGGCCGCGGTGAAGCAGATCCTGGGGTTCGACCCGGGCCAGCACTTCGTCGTCGAGCCCGAGGTCCTGCAGCACGCGCGCGCCGTTGCTGATCGCGGCGCCGCGCTGCGCGCCGAATGGGACGCCCGCTACCTGGCGTGGCGGGGCTCGCAGCCGGACCGCGCTGCGCTGCTCGACCGGATCGCGCAGCGCAGCCTCCCCGACGATCTGGCCGGCATCGTGCCCGAATTCAAGAACGGGGGCTCCATGGCGACCCGCGCGGCATCCGGGCTGACCATCAACGAGCTCGCGGATGCGCTGCCGGAGTTCTGGGGCGGCTCGGCGGACCTCGCCGCGAGCAACAACACCACGATCATCATCAGCAGTTCGTTCCTGCCCGAGTCGTCGCCCATCCCCCGCGCCGACCCGTACGGGAAGATCGTCCATTTCGGGGTCCGGGAGCACGCGATGGGGGCGATCCTCAACGGCATCGCCCTGTCCGGGCTGACCCGGCCGGTCGCCGGCACGTTCCTGGTGTTCAGCGACTACATGCGCCCGGCGATGCGGCTGGCTGCTCTGATGCAGCTCCCCGTGACCTACGTCCTCACCCATGATTCGGTCGGCCTCGGCGAGGACGGCCCCACGCATCAGCCGATCGAGCACCTGTGGTCGCTGCGCGCGATCCCGGGGCTGGCCATCGTCCGGCCGGCGGACGCCGTCGAGGCGGCTCACTGCTGGATCGAGGTCGTCAAGCGCACGGCACCTGCCGGGCTGATCCTGACCCGCCAGAACCTCCCCGTCCTGGACCACCGGGATCGCGATGTGCTGGCCTGCGTCAGCCGCGGCGGCTATGTGATCGCGGACGCCCCGCACGGGACGCCGGACGTGCTGCTGCTAGCCACGGGATCCGAGGTTCCGGTGGCCCTGGCGGCACGCGAACTGCTGCTCACCGAGGGGATCGCGGCACGCGTCGTCTCGCTGCCCTGCCTGGAGTGGTTCGACGCCCAGCCCGCCGACTACCGCGACCGGGTCCTGCCACCGTCCGTGCGGGCGCGCGTCAGTGTCGAGGCCGGGGCGACGCTGGGGTGGTGGCGCTACATCGGCGATCACGGCGAGGCGGTCGGCATCGACCACTTCGGCGCCAGCGCCGATGGCGACCGGCTGTTCCAGGAGTTCGGCATCACGCCCCAGGCTGTCGCGTCAGCCGCCCGGCGCAGCATCGCGGCGACGGAGCGCAGCAGGCCCGCGGTGACCGCCGGTCAGCCCTGACGGTCGCGGCGCAGCGCCTCGAGCGCCTCGGCCAGCAGCGCCTGGCCGTCCTCATCGGTGCGCCGCTCTTTCACGTAGGCCAGGTGGGTCTTGTAGGGCTCGACCTTCGGGGGCGCCGGCGGGTTGTGCTGATCCCGGCCCGCCGGATAGCCGCAGCGCGGGCAGTCCCAGGTCTGGGGGATGGCCACCTCGGCCGCGAAACTCGGCGAGGTCTCATGCCCCTGAGCGCACCAGAAGGAGATCTCGACGCGCGGCGCGGCTTCGCCCCGCTCCGACTCCCCCATCGGCCCGGAGCCGATCTTGCTGCCCCGGATGGCGTTGCCACCGACCACGATCCCCTCCTGTCACCGGCGTGAACCGCCGACTAGCGCACCTGGCCAGGAAGTCTGGCCGCCACTTGCGGACTCATCGTAGGCATGCACCTGCGGCATTCCGTGCAGCAAGAGCCGTGTCTTCGGTCAGACGACGGTGGTCTGCGCGCTGATGAGCAGGCCCAGCCCGACGATGCAGGCCGCCCACAGCAGTGCGAGGACGACCGTGATCCGGTCGAGGTTCTTCTCGGCGACCGAAGAGCCGCCCAGACTCGTGGAGATGCCGCCGCCGAACATGTCGCTCAGCCCTCCGCCCTTGCCCTTGTGCAGCAGGACGAGCCCGATCAGCATCAGGCCGGTCAGGATCAGGAGGATCTGCAGAGCGAGAATCATGGATCAGCCACCTTCCAACAGCACGCTGTTCAGCATACGGCAACGACCAACAATCCCGGTTCGCCGAGGCCGAACCAACGTCAGGCAGGGTGCTTGGGGAACTTGCAGATGGTGATCCACTCATCGGCGTCGATGCTCGCCCCGCCCACCAGTCCGCCGTCGACATCGGGCTTCGCCATGATCCCGGCCACGTTGTTGCCCTTCACGGAGCCGCCGTACAGGATGCGCGCCGCATCGGCCACCGCGTCCCCGTACGTCTCGCGCAGCCGCTCCCGGATCGCCGAGCAGACCTCTTGGGCGTCCTCCGGGGTGGCCACCTCGCCGGTCCCGATCGCCCACACCGGCTCGTAGGCGAAGACGATCTTCGCGACGTCCTCGGAACTCAGCCCCGCCAGCCCGTTGTCGATCTGGGCCAGCGTGTAGCTCACGTGCTCCCCGGCCTGCCGCACCGGCAGGCCCTCCCCGATGCACATGATCGGGGTCAGCCCGTGCCGCAGCGCCGCCTGCACCTTCGCGAGCACGACCTCGTCGGTCTCGTTGTGGTACTCGCGCCGCTCGCTGTGCCCCACGACCACGTAGGTGCAGCCGAGCTTGGCCAGCATCGAGCCGGCGATCTCGCCGGTGTAGGCGCCCTTGTCCTGCGTCGACAGGTCCTGGGCCCCGTAGCCGATCGAGAGCTTGTCCGCGTCGACCGTCGTCTGCACCGAGCGGATATCGGTGAAGGGCACCATGACGGCCACCTCCACCGCGGTGAGGTCATCATCGGACAGGCCGTGCGCGATCTTCTGCACCAGCGCGATCGCCTCGTGGTGGTTCAGGTTCATTTTCCAGTTGCCGGCCATCAACGGGCGACGCGAAGACATCGATGTGCTCCTAGGTTGGTTCGGGGTCAGGATTCCAGGACCGCGATGCCGGGCAGTTCCTTGCCTTCCAGGAACTCCAGGCTTGCGCCGCCGCCGGTGGATATGTGGGAGAAGCCGGCCTCATCGAGGCCGAGGTTGCGGACAGCCGCCGCCGAATCGCCGCCGCCGACCACGGTCATCGCATCGGCGTCGATCATGGCCTGCGCCACCGCTCTGGTGCCGGCGGCGTAGTTCGACATCTCGAAGACGCCGGCGGGACCGTTCCACACGATGGTCTTGGCGTCGGCGAGCTTGGACGTGAACAGCGCGATGCTCTGCGGGCCGATGTCCAGGCCCAGCCAGCCGTCCTCGATGCCGTCGGCCGCCACGACCTTGTGCTCGGCGTCGTTGCTGAACTCGCGCGCGACCACCACATCGACCGGCAGCACCAGTTCCACGCCGGTCTCGGCCGCCGTCTGGATGAGGCCTGCGCAGGTCTCGATCTGATCCGCCTCCAGCAGCGAGTTGCCGACGCTGTACCCCTTGGCCGCCAGGAACGTGTAGCACATGCCGCCGCCGATCAGCAGCCGGTCGACGTTCTTCAGCAGGTTGGTGATGACGCCGAGCTTGTCGGAGACCTTCGCCCCGCCGAGCACGACCACATAGGGGCGATCCGGGTCGGACAGGACCTTCTGGAAGACCTGGGCCTCTTTCAGCACCAGTCCGCCCGCGGCGTGCGGCAGGCGTTCGGCGACATCGGTGACGGATGCCTGCTTGCGGTGCACCACCCCGAACCCGTCGCTGACGAAGAAGTCCGCCAGCGCCGCCAACTCGTCGGCCAGCGCGCCCCGCTCGGCGGCGTCCTTGCTCGTCTCGCGGGGATCGAACCGGATGTTCTGCAGCAGCACCACGTCGCCGTCGGCCATCGCCTCGACGGCCGCGGCAGCACCGGGGCCGGTCGGGGCATCGGTCAGCACGACGTCCTTGCCGATGAGTTCGCCGAGCCTGGCCGCGACCGGTGCGAGCGACAGCTCCGGCTTCGGCTCGCCCTTGGGCCGGCCGAGGTGCGCGGCCACAATCACCTTCGCACCTCGACCGGTCAGGTTGGACAGGGTGGGAATGCTGGCCCGGATGCGGCCGTCGTCGGTGATGACGCGGCTGCCGTCCGGGCCGTCGGCCAACGGCACGTTGAGGTCGGCGCGCACGAGCACGCGCTTGCCGGCGACGTCGAGATCATCCAGGGTCAGCATTCTCGGTTCTCCTACAGCCGGTCGGCCACGTAGTTCGTCAGGTCGACGAGCCGGTTGGAGTAGCCCCATTCGTTGTCGTACCAGCCCACGACCTTCACCAGCGACCCGTGGGCGTTGGTGAGCAGGCCGTCGAAGATGCACGATGCAGGGTCGGTGACGATATCGGTCGACACGATGGGGTCGGTCGTGTACTTGAGGATTCCGTCGAGGGGCCCTTCGGCGGCGGCCTTGATCGCAGCGTTGATCTCGTCGCGCGTGACCTCCCGGGACAGCCGGACGGTGAGGTCGGTCGCCGATCCGGTGGGCACCGGCACGCGCATCGCGTAGCCGTCCAGCTTGCCCTTCAGGTCGGGCAGCACCAGCGCGACGGCCTTCGCGGCCCCAGTGGTGGTCGGGATCATGTTGATGGCGCCGGCGCGGGCGCGCCGCAGGTCCTTGTGCGGGAAGTCCAGCATCACCTGATCGTTGGTGTACGCATGGATCGTGGTCATCAGGCCCTGCTCGATCCCGAAATTCTCGTGGATGACCTTCGCCATCGGCGCCAGACAGTTCGTGGTGCACGACGCGTTGGAGATCACATGCATGGTGGCGGAGTCGTAGTCGGTGTGGTTCACACCCATCACGAACGTGCCGTCCTCGTTCTTCGCCGGCGCCGAGATGATGACCTTCTTGGCCCCGGCGCCGATGTGGGCGGCCGCCTTCGTGGCGTCGGTGAAATGGCCCGTCGACTCGATGACGATGTCGGCGCCGAGGTCCGCCCAGGGCAGCGCGGACGGGTCGCGCTCCGCGGTCGCCTTGATCGACTGGCCGTCGACGATGATGCTGTCGTCGGTCGAGGTCACGTCCTTGCCCAGACGGCCCAGGATGGAGTCGTACTTCAGCAGGTGGGCCAGTGTCGCGTTGTTCGTCAGGTCGTTCACGCCGACGATCTCGATGTCGGCACCGCTGGCAACGATCGCCCTGAAGTAGTTGCGGCCGATGCGGCCGAATCCGTTGATGCCCACGCGTACGGTCACGTGTCGCTCCCTGTTGTGATGGGTTGGGCGCCGGTTCTGTGCACCGGCACCAGGGGTCACCGTGGACACTACCCAAGTTCGGCGGCGGTTGCTCCGCCGAAGGATGGGATTCACCTGCTGTTCGCACGGCAGGGGGCAGGGATCCGACTGCCCTGTCCAGCCGGAGTACGGATTCCGGCGGGCTGTGCGGGCCAGCCGTTGGCCGAGCCGCGCCGCAGCGGGGGCGCTTGGCACCGGCAGGCGCCAAGTGGACCTGACCGGAGCGATCTGCGACAGGCGTCGACCGGGCACATGATTCGCGGATCCGGGCCGTGCCCTCCGCAGCCCCCTCCGGCCGCACCGCTATCCGCTCGTGCGAGGTCCGAACGGTCCCGCCGCGGCTGCGAACCGGCTGCGACACGCGGACCGCGAAGGCACCGACTGCCTGTTCGCACGGTGCTTCGGATCTGGCGGGGTGTGCGGGTTCCGCGGCTGCCGCCTCCGGCGGGGGCGGGTGGCGGGTGGCGGATCGTGGGACCGGCACCGCGGTGCGGGTGGGTCGACGGGCAGCACCCGTCCGGGTGCAAACTCGGGTGCGATCCGCCCACCCGGCGGGTGCACAGGCCCCCGGTGCCTGCTCGGGCCCCGCCGGTGAGGAACAGTCGTCGGCGAGGCACCCCCGCGCGGCAGTCAGGTTCGACGACAGGCGTCAACCCGGGCACCGAACCCGGGCAGACCCGGCGCGGCGCCGGCGTTCAGTCGATCTCGAGCATCTCGTCGGTGATCCCCGCCTCGGTGTCGGGGATCCCGAGCTCGGCGGCCCGTCGATCCGCCATCGCGACCAGCCGCCGGATCCGGCCGGCCACGGCGTCCTTGGTCAGCGGCGGATCGCCCAGCGCCCCGAGCTCCTCCAGGCTGGATTGACGGTGCGCCATCCGCAGCCGGCCCGCAGCGGCCAGGTGCTCGGGGGCCTCATCGCCGAGGATCTCCAGCGCCCGCTCCACCCGCGCCCCGGCAGCGACCGCTGCTCGGGCCGAGCGCCGCAGGTTCGCATCATCGAAATTCGCGAGCCGGTTCGCGGTGGCGCGCACCTCGCGGCGAAGCCGCCGGTCCTCCCACTCCAGCACGGACTGATGGGCACCCATCTGGGTCAGCATCGCGGCGATGATCTCCGCATCGCGGATCACGACTCGGTCGACGCCCCGCACGTCGCGGGACTTGGCCGAGATGCCCAGCCGGCGCGCCGTCCCCACCAGCGCCAGGGCCACCTCCGGTCCTGGACACGTGATCTCCAAGGAGCTCGACCGCCCCGGCTCGGTGAGCGAGCCGTGTGCGAGGAATGCGCCGCGCCAGGATGCCGCGGCGTCGCACAGCCCGCCGGACACCACCGTGGGGGGCAGGCCGCGCACCGGACGCCCCCGGCCGTCGATCAGACCGGTCTGGCGCGCCAGCGACTCGCCGCCGGCCACGATCCGCACGAGGTACCTGCTGCTGCGGCGCAGCCCTCCCGGCTGGATGACCGCCATCTCGGCGGTATGCCCGTACAGGTCGATGATGTCCGAACGGATGCGGCGGGCCGCCGCACCGGAATCGAGCTCCGCCTCCACCACGATCTTGCCCGCCACCAGGTGCAGCCCTCCGGCCAGGCGCAGCAGACTGGCCGTCTCGGACCTGCGGCAACAGGTGTTCCGGTTCTCGATCCGGCTCAGTTCGTCCTTGACGTCGGCTGTCATCGCCATACGGTGATCCTGCCACGCCCGATCAGGGCCCCGAACGCCGCCGCCAAGAGGTCCGGGTCGTGGTGGCCGTCGAACGGATCCCCGGCGGCCAGCGGCCGGAGCACCAGTGCCGCGCCGAGGGATCGCGTGGCCCGCTCCAGTGCGGCCATGTCCGCCACCGCCGACGGGTCGGCCACCACGGTGTTCAAGCCGATGTCCGGGAAATCGCGCCGCCACACCTCCAGGTGCGTGTGCGGAGCGAACCCGCTGGTTTCACCCGCTTGTGGGCAGAGGTTCAGCACCAGGGACCGCCGCGCGCCGGACGCGATGATGGCCTCTCGCACCGAGGGCACCAGCAGGGGCGCGGTCACGGACGTGTACCAGGATCCGGGACCCAGGACGAGGTGATCGGCCTCGGCGATCGCGGCCAGCGTCTCCACGCACGGCGGCGGGTTGCCCGGCTCGATGCGCACCGACTGGACCCTGCCCGTCGTCGATGCCACCGCCACCTGGCCCCGGACCTCCCGCGACGCGGCCTCGCCCGGGAACAGCACGTCGGCGACGAACTCCAGCGGCGCCAGCGACACCGGCAGCACGCGACCCTCGGCGCCCAACAGGCTCGCGACCAGATCCAGCCCGGCCACCACGTCCCCGGTCTGCTCCCACAAGGCTGCGATGAGCAGGTTGCCGACCGAGTGGCCGCGCAGGTCGCCGTTCCCCCCGAAGCGGTGCTGGACCACCCTCGCCCAGGTGCGTCCCCAGGCGTCATCGCCGCACAGTGCTGCCAGCGCCATCCGCAGGTCGCCCGGCGGCGGCACGCCGAACTCCTGTCGCAGCCGTCCGCTGGAACCGCCGTCATCGGCGACACCGACCACCGCGGTGAGCCGGTGGGTGACGCGCCGCAGCGCCTGCAGGCTCACCGCCAGCCCGTGGCCGCCCCCGAACGCGACCACCTTCGGACCCTCGCCGGGGCCCTGGGCGAATCCCCTCGTCGTGCGCTGCATCATTCGCGACCCAGGTCCCGGTGGACGACAGAGGTCTCCACCCCGGACTTCACCAGCCGTGCCGCGAGGTCCTCCGCGAGCGCGACGGACCGGTGCCGCCCGCCGGTGCATCCGACGGCCACCGTGACATACCGCTTCCCCTCCCGCAGGTAGCCGGTGGCCATCAGGTTCACCAGCGCCGCGGCGGTGTCGAGGAACGGCCGCGCATCGGGCTGTTCGACGACGTAGTCGTGCACGTCGGCATCGAGCCCGCTGCCCGGCCGGAGCTCCGGGACCCAGTACGGGTTGGGCAGGAACCGGGCGTCCAGGACGATGTCGGCGTCCACCGGGATGCCGTACTTGAAGCCGAACGACATCAGGGTCGCCCGCAGCGCGATGAGCTCCTCGTCCAGGAAGAGCGACTCCATCCTGCGGCGCAGGTCGTGCACGCTCATCGTCGAGGTGTCCACCACCAGGTCCGCGCTCCCGCGCAGGTTGGCGAGCAGTGCGCGCTCACGGGTCAGGCCGTCCAGCAGCCGCTGCTGGCCCTGCAGCGGATGGGGGCGCCGGCTGCTCTCGAACCGGCGGACCAGGACTTCGTCGGTGGCTTCCAGGAAGACCACCTGCAGGTCCACGCTGCCCTGCCGCACCCGGTACAGCGCCTGCTCCAGCTCGTGGAAGAACGCTCCGCCGCGCGCGTCCACCACCACCGCCAGCTTGCCCAGCGACGGCGTTCCCTGCGCCAGCTCGATCATCTGCCCGATCAGCATCGGGGGCATGTTGTCCACGACGTACCACCCGAGATCCTCCAGCGCGCGGGCCGCGGTGGACCGCCCGGCGCCGGACATCCCGGTCAGGAACGCCACCCTCACACCGGCGGCCTCCGCTGCCTGCTCATCCACCAGTGCCCCGCCTCTCAGCCTGTCCCCCCACGCTAGCCACCGGATCGGACTGCGGTGCGGCCAGGGACCGGTGGATCGCCTCGGCCAGCACCGGGCCGATACCCGGCACTCCTGCGATCTCGGCGGGGTCCGCCGCCCGGATGGCTTTGACCGACCCGAAACTGCGCAGCAGCGCGGTGCGGCGGACCGGACCGAGGCCGGGCACATCGTCCAACGCGCTGCGCCGGACCTGCTGCTGGCGCTTGCGGCGCTGCGCCCGGATCGCGAACCGATGGGCCTCATCCCTGATCCGCTGCAGCAGGTACAGCGCATCGCTGCCGCGCGGCAGGATCAGCGGATCGGGCTCGTCGGGCAGCCACACCTCCTCCAGCCGCTTGGCCAGCCCGATGACCGGCAGCCCGGCCATTCCGGCATCCCGCAGCGCGGCCGCCGCGGCGTTGACCTGCGGGCCGCCGCCGTCCACCATCACCAGCGCCGGCTGGTAGGCGAACGAGCCCTCGGGCGGCGCGGCCTGCTCGTTGAGGGCATGCAGTCTGCGGTACCGCCGGCACAGCACCTCGTGCAGCGCCCGGGTGTCATCGGTGCTGTCGGCCTGCTTGATGCCGAAGGTGCGGTACTGCGAGGTCCTGGGCAGCCCGTCCTCGAACACGACCATGCTCGCCACCGGGTCGCTGCCCGACAGGTGCGAGACGTCGAAGCACTCGATGCGCAACGGCGCGCTCGGCAGTTCGAGGACGTCCATCAGGTCGGCGAGCGCCTTGCTGCGGGTCGTCAGGTCGCTGGAGCGCCGCAGCTTGTGCAGCTGCAGCGCCTGCTCGGCGTTGCGCTGCACGGTCTCCAGCAACGTCCGCTTCTCCCCCCGCCGGGGGATCTTCAGCCGGACTCCGGCGCCCCTGGCCCGGCTGAGCCATTGCTCGACCACCGCCGCGTCGGAGGGCTGGTCCGGCAACAGGATCTCCCTCGGCACGGTGGCGGACCCGTCGCCGTCGGCCGCGTGGTCGCCGTAGTGGCGGACCAGCGCGGTGCGCAGCGTATCGGGCCCGTGCAGATCCTCGGTCTTCTCCAGCACGAACCCGCGCTGCCCGGCGACCCGGCCGCCCCGGATGTGGAAGATCTGGACCGACGCCTCGAGATCGTCCTCGGCGCAGCCGAACACATCGGCATCCGTGCCGTCGGGCAGCACCACGGCGCTGCGCTCCAGCGCCCGGCTCACCGCCGCGATGTCGTCGCGGAACCGGGCGGCCGACTCGTACTCCTGACGCCCGGCGGCGGCCTTCATCTTGGCGGTGAGGTCGGCCAGCAGCCGCTCATGGCGGCCGGACAGGAAGTCCGCGAGGTCCAGCGCGACCTCCCGGTGCTCCTCGGGCGAGACCCGACCCACGCAGGGTGCGGCGCACTTGCCGATATCGGCCAGCAGGCACGGCCGATCGGTGGCCCTCGCCCGGCGGAACACCCCGGGGCTGCAGGTGCGCATCGGGAACACCCGCAGCAGCAGGTCCAGCGTCTCCCGGATCGCCCAGGCGTGTGCGAACGGCCCGAAGTACCGGGTGCCCTTGCGCTTGGCCCCCCGGATCACCATCGCCCGCGGGAATTCCTCCCCGAAGGTGATGGCCAGGAACGGGTAGGACTTGTCGTCGCGGTACTTCACGTTGAACCGCGGGTCGTACTCCTTGATCCAGGAGTACTCCACCTGCAGCGCCTCGACCTCGTTGTCCACCACGACCCAGTCGAGGCCCTCGGCGGCGCCCACCATGCGCGCGGTCCTGGGGTGCAGGCCCAGCGGGTCGGCGAAGTAGGAGTTCAGCCGCTGGCGGAGGCTCTTCGCCTTGCCGACGTAGATGACGCGCCCCGTCCCGTCGCGGAACCGGTAGACGCCGGGCGCATCGGGGATCTGGCCGGTTGCGGGTCGCCAACTCGGGCCGCGGGTCTCAGGCACGGACGATGGAGTCCCCCTGCACCGCGATGCCCACTTCGGTCAACGGGGTCCTCGCCGGTCCGCGCTCGACGTCTCCGGTCTCGCTGGAGAACTGCGAGCCGTGGCAGCCGCAGGTGATCAGGTTGTTGGCCACCCCGCTCACATCGCACCCCTGGTGGGTACAGATCGAGGTGAAGCCTTTGAACTGCCCGGCGGACGGCTGGGTGACGACGAGGTGCAGCTCCCGGTTGATGGTGCCGCCGCCGACCGGGACGTCGGCGACTGTGGCGACGACCTCACCGCCGGGGCCCGGCGGCGGGCTCGTGGTGCCGGGGGACGACGTGTTCGCGGGCTGCGCCGGGGTCTCCTCGTCCGACGAGCCCCCGCAGGCGGCGAGCATGCCGGAGGCCCCGGCCACGACCAGCAGCGTGCGCCGCGGCAGCGCGGTGGCGAGCGGGTTGGTCTCCATGTGCCCTCCCTGGTCCAGTCCCCGAGCCTACCCGCTGCGCCTCAGCAGCGGCGCGAGGTAGGTGCCGGTGTGGCTCTCGGGCACCGCCGCAACGTGCTCCGGGACTCCGGCCGTCACGACCGTTCCGCCCCCGGAACCGCCCTCGGGACCCATGTCGATGACCCAGTCGGCGGTCTTGATGACATCGAGGTTGTGCTCGATCACCAGCACGGTGTTGCCCTTGTCCACCAGCGAGTGCAGCACGCCGAGCAGCTTGCGGATGTCCTCGAAGTGCAGTCCGGTGGTCGGTTCGTCCAGCAGGTAGATCGTGCGGCCGGTGGCGCGCTTCTGCAGCTCGGAGGCGAGCTTGACGCGCTGCGCCTCACCACCGGACAAGGTGGTGGCGGGCTGGCCGAGGCGGACATAGCCCAGGCCGACCTCGACCAGGGTCGTCAGGTGGCGGGCGATCGGCGGGATCGGTGCGAAGAACTCGTGGGCCTGCTCGATCGGCATATCGAGGACGTCGGCGATCGTCCTGCCCTTGTAGTGGACCTCGAGGGTCTCCCGGTTGTACCGGGCTCCGTGGCAGACGTCGCACGGCACGTACACATCGGGCAGGAAGTTCATCTCGATCTTGATCGTGCCGTCGCCGGTGCACGCCTCGCACCGGCCGCCCTTCACGTTGAAGCTGAACCTGCCCGGCAGGTAGCCGCGCACCTTGGCCTCTTCGGTCTGCGCGAACAGTTTGCGGACATGGTCGAACATGCCGGTGTAGGTCGCGGGGTTGGAGCGGGGGGTGCGCCCGATCGGCGACTGATCGACGTGGACCACCTTGTCCAGCTGCTCCAGGCCGGTGACCCGCAGGTGGCGGCCGGGCACCGTCCGGGCCCCGTTCAGCTCGCGCGCCAGGACGGCGTGCAGCACATCGTTGACCAGCGTGGACTTGCCGGAGCCGCTGACACCGGTGACCGCCACGAAGCAGCCGAGCGGGAAGTCGACGGTGACGTCGCGCAGGTTGTGCTCCCGGGCCCCTTGGACGGTGAGCAGCCGCTTGCGGTCGCGCGGCCTGCGGATCGCCGGCACCGCGATCCGGCGGCGCCCGGACAGGTAGTCGGCGGTGATCGAGCCCTCCTGCCGCAGCAGCTGCGGCACCGGGCCGCAGTACACGACCTCGCCGCCGTGCTCCCCGGCCCCGGGACCGATGTCCACGATCCAGTCCGCGACCCGGATGGTGTCCTCATCGTGCTCGACCACGATGAGGGTGTTGCCGAGGTCGCGCAGCCTCACCAGCGTCTCGATCAGGCGGTGGTTGTCCCGCTGGTGCAGGCCGATGCTGGGCTCGTCGAGCACATACAGCACCCCGACCAGCCCAGCCCCGATCTGGGTGGCCAGCCGGATCCGCTGCGCCTCGCCGCCGGCCAGGCTCGCCGCGCCGCGGTCCAGCGTCAGGTAGTGCAGCCCCACGTCGATCAGGAACCGCAGCCGCTCATGAATCTCCTTCAGCACCCGGCCGGCGATCTGCTGTTCGCGGGGGGTCAGGTCCAGGCCGGCCAGCCAGGCCGCCGCCTCGCCGATCGGCAGTTCGGCGATCTGGGCGATGTTGCGATCGTTGACGGTCACCGCGAGCACGTGCGGCCGCAGCCGGGACCCGCCGCACTCGGGGCACGGGATCGGGCGCAGATAGCCCTCGAACCGCTCCCGCGCCGCGTCGGACTCCGCCTCCGCGTGCCGGCGCTGCACGAACGGGATCGCGCCTTCGAACGTCGTCTGATAGGTGCGCACCCGGCCGTACCGGTTGGTGTACCGGACGGTCAACCGGTTGTTGTAGCCGTTGAGCACGGTGTCGCGGGCCCCATCCGGCAGGTCCCGCCAGCGGGCCTGCGGATCGAAGTCCAGCTCCTCCCCCAGCGCGATCAGCAGCCGCCGGAAGTACTCGCTCAGGTGGACCGACGACCAGGGGGCGATCGCACCGGTGAGCAGGGACAGCGCCGGATCCGGCACGATCAGCTCCGGATCGACCTCCATCTTGGTGCCCAGGCCCGAGCAGGAGGGGCAGGCGCCGAACGGGGAGTTGAACGAGAACGAGCGCGGCTCCAGCACCTCGAAAGAGCTGCCGTCGTACGGGCAGGCCAGATGCTCGGAGAACGTGCGCGTGCGCTCGGGCGAATCGTCGGGCAGATCCACGAAATCCAGGACGATGACGCCCTCGGCCAGCCGCAGGGCGGTCTCCACCGAATCGGTGACCCGCTGCTTCGCGCCGGCCTTCACGACCAGCCGATCCACCACCACGCTGATGTCGTGCTTCTCCTGCTTCTTCAGCGTCGGCGGCTCGGCGAGGCTGATGGCCGCGCCGTCGACCAGCGCCCGGGAGAACCCGCTGGACTGCAGCTGCGCGAACAGGTCCACGAACTCGCCCTTGCGCTGTCGCACCACGGGGGCTAGCACCTGGAACCGGGTCCCCTGGGGCAGGGACAGCACCTGATCGACGATCTGCTGGGGGGTCTGCTGGCTGATCGGCCTGCCGCAGGTCGGGCAGTGCGGACGCCCGATCCGGGCGTACAGCAGTCGCAGGTAGTCGTAGACCTCGGTCACGGTCCCGACCGTGGAGCGCGGATTGCGGGAGGTGGATTTCTGGTCGATCGACACCGCGGGGCTCAGGCCGTCGATGAAGTCCACATCGGGCTTGTCCATCTGGCCGAGGAACTGTCGCGCGTACGCCGACAGCGACTCCACGTACCGCCGCTGGCCCTCGGCGAAGATCGTGTCGAACGCCAGGCTGGACTTCCCGGAGCCCGACAGTCCGGTGAAGACGATCAGCGCATCGCGCGGCAGGTCCAGCGACACGTTCTTCAGGTTGTGCTCGCGCGCGCCGCGGACCACCAGCCGGTTGGCGGCGTGGTGCGAGGCCCGATCCAGCGCCCTCACCCGCGGTTGGCTGCCTGGCATCGCGCTCACTGGCCTAGGCTACCTGTGGTGCCCGGCACGGCATGTCGGGCGGATCGGGGCGGGTCATGACGTACCACGGCAGGGTCAGGCCGGACGGGCCGGCACAGGTCCGCGAATTGACCGGGCTGGTCATCAGCAAACTGGCGCTCGGGCCGTTGGCCAACAACACCTATCTGCTGCGCTGCCGGACAACCGGGGCCTCGCTGCTGATCGACGCCCCGGGGCCCGCCGAGGGGCTGCTGGAGTTCGTCGGCGCCGAACCGCTGTCGGCGGTTGTCCTGACCCACGGTCATCCGGACCACTGGCAGGGCCTGGCTGCCCTGGTGGAGGCCACCGGCGCCCCGGTGCTGGCGCACGAGGCGGATGCCGACCTGCTGCCGGTCGGAGTCACGCGCCGACTCTCGCACGGCAGCGCCGTCGCATTCGGCGAGGTGGCGCTCGCGGTCATCCACCTGCGCGGCCACACCGCCGGCTCGATCGCGCTCGCCTACGACGACCCGGCCGGCCATGTCCACCTCTTCACCGGCGACTCGCTGTTCCCCGGCGGCGTCGGCAACACCTGGGGGGATCCGGCGGCATTCGAATCCCTGTTCACCGATGTCGTGCTGCGGGTCTTCGATGTCTACGACGACGAGGCCTGGGTGTACCCCGGGCACGGTGACGACACCGTGCTGGGCCGGGAGCGGCCGCACCTGGACCAGTGGCGGGAGCGTGGCTGGTGAGGGCGCGCGCACTGCTGCTGATCCCGGTGCTGCTCGTCGGCGGCTGCGCGGACTCCGAGCGGGCGAGTGCGACCCAGCTCACCATCACCGTCGTGGCCGATACCGGAGCCGCGCCGCAGGTGTGGCAGCTGCAGTGCGACCCGGTGGGCGGCGATCACCCCGATCCGCCGGGTGCCTGCGCATTCCTCGCCGATCAGCAATCCGCCCGTGCCGATCCGTTCGCACCGGTCCCGGCGGGCTCCTTGTGCACCCAGCAGTTCAACGGTCCCGCAACAGCGACGGTCGAGGGGGAATGGGACGGCGCGCCGGTCTCGGCGTCGTTCAAGCTCACCGACGGTTGCGAGATCCGCCGATGGGAGATTGCGCAGCCGCTGCTCGTCGCCCCATCTGCCTGACCGGTGCGTCCCCGCTAGTGCGGCGACGGGCGATCGCCGTGGGTCGGCTCCGGGTCGAGGTTCTGCAGCGACTCGCCCTGCGGATGATGATGCCCGGTGAGGTCGTGCTTGACGAGGGCGTCGGGGTCGTTCTTGACCTTCCACAGCGACGCCAGCACCGTGATGACCAGGGCTCCGATGATGACCACCAGGGAGAGCAGGGTCCCGATCACCGGCACGTCGAACCCGGACTCGTGCAAGGCGTGCAGCAGCAGCTTGATCCCGATGAATCCGAGGATGGCTGCGAGGCCGTAGGTGAGGTAGACCAGGCGGTCGAGCATCCCGTCGAGCAGGAAGAACAACTGCCGCAGCCCCATCAGCGCGAAGGCGTTCGCCGTGAAGACGATGTACGGCTCGCTGGTCAGCCCGAAGATCGCGGGGATCGAGTCCATCGCGAAGAGCAGATCGGACATGAAGATCGCGATGAAGACCAGGAAGAGCGGCGTTGCCACGCGCCTGCCGTCGATCTTGGTGAAGAAGTTCCCGTTGTGGTACTCCCGCGTCGTCGGGATCACGCGCTCCGCCAGTTTCACGACCTTGTTGTCCGCCGGATCGCCCTCGGCACCGTGCTTGGTGACAAGTTTGATGGCCGTGTATAGCAGGAAGGCTCCGAAGAAGTAGAACAGCCAGGAGTACTTCGCCAGCGCCGCGGCACCGAGCAGGATGAAGAACAGGCGCAGCACCAGCGCGATGATGATGCCGATCATCAGGACTTTGGGCTGGTACAGCTTCGGCACCGCGAACGAGCTGAAGATGAGCACGAAGACGAAGAGGTTGTCCACCGAGAGGCTGAGTTCGGTGATGTAGCCCGCGAAGAATTGCAGCGACCAGCCGCCGTCGCTGGCGAGCGCCTGCTGGGACTGCTCCGGGGCCCAGAAGTTGAGCGTGAGGCCGAACACCACCGCGATCGTGATGTACACCGACACCCAGATGCCCGCCTCTTTCATCGAGACGATGTGCGGGTTGCGGGACGCCTGGATGAAGTCGAAGGTGAACAGCCCGAACACCAGCACCATCGTGACGAGCCAGGCCGTGGCGCCGAACGAGTAGGTGACGGCCTGGGCCTCGGACGCAGGGAACACCATGGACGGTGACATCGATCCTCCAACCGAACCCGCCGCCGATGGGGCAGGGCATCAACGCAACGGGACCCATCGTAGGGGCAACAGCGATCATCGATGACGCGCCGGGTCGGCGCCGACCCGTCGCGCCGCGGGCAGACTCGGGGGTTCACCCGAGGCGCCATCCTGTCGGCGAGTCCCTCCTCCTCGCCTGGAAGCACCTGGCCGGAGGCCCCGGTGGCGCGAGGTGTTCGATCTCGTTCGCACGGTGCGAGGGCAGGACGCGCGGAACGGGCTCCGCGGAAGCCTGCGGGGAGGGGTTCTCGCGGGGCCTCGGGTCTGCACCCCGGAGGCACCCCGCTGGCGCACTGTCCGACCCCCGCAGCGCGTACACCGGACCGTCAATCCCCCGAAACCGCGACGACGCTCTGTTGTCTGGCTCCGGTCCCGGCGCCCGGTGGTGGCGAACGCATCCATATTCCGGGCATCCCCGAATCCCACCGCTCAGCTCGCGGGAGTGCCCGATATTCCGACGCGTTCGCCATCACCACCAGAGACCGGGCCGACCACCGCGGGCGGGTTGCGTCGGGCAGCGCCCAGGCGGTTGCGTGCGTCGTGCGCCAGCTATGGCCATCGGGGATCCGGGTCGTTGCGGGGGCGGGGCGCGGGGGGGCCGCGTGGCGACGCGACACGCACACGCCGCGGGAGCGCGAGCGTCTGATGAACGGGCGGCCGTGCGGTGCACCTCGGTCGATGATGGTGGTGCGATCACGTCCGCCGACGCGTCCACCCACGCCGCCTCGTTCGGGACATCCGGGCGGGAGGCGTCGCCCGGCCACACGGTCGTGCCAGCGACGCGCAACCGCGCCGCTACTTCGTCGCCTCCGTCATCCCCCGCAATTCGCGCTTCAGATCCGAGACCTCGTCCCGCAGGCGGGCGGCGAGCTCGAACTGCAGCTCCTCGGCCGCGGCATGCATCTGCTCGGTCAGCTGCTCGATCAGGTCCGCCAGCTCGCCCTCCGCCAGCGACCGGTGCTCGGCACGGTCCATCACGACCGACACCCCCCGGCCGCCGCGCGACTGCCGGCGCCCGGATCCCAGCAGCTGCGCCGTATCCGCGTCCTCCTTGGCGATCAGGTCGGTGATGTCGCCGATCTTCTTGCGCAGCGGGGTCGGGTCGATGCCGTGCGCGGTGTTGTACGCGATCTGCTTGGCGCGGCGGCGGTCGGTCTCATCGATGGCGAACCGCATCTGGTCGGTGATCGCCTCGGCATACATGTGCACCTGCCCGGAGACGTTGCGGGCGGCGCGGCCGATGGTCTGGATCAGGCTGCGCTCGCTGCGCAGGAACCCGGCCTTGTCCGCGTCGAGGATCGACACCAGCGACACCTCCGGCAGGTCCAGGCCCTCCCGCAGCAGGTTGATCCCGACCAGCACGTCGTACTCGCCCATCCGCAGCTCGCGCAGCAGTTCGACGCGGCGCAGCGTGTCGACCTCGGAGTGCAGGTAGCGGACCCGGATGCCCTGCTCCAGCAGGTAGTCGGTGAGGTCCTCGGCCATCCGCTTCGTCAGCGTCGTGACCAGCACCCGTTCGTCCTTCGCGGTGCGCAGCCGGACCTCATGCATCAGGTCGTCGATCTGGCCCTTGGTGGGCTTCACCACGATCTCGGGGTCCAGCAGGCCAGTGGGGCGGATCACCTGCTCGACGAACTCCCCGTGCGCCTTCGCCAGCTCGTAGGGCCCGGGGGTCGCCGACAGGTAGACGGTCTGCCCCACCCGCTCCTCGAACTCCTGCCAGGTCAGGGGCCGGTTGTCCGCCGCGCTCGGCAGCCGGAAGCCGTGCTCGATCAGGGTCCGCTTCCGGCTGGCGTCGCCCTCGTACATGCCCCCGATCTGCGGCACGGTGACGTGCGACTCGTCGATGACCATCAGGAAGTCCTCGGGGAAGTAGTCCAGCAGGCAGTTCGGCGGGGAGCCCCGCTCGCGGCCGTCGATATGCAGCGAGTAGTTCTCGATGCCCGCGCAGCTGCCGACCTGCCGCATCATCTCGACGTCGTAGCTGGTGCGCATCTGCAGGCGCTGCGCCTCCAGCATGTTGCCCTGCCGGTGCAGCTCCGCCAGCCGCTCGCCCAGCTCGGCCTCGATCCCGGCGATGGCGCGCTCCATCCGCTCCGGCCCGGCGACGTAGTGGCTGGCCGGGAAGATGTACTGCTCGGAGTCCTCGGTGATGATCTCCCCGGTGACCGGGTGCAGGGTCATCAGCCGCTCGATCTCGTCGCCGAACATCTCGATGCGCACCGGGTGCTCCTCGTACACCGGGAACACCTCGAGCGTGTCGCCGCGCACCCGGAAGGTGCCGCGGGTGAAGGACAGGTCGTTGCGCGTGTACTGGATGCCGACGAGCTGCCGCAGCAGGCTGTCGCGGTCATGCTCCTCCCCCACCCGCAGCCGCACCATCCGGTCGACGTACTCCTGCGGCGTGCCCAGCCCGTAGATCGCCGACACGGTCGCGACGACGACCACATCGCGGCGGGTCAGCAGCGAGTTCGTGGCGCTGTGGCGCAGGCGCTCGACCTCCTCGTTGATCGAGGAGTCCTTCTCGATGTAGGTGTCGGTCTGCGGGATGTACGCCTCGGGCTGGAAGTAGTCGTAGTAGGAGACGAAGTACTCCACGGCGTTGTTCGGCAGCAGCTCGCGGAACTCGTTGGCCAGCTGGGCGGCCAGCGTCTTGTTGGGCGCCATCACCAGCGTGGGACGCTGCAGGCGCTCGACCAGCCACGCGGTGGTGGCGGACTTGCCGGTGCCGGTGGCTCCCAGGAGCACGATGTGCTGCTCGTCGGCCCGGATCCGCTGCACCAGCTCCTCGATCGCCTGCGGCTGGTCGCCCGCCGGGACGAAGTCGCTGACGACCTCGAACGGCGCCACCTTCCGCTGCAAGTCGGTGATGGGCCGGGCCATAGGGAAACCGTACGCCGGGGGTACGTCAGCCACCGAATGCCGGAGCGCTACCCGACGAAGACCGCCAGCCAGACGGTGGGCTCGTCCGCCGCTGTTCGCGCGACCCGGTGCCGACGGTGCCGCGGCAGGAACTCGAAGTCCCCCGCCCGCAGCACCCGGTTCGGCCCGTCGGCGAACTCCAGCTCGCCCTCACCGGCGAGCACGACAACCCACTCGTCCTCGTCCTGGTCGTACCACTGCGTGCTATGCCCGTGCGAGACGATCCGTTCGATGCGGACACCGCCGGTGCTCAGCAGCGCGTCGACTACCTCGGCACCCGCGCCCGCGGGCTGGAACAGATTGGCGATCACGGACAACGATTCTCGCGCATAGGATTCCCGGCATGGCAGCGACGCGCGTCACCCGGCGGATCGCCGCGCCGCCCGCCGCGGTCTTCCGGGCCCTGATCGATCCCGCCGCGGTCGGGCGCTGGATGGTCCCGGACGACATGGTCAGCGAGCTGCACGAGTTCGACGCGCGGCCCGGGGGACGGATCCGCATCACGCTCACCTACCGCGACCCGGGGATCCAGGGCAAGACCACCGGGCACAGCGATTCCTTCCACGGGCGGTTCGTCCGTCTCGTACCGGACCAGGAGGTCGAGTGGGAGCTGCGATTCGAGACCGACGACGCCGGGCTCGCCGCGCCGATGACCGTCCGCTTCCAGTTGCGCACCGCGCCGGAGGGCACCGAGCTGGCTGCCGTCCACGAGCCGCTGCCCGCCGGCGTGGACCCGGCCGCGAATGAGGCGGGCTGGTCGATGTCCATCGCCAAGCTGCAGCGATTGGTCGAGCAATGACCTGTGGCGAACGGCCTGGGCACGCCCGCGAGCAGGGCGCGGCCGGGCGGATCCACCCAGGGCGCGACACGTGACCCTCACGGTGAGCGGATCGGAGATCCGGCGGCGCAGCGAGCACCTCGCAGGGGCCCTGGCCGCTTCGGGGGTCCGTCCCGGAGACCGCGTCGCCGTCGTCACCCCGGAGCACCGGGGGACGCCTGATGAAGCCGCGGCCGCCCAGGCCGACGTCTTGGCGCTCGTGCTCGGCGCGCTGCGCAGCGGCGTGGTGCCCGTGCTGGTCAACCCGATGCTCACCGACGGCGAGCGCGGCTACATCCTGTCCGACGCCCGGCCGGCGCTGGCCCTCACCGAACCCGGCGACCTCGCCGCCCTGGATCGGCAGGATCCGGCGCCGGTCGACCTGGCCGACCATCCGCTCGGCCGGCCGATGCACTACACGTCGGGGACGACCGGCCATCCGAAGGGGGTCTGGACCGGGGATCTGAGCGAGGCCGAATCGGCAGCGCTGTGGGCCGACGAGCAGGCGCTGTGGCAGTTCGAACCGTCCGACATCTCCTTGGTCCACGGTCCGCTGTGCCACTCGGGACCGCTGCGGTTCGCGCTGTCGGTGGTGCTGGCCGGCGGGTCGGTGGCGCTGCCCGGCTGGTTCGATGCCGGTCGCATCGCCCGGGCGCTCGGCGAGGTGCGGCCCACCACGGCGTTCGTCGTCCCGAGCCACCTGCAGCGCCTGTTCGCGACCGGGGACGTCCCCGGCTCGCCCTACCGGCTGCTCGCCCATGCGGGCGAGGCGTGCGCTCCGGCGCTGAAGCGGCGGATCCACACCTGGGCGGGGACCGACTGCGTGTGGGAGTTCTACGGCTCGACGGAGGGGCAGTTCGCCGCCTGCCCCGGCGCGGACTGGGAGGAGCGGCCCGGCACGGTGGGGCGCGCCCGGGCCGGGCGGACGCTGGCGATCGCCGACGGCGCCATCTGGTGCCGGGCACCCTCGTTCGCCCGCTTCCGGTACTGGGGGGACGACGCCAAGACCGCCCGGGCCTGGGACGGCGACGCGTTCACCGTCGGCGACCTCGGACGGCTCGACGCCGACGGCTACCTGTACCTGGAGGGGCGGCGGGAGGACCTCATCATCACCGGGGGCGTCAACGTCTACCCGGTGGAGGTCGAAGGGGTGCTCGGGGAGTGCCCGGGCGTGGCCGAGGTCGCCGTCTTCGGCCGGCCCGACCCGGTATGGGGACAGGCCGTGTGCGCGGCCTACCTGGGCGACGCCGACGTGGCGGCGGTGCGGGCGTGGGCGGCCGCCCACCTTGCCGGCTACAAGCGGCCCAAGCACATCGAGCACCGCGACGGGTTCCCACGGACAGCCTCCGGGAAGATCCGACGGCTCGAACTGCGCTGAGTCACCGCAGTTCGTGCAGCCAGACCTCGGGCCGATCGAGCTGGAAGTAGAAGACGTCGTCGTCGGTCGCCACCGCCAGCACCGCGGCGGCCGTCTCGCGGTCCGGCAGCGCGCGGGTGAGCGTCGCCCCGGTGATGTCGAGCCGCTCGATGACCAGTACGCGCCCGGTCCCGGAGGTGAACACCAGCTGCGTCGGCGTCAGCCTCAGCCATCCGGGGCCGCGCTCCGGACCGTGCACGACGACGGCCTGCGCGGTGAACGGATCCGCGGTGAACGGATCCGCGGCGGGCAACGCCCGCGGCTTCGCCGCCGCCCGGTTCGCCGCCGCACGGTTCCCCGCCCAGATGAGCGCGGCGATCACCGAGCCGAGCAGCACGAGGTAGGGCAGGAACCTCATGGTCCGACGCTACTCCCCGATCAGGGTGCCGAGCCTCAAACCCTCCCAGAGTGCCTCGACCTGCACCGTGAGGGACTCCCGATCACCCGAATTGTCGAGGATCACATCGGCTGCCGCGTTTCGCTCCTCCCGGGTCGCCTGCGACGCCATCCGGGCCCGCACATCGGACTCGGGCAATCCCCGCAGCTGCGTGAGCCGGGCAACCCGCACTTCGTCGGGGGCGTCGACGACGACCACCAGGTCCCAGCCCGCCGCCGCGCCGGTCTCCACCAGCAGGGGCATGTCGTAGACGATGACGGAACCCGGCGCGGCGGCGTCGAGCAGCTGCTTGGTGCGGGCGGCGATCCGCGGGTGGGTGATCTCGTTCAGCCGGGCGAGCCTCGCCGGATCGGCGAACGCGACCTCCGCGAGCGCCGGCCGGTTGAGCGACCCGTCGGGATGCATCACGCCGGCGCCGAACTCGGCCTCGATCTCCGCCAGGGCGGGCTGTCCGGGCTGCACGACCTCGCGCGCCACGGCGTCGGCGTCGACGACGATCGCGCCCTTCCCGGCGAGCATCCGCGCCACCTCGCTCTTGCCCGAGCCGATCCCGCCCGTGAGGGCGACCCGGATGGTCCGCTGCGCCATGTCCGCTCCTGTGGTCCCAGCCCCGCGGTGCACCTGTGCCGACGGGGAACGCGTCGAAATCTCGATGTCGTCGTCCAGTCCCCGCGGGATTCCGGACGGAGGTCCGGATTTCGCCGCGTTCCCGCACGCGCAGCGGCCCCGCACCACAGGGTGCGGGGCCGCAGCGTACGTGCGCGTGCTACTCGCCGCCGCCGGTGAGCTTGTCGCGCAGCGCCTGCAGCGCCTCATCGGTGGCCAGCGTGCCGCCCGGCGCGTTCGAGGAACCGGAGTACTCGCTCGGTCCGCCGGTAGCCTCGGCCTCGGCCTCGGCAGCATCCTCGATCTGCTTGCGGTGGGCCTCCCAGCGGGCGTGGGCCTCGGCGTACTCCTTCTCCCACGCGGCTCGGGCGTCGTCGAAGCCTTCCTTCCACTCCCCGGTCTCGGTGTCGAAGCCCTCCGGACCGATGTAGTTGCCCTCCTCGTCGAAGGACGGCGCCATGCCGTACAGGTAGGGGTCGAACTCCTCCTGCGCAGCCGCGCCGGACGCGTTCGCCTGCTTCAGCGACAGCGAGATGCGGCGACGCTCGAGGTCGATGTCGATGACCTTGACGAAGATCTCGTCGCCCACCTTGACGACCTGCTCCGGCTGCTCCACGTGGCGCTCGGCCAGTTCGGAGATGTGGACCAGGCCCTCGATGCCCTGCGACACCCGGACGAACGCACCGAAGGGCACCAGCTTGGTGACCTTGCCGGGCACAACCTGCCCGAGCTGGTGGGTCCGGGCGAAGTGCTGCCACGGATCCTCCTGGGTGGACTTCAGCGACAGCGAGACCCGCTCGCGGTCCATGTCCACGTCGAGCACCTCGACGGTGACCTCCTGGCCGACCTCGACGACCTCGCCGGGGTGATCGATGTGCTTCCAGGACAGCTCCGAGACGTGCACCAGGCCGTCCACGCCGCCGAGGTCCACGAAGGCGCCGAAGTTGACGATGCTCGACACGACGCCCTTGCGGATCTGGCCCTTGGCGAGCTGGTTGAGGAAATCGGTGCGGACCGCGGACTGGGTCTGCTCCAGGAACGCCCGGCGGGACAGCACCACGTTGTTGCGGTTCTTGTCCAGCTCGATGATCTTCGCCTCGAGAGTGCGGCCGATGTAGGGCTGCAGATCGCGGACGCGGCGCATCTCCACCAGCGACGCCGGCAGGAAGCCGCGCAGCCCGATGTCGACGATGAGGCCGCCCTTGACGACCTCGATGACCTGTCCCTCCACGACGCCGTCGGCGCTCTTGATCTCTTCGATCTTGCCCCAGGCGCGCTCGTACATGGCGCGCTTCTTGGAGAGCAGGAGGCGGCCCTCCTTGTCCTCCTTGGTCATCACGAGGGCTTCGATCTCGTCGCCGACCTTGACGACTTCGTCGGGGTTCACATCGTGCTTGATCGACAGTTCGCGGGAGGGGACGATGCCTTCGGTCTTGTAGCCGATGTCGACGAGTACCTCGTCGCGATCGACCTTGACCACGATCCCGGTGACGATGTCACCGTCGTTGAAGGGCTTGATTGTCGCGTCGACAGCGGCGAGGAAGTCCTCGGCGGTTCCGATGTCGTTGATCGCGTGGGTCGTAGGGGCATTCTCGGTGGTGGACGTCATGTAGTGGGTCACTCGGGATTCTGATGGATGTCGGTGTGCTGTCCCTGGCCGACGGCGGTGGTCCGCTGGCGGCTGCGCACCCGACTCCGTCCGCGGGCGTGCAGGCGACAGCGCAACCTCCACGGTAGAGCACCGGAGATCGGCGGGTCAAAGCGGGTTGCGCATCTGAGGCGCGGGGGTCGGGGCAGGGTGGCCGTAGAGTACCGCCCGAGGCCCTGGGCTGGTGCCTCCCTGCCCGGGGAATGGACGAAGGCACCCTCCCCTAATGGGTCGGGTGCCTTCGGTGAAGTTGTGCCAGCCGTGGTCAGCGATGACCTCGTTCAGGGCAGGGCGCTTCTAGAGTCCGACCTGATCGGCTGCGTAGGTCGCCTGCTCCGTGGTGTAGCCCTCGAACTCCAACTGCTGGATCAGGCCCTCGCGGGAGAACGGCATCATCTCCAGGTAGTTCTCGGCAGCGAGGACCGCCTGCTCGTTCCAATCAACATCGAGTTGATCGACGGCCCAAGTTGCGTCTTCGGTGGTGTAGCCCTCGAACTCCAGCTGCTTGATCAGGCCCTCGCGGGAGAACGGCATGGTGTCGATGTAGTTCTCGGCAGAGCGCAGTGCGTTGTCCTGCGACACCGTCGTCTCAACGGCAGCGGAGTCCTCGACAGGGGCGGCGGGCTCCTCGACCGCTGCCTCGGGGGCGGCGGGCTGCTCGACCGCAGCCTCGTTGGTCGCGGGGGCATCTTCACTGCCGCCCATGGCGCTGCCGATGGCACCCAGGGCTACGACGGCCGCCAGTGCGATGAACCACTTGCGCTTGTAGAGGGGCTTCTTCGCCTTCTCTTCCTGGAGAATCGGCTGATCAAGCTGCTGCGGAGCCTGAAGCTGGTCTGTTGGAGCACTCAAGAGATCGTTCCTTCCTAGGTTGGGCCGGCCTACCCATTGGGATAGGCGAACACTCCTGGGATACCCATCAGCAGCTTCGGTAGTCGCGGATTCACGTAAGCGTGTCGTTTGGACCTCTGGCGGCGAGGTGTGGGGCGGGATGTCCGGGGTTCAGTATTGGGGGGCCGCGGGCTCCCCGGGGTGTCGCGGTCGACCTGCACCCAGAATGCGGGTCGCACCTGCAGCAGGTGCATACTTGCGCCCGGCCGGCCAGGAGCAGCGGCCAGCGGCGACGCCAGCGGTGCTACGCGCGCCGGACCCTGGATCCAGAGTGTCGGCGGTGACCAGCGCGCCGCGCTGAGAAGCCCCGGACCCCGATAGGTCCCGAATTGCCAGCGTCAGTGCCCGGCGTCCTCCCAGGTCCGGCCGACCCCGATCGAGACCTCCAGCGGCACCGACAGCGACGCGGCGGACCCCATCGCGTCCCGCAGCAGCGCGGCCACCTCGTCGCCCTCGCCGGCCGCGATCTCGACCACCAGTTCGTCGTGGACCTGCAGCAGCAGGCGGCTGCGCAGCCCGGTGGCCGACAGCGCCTCGTCCGCCTTGATCATCGCCACCTTCATGATGTCGGCGGCCGAGCCCTGGATCGGGGCGTTGAGCGCCATCCGCTCGGCCATGTCGCGGCGCTGCCGCAGGTCGCTGGACAGGTCCGGCAGGTAGCGGCGCCGACCCATCATCGTCTCGGTGTACCCGGTGGCGCGGGCGCGCGCGACGACCTCGTGCAGGTAGTCGCGGACTCCGCCGAACCGGGCGAAGTACTCCTCCATCAGGCCCCGGGCCTCCTCCACGCCAATGCCCAGCTGCTGCGACAGCCCGTAGGCGCTCAGCCCGTAGGCCAGGCCGTAGGACATGGCCTTGATCCGCCGCCGCTTCTCGGCGTCGACCTCCTGCGGCGGGCAGTTGAACACCCGCGAGGCCACCGTCGTGTGCAGATCCTCCCCGGAGCGGAACGCATCGATCAGGCCGGCGTCCTCCGACAGGTGCGCCATGATCCGCATCTCGATCTGGCTGTAGTCGGCGGTCATCAACGCCTCGAAGCCGTCGCCGGCGATGAAGCAGCCCCGGATCCGCCGGCCCTCCGCGGTCCGGATCGGGATGTTCTGCAGGTTCGGGTCGGCGCTGGACAGCCGCCCGGTGGCCGCGACGGTCTGCTGGAACGTGGTATGGATCCGCCCCCCCGCATCGGTGAGCGGGATCAGCCCGGCCACCGTCTGCCGCAGGCGCGACACGTCCCGCCAGCGCAGCAGCGTCTCCAGCAGCGGATCCTCGGTGGTTGCGTACAGCGAGGCCAGCGCGTCGGCGTCGGTGGTGTAGCCGGTCTTGATCCGCTTGGTCTTCGGCAGGCCGCGCTCCTCGAACAGCACCACCTGCAGCTGCTTGGGGGAACCGAGGTTGAACGGATGCCCGGCGATGGCGTGGGCGTCGGACTCGGCGGCCGCCATCCGGTCGGCGAAGACGCTCTCCAGTACCCGCAGCCCCGCCAGATCCACGGCGATGCCGGACGCCTCCATCCCGACGAGCACCTGCTGCAGCGGCAGCTCCAGCCCCGTCAACAGCTCGGCGGCACCGGCGGCCGCGAGCCTGGCGTCCATCACGTCGGCCAGATCGAGGATGGCCCGGGCATGCTCGCCCAACGGGGTCGCGGCTTCTTCGGCCAGACCCAGCGACAACTGCCCCCCTGTCGCCTGGGAGCTGCCGAGGTCGCGCTGCAGGAATCTCGCGACCAGATCGGCGAGGTCGAAGCTGCGCTGACCGGGCAGCACGAGGTAGCCGGCCAGCGCCGTGTCGCTGGTCAGCCCGCCGACCGTCCAGCCGCGGGCGCGCAGCGCGAGCAGCGGGCCCTTCGCGTCGTGCATCGCCTTGGGCGCCGAGGGGTCCGCCAGCCAGACCGAAAGGGCGTCGGCATCCTCATCGGCGCAGTCGTCGAGGTCGAGCACCGCCACCGAGCCGTCGCCGGTCGCGATCGCGGCACGGGCGGCCCGCCCCGAGCCCTGCCCCCAGCTGCCCTCCAGCGCGATCGCCGAGCGCGGCCCGCCGCGCGGGGCGTGCTGCGCCAGCCAAGCCCCGAAGCCTCCGGCGGGGACGACCTGCACGTCCACCTCGGTCCGCGGCCCCGCCTGTTCCACCTGATCGCCGAGGTAGTCGAACAGGCGATCGCGCAGCACGCGGAACTCCAGCGCGTCGAACATCTCGTGCACCTTGGCACGGTCGAAGTCGTGCCGCTGCAGGTCGTCGAGGGGCACCTGCAGGGGCAGATCGTCCACCAGCGCGTTCAGCGTGCGATTCGTCCGGACCTGCGCGACGTGCTCCCGCAGCGCCTCGCCCTTCTTCCCGGTCACCTCGTCGGCACGGTCCAGCAGGGCGGACAGGCTGCCGAACTGCTGCAGCCATTTCGCGGCGAATCCCGGACCGACGCCGGGCACACCGGGCAGGTTGTCGCTGGACTCCCCCACCAGCGCCGCCAGCTCCGGGTACTGCTGCGGCGTCACACCGTACTTGTCGACAACTGCCTGCGGGGTCATCCGCGCCAGGTCGGAGACCCCCTTGCGCGGGTAGAGCAGGGTCGTGTCGTCGTCCACCAGCTGCATCGCATCGCGGTCGCCGCTGATGATGAGGACCTCGTAGCCGGCTTCCCGCGCCCGGTGCGCCATGGTCGCGATGACGTCATCCGCCTCGTACCCCTCCCGCTCCACGCTGGTGATGCCGAGCGCATCCAGCACCTCGCGGATCAGCTCCACCTGGCCCTTGAACTCCGGCGGGGTGGCGCTGCGGTTGCCCTTGTAGGAGGGGTACGCCTCGCTGCGGAACGTCTGGCGCGAGACGTCGAATGCGACCGCCAGGTGCGTCGGCTGTTCATCGCGCAACAGGTTGATGAGCATGGACGTGAAACCGTAGACGGCGTTGGTCGGCTGCCCGGTCGTGGTGCTGAAGTTCTCCACCGGCAGGGCGTGGAACGCCCGGTAGGCCAGGGAGTGGCCATCCATCAGCAGCAGGCGGGGGCGCGACGTCACCCGCCGATACTACGGCCCGCCGCCGGCTGGCCCCGCCAGCCGCAGCCCACGGTCCCGGTCGCCCGCGAGCCAGGCGTCCGCCCAGGCGACCACACCGTCGGCATCGACCACGGGCACGGACCCCGGTGCGACCGATGCAACCCGGTCCCTGCCTCGGCGGATCAGCGACACCGCACCTGTTTCGTTCCCGCGCGCCGCATGGGTGAGACCGACGGCGAGCTGCGCCAGGCCCTGCCACAGTTCGCGCGCCTGAGGCTCGGTCGCGGATTTCCACTGCGCCTCAAGCACCTCGTGGGCGTGGAACGGCCGGCCGCCGTCTAGCAGGTCCTGCGCCAGGTGTGCGGCCTCACCATCGTCCAGCGACAGGTCCTCCGGCATCGTCGGCTCCCCCGGCGCGCCGTAGGGCAGCGGTCGGCCGAGCGAATCCCGCGGGCGGGCGTTGCGCGCCCGGCCGG